>JAFYNH010000013.1 GCA_017549815.1 Selenomonadaceae bacterium
ACACTATTTTTTTAGAGAGGAAGGCTAACCTCTTTTATTGTTAAAGGAACTAGGAGCGAGTTTTTAGGAACTAGTTTTTTCAGTTCCTAGTTCCTAAATCCTAAAAACTAAAGTTAGGGGTCTTACGCCGCTTTCGATAATCTTGTCTAATCGCCTTGCCGCTTAAATATTTTCCGTACTGAGTCTGCGCGGGACAACTGTTTTTGCTGAAAAATTTTTTCGCGTCGGTCAGCCAATCACAGGCATAAATCGCGTTGCGTGCCTCTTGCGTCGTCAACTTTTCGCCCGCTATGTTTATTATTTTAAACCAATCCAATTTCTCTTGATCGTTGCCCTCGCAAATGTAAATCGTCAGCTTGTAATCCAAAATTTTATTTTGCTCCGTCTCGCTCAAACTCCCAAAGCTTATATGGTCGAGAGAAAAACTATTCGTTACGTATTGACAAATACTTATCGTGCGCTGTTGTCCGTCAAGCATCTCAAAATTTCCGTCGCCACTGCGAACCCAGTACATAACATTTAACGGAAAATTTTTCTTTATCGTGCGAATAACCTCATTGCGTTGCGTCTCATTATAGACGAATTCGCGCTGGAATGCAGGACGAATATTCAGCCGCCCGCCGTAGCCTGTACAACCTTGTTCCGGATTATCGACAAAATCTTTTGCAACTTCGCGTACAAGAATTTTATGCAGTTCAATTAACATCATGCCGTTTCCTCATAAATTAATACCTCGTCACTTTTTATTTCCGTAAGAAATTTTTTGTCACTTATTCCTTCACTCACGGCATCTATATGACATTTAAATTCGTCTTCCAAATCGTAAATGAAATCAATGTAGTCGAAAGTACTTCTGATTTTGCCATTACCAGAATCATAAAGAAAATCTACGTCGCTCATGGAATCAGCCTCGCCGCGTGCATAGCTCCCGAATAACGACAGACGTTTTACGCCGTATTTTTTAGCTATCGGCACTGCTTTTGCGCGAATTTCTTCTATCGTGTAGACTTTATCGCCTTTTTCTTCGCGAAGGATTGCTTTTGCCGCGTCCAATATTTTTTCAAGTGATTTTTCCGTCGCGTTGTCCAGCAAATCGATTATATCTGCCTTTGTGCTCATTGCTAACGCCTCCGAATCAAAAATGTTTTTTCACGCCGCCTGCCGATAGTCTACAATGAATATCTTACTTTGAACTTTTTCGTAAAGCTCAATCAACTTTTCAAGTTTCTCAAGCACCGATAACGAAAATACCAATTCGCCGCATTGGTCGCATTTAAAACACGGCACATTTTCAATAATCAGATAGCTGTCGCCCAATTTCGCAAAATACGTTTCAAAACCCTCAATCATCTTTCCGCCTTTGCAAATCAAACAATTCATAACTTTTTACCTCCTGACTCTGAAATCCGCGCTCCATTTATCCGCGTCGGGGAAATATGCCGTGATTATTCGGCTCGACGTACCTTCATCGCTTAATACCGCATGAATTTCTTCACCGCGCAGATTTTTTCCCAATACCAAACAGCTTGGATACGGATAATCAAATCTTTCTGCCGCGTGATTTGTCGCAAAAATTTTATCCTCTATGCGATATTTCCTTAAATTTTCTATCTTAATCTCCATTTTTCCTCCGCCGAATCAAAATCCTGTCGTATTTCTGCTTGCCGTTTATAATTCCGCGATTGCGATTTTTTTTATCTGTACGCAACGCATCAACCGCCGGGCTTAAATCATTTGATGAAGTATGCCCCAAAATTTCAAATTGGCTGGGATTATATTTGTCGAGAAAGATAATCGGGACGCCCATAACGCCTTCATAATCGCAAGGAATAAAGGCGGTTTTCGGAACTTCGATAGCGTCGTAATTATCATAGCGCGGAAAAAGTTCAGGTTCGTCTTTGATTCGTTTAAATAAGATTATATCTTCGTGCCGTTTGCGAATATCAAGATTTGTCAGCCAAAGGCATTGATTAGTTGAAACAACTCTTTTGCCGTTTTCAACGCGAGCCTCTGTTCCATAAAGTTCGTAGGTATCGGGAACCATAAAACCTTTAATCCCGCGCCCCATGCCGTAACCAAGCCAAATTTTATTCTCCATAATCAGCGGGAAAATTTCCTTGTAGGTTATGCAGTTTATGTTGCCAATGATGAGGAACTTTTTATCGTAAGCGACGAGCTGAGCCACATACTCCCTAAACAAACTGAACGGCGGATTCGTTACTACTATGTCTGCCTCTTTTAATGCCGCAATGCATTCTGCCGACCGAAAATCTCCGTCGCCCTCCAAATACGTCAAAGCATTTTTATCATTTTCCAAAAGCCATTTAACGTCGGCAAGGTCTGTGCGCCCGTCGCCATTCCAATCGCGGACTTCGTTG
>JAFYNH010000001.1 GCA_017549815.1 Selenomonadaceae bacterium
AACGCAGTACAGAGCAATACAAACAAGGCAAAGTTGTAACTTTCACGGAAGAAGAATTGGAGGCTTTGGACAATGTTCAGAACCTTCACTGAAATTGGCTGGCAACACTACTCTTACTGGGAAGATCAAGACAAAAAGACTATAGATAAAATCAAGCGGCTTTTGAAAAGTATCGAGCGCGATGGAGCTATGTTCGGCGAAGGCAAGCCCGAACGTCTCAAATATGGTGGCGGTTACAGCCGCAGAATCGACGAATCCAATCGTTTGGTTTATGATATTGACGGAAACCAAATTATCATCAAATCTTGTCGCGGTCATTATTAAAAATATCTGACTTCATCGCGTAAAAATCCCAGCTCGTAAATTTGCGGCTCCAATTTCGCTGATAACTCACTTAAATTTATCGACGCGCCTAAACTCATGCGGATTTGATACCAGCCCGCGTCCCAGTCTTCGATTTTGAATTTCCGAACGTCAAGCCGCGAAAGTTCCGCGTAAAATTTCTTGTAAATAGCCCGCCCCGCGTCTAAAACTGCTTGAGCCTGCGCGGAAAGCGGGTTATTTTTTACCCATAAAGCCGCAAACCTGTCCGAAGTCGCCGTCTCAAGCCGCGCCGCTATCTTTATCGACGAACATTCCCAACTCCGTACCTCCGACAGCTTAAACGGATATAAATTGTTCACTATCTGATAAGTCGCGCCCTCATATTCCACGTTGCGCAAGGAGACAGTTTGATTCGACGGCGCAAATAAGCTCCAGATTACCGCGTCCGTGATAAATTCCCGCGTCAACGGCTTTGTCGGCTGTAAAAATTGGTCGCGGTCGTTTAACCACGTCGCCTTTGGTAAGCGGCGCACCATATGCACTATCATTGCCTGTTCAAAATTTTTTTCAGTGATTGAAAACCCTGCGTGGCTCGCATACGGCGCAGATAATAATGCTGTGCTGTTTTGGTTTAAAAAATCATTACCTTTTATCATAAAGCCAGCTAAAAATCCTTCTGCAACTCTATCAACTCGTTTATTATGCTCAAAACCAAAATTTAGTCCGCTAACCATTGGCGGAAATTTTTTTGTGCAACGAGGACGCTCAATCCATTTGTTCAAAAAATTTTCACTCCGCGCAGAGTAAATTATCTTCTCTCCAATCTTTTCAACCGTCGAATCATAAATATCAAGTGAAATAGTTTGCTCTACCAATGAAATGCGCTCGCCTAAGTTCCAAACTATGAATCCGACAGGAAATTTGCCCTTGCAACCTTGAAAATTCTGCGAACTAAGCATAAATCCGCGTTCAAACTTATATTGAAAGAAACTATCACGAATTTTTTGGTCAACGCTAGTTTGAATATATGCAAGCTTAGAAAATATGCCGAGCCACGCTTTACGATTAGCAAAATCGCGGCTGATTCGATATAAAAACTGCGTAGTTAGCTCTTGACTGGAAACTTTTAAATTATCAGCAATCATAAGCTCTCTAATCGCAGTCATTGATATTCCGGATTTATTAACTAAGGTTTTATCGGTATCTTTATTATTGGCGGTGGCATATGGCGGATTGATAAAGATAATCCAAGTTATTTCGGGATTATTAAGGTCGTCGCGCAGGTTTTGAGGCAATTTATCTTCGCCGTCGTTCAGAAAATCATATTGAAAGACAGTCGCGTCACTGAAAATTTGCTTGCAATATTTAGCCTCGTCCTCAATCAGCGTCGAGATATAGCAAAATTTAATCGCGTCGGGCGGAATCGCAAATTCTAAATTGCCAGTCCCCGCCGCCATATCCCAAATCCTGAAATTCGAGCCGAAATTAACCGTGCGCGTCAGATAATCAAAGGCTTTCTTAGCAAAATCAATCGGCGTATAAAATTCGCCTGTGAATCTGCGTAAATTAATCTCGGTGATTCTGTCCATTTTCTGCCGAATCGCAATGATTTCACGCGCCGAAGAAATTTTGGCGTATTGGCTCCAAAAATAATTATATTCATCGGGATTAAGCGGTTTTCTTATAATTTGTTCGCCCGTCATTTCAAAATAAACTTTTCCGTCATTAATATGCGATTTACCCTGTTCAATGTCGATAAGAAAATATTCGGAAGGTTTATGCCCGTTAGCAACGTCCGCGCCAAAAAAACTTTGCCAATATTGGAAGACTTGATAAAAATTCTGCTGATTAATCTGCTTTTTGACGTTGAAAAGCGCGGATTTACGCTTGCGAGTGTTATTAATTAGCGTTTCAAAGGCAAGTCCGTCATGAAAATTGGCAAAATCATAAACATGGGCATGAATAATAATTTCGGAGCTGGCAAGGTCGTCAACAAGCTTTTTACAAGGCTTGGAGGGCTTTAAATCCCAATCGTAGTTCGGATTATTAAAAAATGCGGCGAAGTCGTCAGTTGTGAAGAACGCGGCAAGATTTTTGGTAATGACGCAGATATTTTGGCTGGGAGCGCGTTCATCATCGCCGAATTTCAATCTGCGAACGTAATAAAGAGCCTGCGCGACGGTTTTGGCAAGCGTTTGGAGATTTTTAAGGTTATCATCAAGCTTGAACTCAAAAAGAATTTGCTCGGTGTATAGGTCGATTCGATTTTTAGTAGAAACAGGCAGGTCGAAATGCTTTGCAAAGAAAAATTTCAGTTCTTCCTCTGTCTGCGCGGCTGAAACCGTCTCCGCCAAATGTTTTTTAGCCATGAAATCACCTCGCGCATATTTAAAAAGAGTCAATTATTTGTCTATTCGCCGCGCATGACGGGCTTGCGAATAACTTCCGCCGAAACCGTAACTTCGCTGAACTTTGTCAACACGCCTTCGGGCACAACCAATCCCAGCGTCCCTTTGAAAATTCTCTGCCCCGTCTGCACCGCAAAAGGCTCCGTTTTTATCGTTACAATCGAATTTACAATCGACTCTGAACCGCTAATTTCAATCTGCGCGGGCTCGACATTAATTTTAGTAAGTTCCCAGCCTTCTGGAGCCGTCAACTCAGGAATAACCGGAACAATTTTTTTCTTAATGCCGTTCTCAATGTCAATCGAAACCGTCACGACGCTCGGCACTACGCGCACATTCGGGATAATATTTCCTTTATCGTCAACCGCCCGCATAGGAATTTGCATTTCAAAACTCGACGTGTTGCCCGTAAGATTAACGTTGCCATAAATTTTCGCCGTTTGCTCAACAAAACTTTTCGGACCGACGACCGTTACAAATTCCATTGATTGACTAATTCCCTTAATCGCCGAATTTGGGTCAATGGAGCCGCTAATCGTAAGCTCAAGGGGCATTTGAAGTTCGATAAGCGGGTCAAGTTTAACGTCGACTTTCTCTGGAAAAGTCCCAAGCAACTCGAAACCTTGAGGCATGACAACTTGCGGCATAATTTTATGATTGCCTTCTTCCAAACCGTCAAGATTCGCGTAAACACGGAAAGCATTCGCGTCGTATTTGACAAAGTAGGAACGCGGCGCACGAGTCTCAATCTTTATAACTTTTTCGTCGCAAACCGCAATCATTTCATAGGGCGCATTTGAAATCGTCAGCGGCACGGTGTAGGAGCCGTTTATTGCCGGGTCTTGATCCGCCATTACCAATACCCACATGATAAACGCCACAATCAGCGCGATTAATTTCTTTAAGAGATTGTGGCTGAACATTTCAACGAGTTGCTTTTTCATTTTTCGCCCCTCCACTTTGAAAGGAACTTGCCGAAAATTTTATCTTCATTGCCGACAAATGCGGGGCGAATTTTAGCCGCCAAAGTCTGTTCGTCAAAGCGTCTCATTAATTTTCCGCCCTCTGCAACGGAAATTGTTCCTGTTTCCTCGCTGACGACTACAACTAAAGCGTCGCATTGCTCCGATAAACCGATTGCCGCCCTATGCCGCGTGCCAAGCTCCGTCGAAAGTCCCGTATTCTCCGTTAGTGGCAAGACGCAAGCCGCAGATATTAATCTGTTGCCACGAATTATCGCCGCGCCGTCGTGTAGGGGCGTATTCACGATAAAAACGTTCAGTAAAAATTCCGATGAAATAATTCCGTCAATATGAATTCCCGTAACGCTGATGTCGTTTAATTTCATTTCGCGTTCGATAACCATAAGTGCGCCCGTCTTTGTCTGTGAAAGTTTCTTCGCCGTCTTGACGATTTCCTCAACGACAATGTCCGCCTCTTTTTTATCCATAAGCGAGGCTCCGCGACTGAAAAATTGTCCTTGTCCTAAATGTTCAAGCCCGCGTCTCAATTCTGGTTGAAATAAAATCGGCAACGCGATTAGCAACCACTCCGAACTTTTTTGCAACAGCCATGATATGACGTGCAGATTGAGCCAGCCGCAAATTATCGTTAGCGAAACAATTACCATAAGTCCTTTAACCAGCGTTATGGCGCGTGTATCTTGAATCATTTGATAACATTTGTAGAGAATCGCCGCAACGATTATTATGTCGAAGATGTCGAGCGGCGTTATCGTCGAAACCATGTCGCGAACTTTCAATGGGAATTCAAAATCTATATTCACAGGCAACCCTCCTATCAAGATTCGTTTCATAATCGCCGATTAAATATACTACAAAAATTTTTCAGATTCAATCAAAAATGCTGTTGAACATACTTTTTCATAGCGTTTATATAAAACTTCTTCTTTGCGCTTTGAAAAACTTTTTCTTTGCTCGCCCAAAGAAAAAGTTACAAAAAGAAAGGGCGTATGACCGGCAAAGAAACATCCATGTTTCTATTGCCGGCGGCGCACGTCCATGTGCGCCGGGTTTCCACTACCCGCTAATTTTTTTTCAATTCTCGGTTGCCAATTTTTTCAGCCCTCAGTTGCCAATTTCTTTGAGCGGTCGGCGGTTATCAGCGCGGAAATAATCTCGTCAAGTTCGCCGTTCAAAATCGCGTCAATCTTATAAAGCGTCAAGCCGATTCTATGGTCAGTAACGCGCCCTTGCGGGAAATTGTATGTCCGAATACGTTCGCTCCTATCGCCCGACCCGACTTGATTTTTCCTGTCGGCTGCAATCGCTTCAGTCTGTTCGCGAACTGCCAAATCTTTAACGCGGGCACGAAGAACGCGCATTGCCTTTTCCTTATTCTTGAGTTGAGATTTTTCGTCCTGACATTGCACGACAATTCCCGTCGGCAAATGCGTAATTCTAATCGCGGTCTCAGTTCGGTTGACGTATTGCCCGCCCGCGCCGCTCGCGCAGTAAGTATCAATTCGCAAATCATTAGGGTTAATCGTAACGTCGACTTCCTCAACTTCGGGCATAACGGCGACTGTTACCGCGCTGGTATGAATTCGACCACCGCTTTCAGTGACAGGAACTCTTTGGACGCGGTGGGTGCCGCTTTCATATTTGAGCTTACTGAACGCGCCCGCGCCGTCGACCGTAAAAATTATTTCCTTAAAGCCGCCGATTGTCGTCGGATTTGAATCAACAATATCGACGTTCCAACCTTGCCGCTCGGCGTAGCGTACATACATTCTAAACAAATCTCCCGCGAATAAAGCCGCCTCTTCGCCGCCGACGCCGCCCCGAATCTCCATAATAATATTTTTATCGTCGTTAGGGTCTTTAGGCAGAAGTAAAATCGGCAACTCGGAATCCAATTCGGCTTTGGATTTTTTAAGCTCAGCGAGTTCCTCTGTCGCCAAAGTTTTTAAATCGTCGTCGCTCGAAGTCTCCAATAAATTTTTATCTTCGTCAATCTGCGCGAGGATTTTTTTATATTCGTGGAGCTTGTTAATTATGGGCAAAAGTGCGGCGTGTTCACGAGTAAGTTTGGTAAATTTTTCCACGTCCGCCACGACTGACGGGTCTCCGAGTCGCGCCTCGACTTCTGCAAAATGTTCTTCGACCTTCTGAAATTTCTCAAGCAAATTTATCACCGCCCTTTATCGAAAAATATTTTACACATTGACACAAAAAAAGCAACCTGCCCGCGTTTGCAGGAGGTCGCTTAAAAATTTTTTTAGAACGCAGGAACAATCGCGCCTTGATATTTATCCTCGATGAATTTCTTAACCTTGTCGGATTTAATCGTCGTCAAAAGTTTTTGAATGTCTTCGCGGTTTTCGTCGCCTTCGCGGACGGTGATAATATTGACATAGGGCGAATCCTTATCCTCGATAAAGAGCGCGTCCTTCATGGGATTTAAATCCGCGTTGAGCGCAAAGTTTGTGTTGATAATCGAAATGTCCACGTCTTCAAGAGTGCGCGGGAGTTGAGCCGCCTCGACTTCCTGAACATTCAAGTTTTTGGGATTCTCGGCAATGTCTTGAACGGTCGCGGTTTCTTTTACGCCGTCTTTAAGCTTGAGCAAATTCGCCTTTTGCAAAAGCAGTAAAGCGCGTCCGCCGTTTGTCGGGTCATTCGGGATTGAAACCGTTGCGCCGTCAGCGAGTTCGTTCAAATCTTTAATCTTCTTGGAGTAAATGCCCATTGGCTCGACGTGGACGCCGCCGACATTCTTCAACTTAAGGTCTTTATGTTCTTTGACAAAATCATTCAGATAAGGTTCGTGTTGGAAAAAGTTTGCGTCAAGCTCTTTGTCATTAAGCGCGATATTCGGCTGAACATAATCGTTGAACTCGACGATTTCAAGATTGATTCCCTGCTCCTTGAGGTCGGGCTTAATCTGCTCCAAAATTTCCGCATGTGGAGCGGGCGTCGCGCCGATTTTCAAAGTTGATTCGGCTCCTGCCGCTGGTTTATCGCCGTCTGTTTTCGCAGGAGTGTCTCCGCCGCCGCAACCCGTAAATAAAAGTGTCGTCGCCAAAGTTATTGCGGCTAAAAATTTTCCCTTCATTAAAAGTTGCCTCCTTAAAATTGTTACGCGCCGCATTATATCAAAGTAAAAATAAATTTCAAGTTGCCAAAGTCTGCGCGGTGAATTAAAATTTCGGAAAAACTTAAGGAGGATTTGGCTTGAGATATTTTTTGCGCCCGCAGATTTTATTCGCGATTTTTGCGGGATTTTTTTTCATACGAACAATTTTAATGCCGCTTGCCTACGACGACTACGCCTACGCCTTTATTTGGGACGGCGAACACGATGGCAATTTACAGATGATGATGATTGGTTCGCCCGAAGTAGAAACTCGCGAGCGTGTCGATTCGTTCGGAGATATTTTTAATTCAATGTGGTCGCATTATTTCACTTGGGGCGGAAGAATTTTTGCGCATTCAATCGTTCAATTTTTTATGTGGATTGGCAAGCCCGCCTTTGACGTGGCAAATACAATCGTCTTTATCGCGTTGGTGTTGTCGATAATCAAACTCGCCGCCGCGCAGATTAAGTTTTCGCGAAATGTTTTGCTGTGGATATTTTTCAGCCTGTTTATTTTATCGGCGTGGTCGATGACGACGATGTTTTGGCTAACGGGTTCTTGTAATTATATGTGGATGTCGCTCGTGCAAATGTTGTTCCTAATCCCCTACGTCAACGCCTTGCGCTCGAACGTTGCGCCCATAAATTTTTGGCTGATGATACCGCTCGGATTTTTGGCGGGTTGGTCGAATGAGGCGGGAGCTTTGACGACAATTTGCCTGACGATTTTCTTAATGAAACTTTGCAGGGCGCGAAAAGTTTATCGACCGCAAATGACGGCGGGCTTTGTAATGCTGATAATCGGCTGTACGTTCATGATGTTTTCGCCCGGCAATTTGGTTCGTATGGAATTTTCACACCCGCATTTTCATTACAGCTTGGAAGTTTTCCTAGACCATTTGACGACAGAATTCCCGCGAGTCGTCGGCGCGAATTTGATTGTGCTGTTGCCCGTGTGGATTTATTTTTTACGGAGAAATTTTTTCGGACGATTGAACACGACGGAAATTTTAATGGCAGCATTTACGGCGGCAAGTTTCCTCGTGCCCGTGATAATGCTGTTTTCGCCCGAATTTACTTTGCGCGTGTCGATAACTTCAATGGCTTTCGCGTTGGTTGCGGCGGCGAGTGCGATTTTGGAATTGGAACGTCGCCCGATTAAAATTTTATCGGAAAAAATTCTGCGCGGACTCTCGACAGGATTAATCGCCGTATTTATTGCCTATTTCGCGACGCTGATTTATATGGACGTTCAATTTTTCAAGGCGACTTGTCAAACGGAGGAATTTCTCCAAAACAATAAAGAGGTCGGGTTAATTTCCTTAAAGCCCGTGCCCGTTTCTCATAGGTTCGACGCGATTCACGGCGACAGAGTGACCAGATTTTATATGGCGCATTTCGGCGGCATTGATACCAACCCTAAGGATTGCCGCAACGTCATCACTTCGCAATACTACGGGATTAAAGGGATTGTTGCCGTCAACGATTAAAAAAATTTGCCAAATGCCGCGCAGTGTTTTAAAATTCCAATAAAAATTGGAGGAAAAGGAAATGACGAATATAGAAAAACTCGCCGAGATATTATCGAAGAGTGCTAGCGCGGTATTCTTCGGAGGCGCGGGCATGTCTACCGAGTCGGGAATTCCCGATTTTCGGAGCGCGTCGGGCATTTATAATCAGAAACTCAATCAGACTTTTTCGCCCGAAGAAATGGCGTCGCGCAGATTTTTTATGAATCACCCCGAAGAATTTTTTGCCTTTTATCGCGAACGTTTTGTTTATCTTGACGCCAAGCCTAATGCAGGACATCTTGCGCTTGCCGAATTGGAGCGTCGCGGGATTTTAAGCGCGGTCGTCACACAGAATATTGACGGACTTCATCAGCTTGCAGGCTCGAAAGTTGTTTACGAATTACATGGCTCGATTCTGCGGAATTACTGTATTAAATGTGGCGAGGAGTATGGCGTTGATTTTGTCATGAAAAATATTCCCATTCCTTACTGCGAAAAATGCGGCGTTATCGTCAAGCCCGATGTAGTTCTTTACGGCGAAAATCTAAACAACGAAACGATTGCCAATTCGATTCGGGCGATTTCGGAGGCGGATACATTGATTATCGGCGGCACGAGCTTAATTGTTTATCCTGCGGCGGGGTTGATTGATTATTTTCGTGGACGGCATTTGATTTTGATAAACAAGACGGCAACTCGCGCTGACGCCGACGCAGAACTTGTGATTCGTGAAAATATCGGCGAGACTCTCTCGAAAGCCGTTGCGTTGTTAAAGTAAGGAGAAATTTCTTTGACTTTTTTTCAATGGATAAATCAGACGTTGAACTCGTCGCGGTCGCTGATTATATTTTTAATCTTCGCGGGATTTTTTTTCATAAGGACGACGTTATTGCCGCTTAGTCATGACGATTACGCCTATGCCTTTATTTGGGACGGAGCGCACGGCGGCAACTTGGAGCAAATGCAATTCGGTTCGCCCGAAGTAGAAACTCGGCAACGTGTCGAATCTTTAAGCGATATTTATCAATCAATGGAGTCGCATTATTTCACGTGGGGCGGAAGGATTTTCGCGCATGGACTCGCGCAGTTCTTTATCTGGCTGGGCAAACCAGTCTTCGACGTTGCCAATACAGTGATATTTATTTTCTTAGTGCTGACGATAATAAATTTAGCGAACACGTGGCTAAAAATTTCGCGGACGGCGTTGTTGTGGATTTTCTTGAGTTTATTCTTGTTCTCGGCGGCGTCGCTAATGAGTTTATTCTGGTTGACAGGCTCTTGTAATTATATGTGGATGTCGTTCTTCCAATTATTTTTCGTGACGCCGTATGTAAAAGCATTGCGGACAGGCGAGGCGGGCAATTCGATTTTAAATTTCCTGCTGATGATATTATTAGGCTTGGCGGCGGGCTGGTCGAATGAGGCAGGCGCATTGGCGACGGTTTGTTTAACAATTTTTTTAGTCATCATGTGTAAAGCGCGGGGAGTTTTCAGAATTTGGATGATAGCGGGGCTTGTGTCGCTGATAATCGGTTGCGCGTTTATGATACTTGCGCCGGGTAATTTTGCGCGATTGGAATTTGCTCACCCGAATTTTCATTACACGGCGGCGATTTTCTTTGAACACTTAACAAACGGCTTTGACAGAGTGATTGCGGCAGATTTGCTTGCACTGATTCCGATGTTCATTTACTTTTTGCGTCGAAAGGCTGGGAGATTAAACACGCCCGAAATTTTAATGTTAGCGTTCACGACAGCGGGCTTGTTAGTTCCGACGGCAATGTTATTCTCGCCCGAATTCAATCTGCGCGTATCGATACCGTCTTTGGCATTTGTACTGGTTGCGTCGACGGGCGCGATTTTGGAAATGGAGCGACAGCATTTGAAGTTGACGCTTAACTTGCCGAAAAAATTAATGCGCGGAATTTCGGTAGCTTTAACGTCGATTTTATTTGCATACTTCGTGACGTTTATTTATGTCGATATTTCGATATTCAATGCGGCGCGGCGGCAAGTCCGATTTATTCAGCGAAACGCTCAAGCCGACCCTGTTCCTATGCCGCGAATGCCTATACGTCATCGCTTTGAAAAAGTTCACGGCGACCGAACGGCAGTTCCTTATCTGAATTTTTTCGCGGGCATTAACGAAAATCCGAATTTTTGTTTGAACATGTTGGTTGCGCAATATTACGGCGTCCGTCATGTTGTCGCCGCCAATGATTAAATTCAGGTACTAGTTATTAGGAACTAGGAGCTAGGAACTAGTTCCTACTGGTTCCTAATTCCTAAATCCTAATTCCTAAAGGAGGTTTTAAAATGGCTGATTGTATTTTTTGCAAGATTGCGGCGGGCGAAATTCCCGCGCAGAAGGTTTACGAGGACGATACTGTTATCGCGTTCAAAGACTTATCGCCCAAAGCTCCCGTCCACGTTTTGATTATCCCTAAAAAACATATTCAAAGCGTCGCGCAGTTTCAAACGGAAGATAAGGAACTCGCCGCGCACATTTTCGTTGACGTGGTGCCGAAACTCGCCGCTGATTTCGGAGTTGCCGACGCGGGTTTCCGCCTCATCATCAACACGGGCAAGGACGGCGGACAGACTGTTCCGCATTTGCATGTTCACTTCCTCGCCAAAAGAAAAATGACTTGGCCACCGGGTTGAAAAGCAATTAGGAACTAGGAACTAGTTGTTAGGAATTAGGGACTAGGGATTAATTGCGCATTACGCATTACGAATTACATATTAAAAAAAAACTCCCGTCAAACTTCGGCGGGAGAATTTTTTTGCAAAAGATTATTACAAGACAAGATGCGCCATAACAAAGCCAACACAGCAACCGCTTATGACGCCGATTAAACCGGGAATCATGAACGAATGATTCAAAATGTATTTGCCGATTCGCGTTGTGCCCGAACGGTCAAAGCCGATACAAGCAAGGTCGGAGGGATAAGTCGGCAGGAAGAAATAACCGTAACACGCGCTGATAAACGACATGATGATAACGGGATCCATACCGACACTTAAAGCCATTGGGAAGACGATAGCGATAGCTGCCGCCTGCGAGTTGACGAGCTTAGACGTAAGGAACGCGATAATTGCGAACGCCCAAGGATATTGAGCAACCGCATTACCTAAGAATTCTTTCAAAAACGCCATGTGCGCTCCAAAGCAAGTATTAGCCATCCACGCGACGCCATAAACTGAAACCAGCGCGACGATACCAGATTTGAAAACTTGGCTGTTGCCAACGTCCTTAGCCTTGACTTTGCAGACGAACAGAATAATCGATGCGACGAGCAACATAACCATTTGGATAACCGCCGTCATTGAAATTGCCTTCATGTTGCCTTTAGCGTCGGGGAAATGCGGTAATAAGTCGGGGAAATTGCCTAGCGCGGCGATAACGATAATGCCCGCGAAGAAAATATACATTGCATGATAAAAGCTAGGCGGCAATTCCTTATTCATCAAAGATTCGCTGTCGCCGTAAACGTATTTCTTATTCTCAGGGTCTTTAATGAATTCTTGAAAGCGTTCGTCCTTGTCAAGGTCTTTGCCGCGCTTATAACTCCAAAGAGCCGCAAAGAAAACGCCAAGTCCAGTTGCGGGCATAGCGACTGCCAAAATCTGCAAGACGGAATAATTATAACCCGCTGTAGCCATGAAACCAACGATAGAGACGATAGCGACCGAAACGGGCGACGCACAAATACCCATCTGCGACGCAACAGACGCAACCGCCATAGGACGTTCGGGGCGTATGTTCTGCTTAATCGCTATGTCGTAGATAATCGGAAACATTGTGTAGACGACGTGCCCCGTGCCGCATAAGACGGTTAGAAACCACGTTGTCAACGGCGCGAGTATCGTAACATGTTTAGGATTATTGCGCAGGAATTTTTCGGCGTACTTGAGCATAACGGTTAAGCCGCCCGAAGTTTGAAGGAAACCCGCGCAGGTTACGACAGCCAAGATTGTCAACATAACGTCAATAGGCGGAGTGCCGGGCTTGTAGCCGAATACGAATGTAAAAATTACGAGACCAATACCGCTTATGACGGCTAGCCCGATACCGCCGTGTCGCACGCCGATTATCAAACACGCCAGCAACACTAGGAATCCTAAAAACATCTCCATAAAAATTCACCTCTTCCAATAAAATTTTTAATTGCGTCGCAAAGTTATTCGTTGTAGCAAAGGTATTTCCTGCAATATAGAATACATTTATCTTGGAATAAAAAAGCCCCGCCTTAGCGAGACTGCTAAAAAAATTATTTATTCTTCGGGAGCCATTCCTCGTAATGTTCAATTTTGTAGTTGAGTAATTCAATCGTCGTGCGCAGTTGTTCGGCTTGCGCCAAAAGTTTTGCGCGTTGCTCCAACAAAATATTTTTGCGCCGCTCCATTCCCTTATCTGCTTGGACGAGCGCGACATATTCAATCAGCGGCTCAATCTGAACGCCCGCGCTCCTCATGCACTTTACTAACGAAACCCAGTTGCAAGCTTTTTCGTCGTAATCACGGATACCGTTTTTTCTGCGCGGCACGGGCGGAATCAAGCCGATTCGTTCGTAGTATCTTAAAGTGTCCGTCGTTATGCCGTATTTTTGGCTGACTTCGCTAATGGTCATCAAACATTCCTCCGACCTAAAAATTTATCGCCGCGATTGTATCAGATTAAGTTTACTTTAAGTCAATGCAAAATTTATATCGTCGTGAAAAAATCTTTAGCGGTTGTATCCTCGATAATTTCAACGCCGAAATTTTTAAGTTCGTCTCTAAGATAATCGGCGAGCACGTGAACAATCGGGAACTCTGTCGCGAAATGCCCCGCGTCCACGACATGAATTTTATTTTCGACGGCGGCTTGAGCCTCGTGATATTTAACGTCGCCCGTTACAAACGCTTGAGCACCGAAAAATTTTGCTTTCTGAATGAACTCCGCACCTGCGCCGCCGCAAAGCCCGACCTTTTTAATCTTGAAGTCGCCCGCGCAGATTAATCGAACGTTTTCGACGTTTAGAACTTTTTTAACGTGGCGGGCAAAATCTTCGGCAGTCATAGGCGTTTCGAGTGTGCCGATTCTGCCCAATGAAAATTCTTCGTCGCCGAAATTTTTAACGTCAACCAGTCCGATTTTCTCTGCCAAAATATCGTTGACGCCGCCCGCCGCAATGTCTAAATTTGTATGCGCCGCGAAGACTGCCAGATTATTTTTTATAAGGCGATTTATTTTGTTGCCGAGCGGTAAGTCGAAGCGGACATTTTTTATCGCACGGAAAATCAGCGGATGATGCGCAACAATTATCTGTGCGTCAAGCTCAATCGCTTTAGAAATATTTTCGTCAAGCACGTCGAGGCAGACGAATATTTTTTTGACGCTTGCCGATGGGTCGCCGATTAAAAGCCCGGGATTATCCCATTCTTCGGCTAATTTTTTGGGAGCCAAGCGATTAACGGCGTCCGCTACGGTTTGAACTGTACATTTCATAAATTGTTCTCCTTTGCTAGCTTTAAGCATTAAGCATTAAGCTTTCAGACTGACCACTTTTCTCTGATCACTGACCACTTTTAAAACTTCGTCGAAGGTCGCGGCTAAGTTCGGATAAGAAATTTTCGGGCGATTAATCATGACGACGGGCAAGTTTAAAATCTGCGCGGCTTGAATTTTTGTATCTGCGCCTCCGATTGCCCCGCTGTTCTTCGTAACGATAACTTCCGCGCCTGCGTGTTTGAAAAGTTCGACGTTCAGCTCCGTCGAGAAAGCTCCTTGCATTGCAACGATTTGTTTAGGCGACAAGCCCAAAGCCTCGCATTGCGATAAAACTTCGGAGGTCGGTAAAACTCGCACGGTTAAATTGCTGTCCTTAAGCAAGTCAACAAAAATTTTCAAGTTCCGACTGCCCGTTGTCAGATAAATATTTTTACCCAGCTCCGCTGCTTTAACTGCCGCCGCCTCGTAGCTGTCGACCGTAAAAATTTTTTCGTAAGCAAAATTAATCTCGGCGCGTTCATAGCGGATATAAATAATCTGCGCGGCGTGAGCGGCTTCAATAGCATTGGCGGAAATATTTTTAGCGTAAGGGTGGCTCGCGTCAACCAGAAATTTAAAATCGCCTTCGCGCAAAATTTTTTCCAACTCATCCTTATCGAGCGGCTTGTCATTAATTTTAATCCTCGCGCAGGTCTCCAAAAGTTTCCGCCCGTAATCGCTGACAACCGACGCCGTCACGTCAAAACTTTTCTCTGATAAAAATTCCGCGAGTTTACGTCCGTCCTCCGTGCCCGCTATTAAAAAAATCTTCCCGTTCATGAAATCACCTTGCATTAAAAATCGGCGGCGTCAAATTCCTGTCAATAATCAATCGCTCAATCGCATTAATTACTTGGCGCGGATGAATTTTTTTCTGACACTCAAGCTCCCGCGCAGTTCCGTTGTGATAAGGACAAATAACTTTCCCAATAAAATTGACGCGAACATCAGTAAGGCAACCATTGCAGACAAGTCGATTTGCCACGCGGTAGGGCGTATAAAATTCAAACCAATCTTGAGTAAAACCGCAAATCATCACGACGGGACAATCAACCGCATTTGCAACCCACGCCAAACCGCTCGACAGCCCAACAAAAAATTCGGCGTTATAAAGCATGTTCGCCCGCTCCATAATCGAAAAGTCGCCCGTAAAATCTTCCGCGCCGTCGGGCTTGCAAATCGTCATGCCGTCCGAAGTTTCTTCCGCCTTTTTGTCAATGCAAAAGACACGGTAGCCGAGACTTTTAAGATAATCAACGACAATGTCCCAACCTTTCGGATAAAGCCAAGTTTTTCGCGCAGAAGACGCTTGAACACCTATGCAAACATAAGGTTCGCTCGTGACTGGCGGTGTAATCGGCTTGAATATCGGCTTTGCAGGTAAAGTTTCCAACTTTAAAATCGCGCCGCCTGCCCGCTCCATTGGCATGTTACGAATATCCATTGGCACCGTCAAACAATCTGCCATCATCATCTCTGGATAATACGTTGCGTAAGTTTTGAAATTTATCTTGTCGACTTGCGGAAAGTCGGGATAAAGATGAGCTACGAACTCGCACATATAATCTGGTAAACAAATCGACAGCTCGCAATGATGACGCCGTTTAAATTCCCTTGCGAACGGCAATAAAGCAATTAAATCGCCCATCGCGCTCTGTCGGAAGGCAAGCAAAACTTTTTGCCCTTCCAAATTCAGCGTGTGTTCAAAAACTTTTGAGTCGTCAAGAAAAATTTCCACGCGCCAACGAATAAAATATTGCTCAACGGAAAGCAATCTACCGCCCGAAATGTACTTGTCGAAAAAAATTTCATCTGTATCTGCGTCGCTAATCACCACGTGAAAATTTCCTTCAGGCACGTCAAGCCGCAAGCCAAAATTAAAATCCAAGCGCAAGCCGTCAATGTTCGTCTCGCCGTAAATCTTTGAATCGATAACTTCTTGCGGAACTTTAAACAAGCCCTTTACATGTGAAAGAAAAAATCTTTGATCAAAATCTTCCTGAGTTTCGTCGCTACTTTTCTCTTTTTCCATGATTGTGCGATAAACTTTCCTATAGTCCTCAATGTTTTTCGCGCAGAAAAAATGTTTCCTCATAAAAAAATCTCCTAAAGTAAGTTGATAAATTTATGCGTCTGAGGAATAACTCGGACGTTTTTTAGATTGCGGAGGGCGGCGGCTTGCAACGATAAAATTTTCTCTGCCGACGCCACGCAGATTCTACCTATGGGCGTCACGGGTTGCAAGATTAATAAAATTTCCTCGTCGACCGCCGCGATTAAATCGACTGCCGATAAAAATTCTTCCAGCGTTGTTTCGCCCGTTATTACAATCTTAACGTATAAATCCTTTCCTTGCGCAACTCGCAGAAATTTTTCGTGCAAGTCAAAAAGATTTTTCCCTACGACGCTCGGCAACTTTATATCCATGCTGACAATATCAATCGCGTCCGAAATTTTTTCAAACTCTTTGTAAAGCGTGCCGTTCGTTTCCAAAAAAACTTTCATGCCGAAATTTTTTATCGCGCTAGAAATTTCTTTGATGAATTGCCAATGCAAAAGCGGTTCGCCGCCCGTAAAACTTACCGCTTGCGTCGGAACATCGCCGCCTAAATTATTTATAATCTCCACGACCTGCGCGGCGTCAAGAGGATTTTTCTCGTCACGGAAAATCATCGAACCAGCCGCCGTCTCGACCTTGCAAAAATCTGCGCGGGCAAAATTCGTGTCGCAATACGCGCAGTTCAAATTGCAATCTGCGAACCGTACAAAAATTTGCCGGCAACCTAAATATTTTCCTTCGCCCTGCACCGACAAAAAAATTTCTAAAATGTTCGCCTTACTCATAATAGGTCACGCAGGAATTCGGGCTTTCAAAAACTCTGACGGCATAAAGTTTCGCCGAACCGTTGAAAATTTCACTCGCCGCAAGTTGTTCAAAAATTTTACGCGCAAGATTCTCCGCCGTCGGATTTTCTTCAGCAAACGTCGCCAATTCATTCAAAAATCTGTGATCCAATTCGTCCAAAACTCTGTTAAGCTCCGCCTTCAAAATCTTAAAGTCAATCAGCATTCCGAGTTTGTCAAGCTCCGTGCCACGAACGATAACCTCAACGCTCCAATTATGCCCGTGCAATCGCGAACACTTACCCGCGTAGCCGTCAATGAAATGCGCCGCCTCAAATGCCGAACGTACCGTTAATTCATACAAAATCTTTTCCTCCTTACATAACAAAAAAACTCCGCGTAATTATAACACAGAGTTTTTTTATTCTAAAGCCAGTCTTCAAAAACCCGTCTTAATTTTTAGTTGCTTGCCGCCGTTAAGCGTAGTTAAAATTCCCATTTTGCCATAAATCGCGTCGCGAACGGCTTTGCTTAAAGCATTACGCGCTTGAACCATCGAAACTTCCGCCGCGCCAATTTTAATCGAATACTCGCCAAAACTCGTGTCGCCCGTCGAAATGACGCCGTTATTTATGACATTGTCGTCGCCGATTATGATATTCGTCTGGCGCGGGATAACCCAATTTTCAAGATTGCGGAAGGGCTTAAAAGAAATTTCCGCGTTTGTCGAAGCAGAAGTTCCCGTACCCATGCCGACGCCTTTAACCTGTAAAGTTTCAACGTCAACAAATCGAACAGTAACATTTGCCGTGACGGTGTACTTCGACGCGCCCGCTTTAGCTCCCATTGCCCCGACGCTTAAGCCGCTTTCCTTAACCGTCATGCCCGTCAACGAACCGACTAAAATATATTCGGCGGCAAGAAACTTTCCGAGTTGCGGAACGGTTGACGGGTCGAAAAGTCCCGAACGATTTATGCCTTGCATACGGGCAACAGTTACCATTTGTTCATAGTCGATTAAGTCAAACCAATCACTCGCCGACAACTGATAAATCGCGTATTCAGTTGCGCTAGAATAATCTTGGTCGCGGAAACCTTCGCTGGTTATCGCTTTATTGGCAAATTCGCAAACGGCTATGCGCGGGTGATTTTTCATTGGAGTTGCCGCGTCCGCCGAATTCGCCGCTAATAAAACCAGAAACGCCGCCATTATCCATAAAAATTTTTTCATGTCGTCACCTCAAAGAAATTTCCAACTTTGTACTTGAAAAGCCAGTCATCTGCACAGATAAAGAATTGCCAGCGGCTTGCGTCAAGGCTTGATAAAGATTTTGCGGCGTTAAAGCGGTATCCGCGTCAATAATACATTGCCCGCCCGTGAAATTTCTGACGTAAATTCCGTTGACGCCTTCCGTCTGACGAAGAATTTCCTCAAGCTTAAGAATTTTATCGCCGTCGCTTGCGTTAATGTAAATTCTGACGCTGGAAAAAACTTTCGACGCCTCACGACTTAAAATTTCTCTGACTTGTTGCGCGGCACTCGACGCAATTAAATTTACGGACTGAGCAGAAACTTCATTGCCCGAAGCGTCTAAGCCGTCGCCCGTCGCTTGAAATTCGCCGATAACTTCATCGTTCTCGACCTTTTTAATCTTACAATTAAGCGTCGAAACCGAACGACTTAATCCCGTCTCAAGCGGCGTGAAGTCATTGCCGCCGATATTTCGCCAACTCGGAATTTTAATTTCTTGCGCCTTGCCAACCGACAATCGCCCGATAATTTTGTAATCAACTTCGCCTTGCTTGTCGACGACGTGAGTAAAGCCACGCTTAATCAATTCCTCTCTAATAGCAGCCTCAACCTGCGCGGGATATTTTTTGAAATTTACGCCGTTGTCGTCGCCGTAATACTCCATAGCAACGCTGATTCGCGGGTCGTTCAAATTCATAACAAGTTCAATGTCTTTCATAAGCGCGGAACCCGGCTCGTTTGAAACGTCAACTCGCGCCGTTACGTTAATCAGCCCACCGCTAGACTTTTTCTTGAGAACTTCGCAACTCGTCACGTAACCTTGAGTCCGCGATTGAACCGCCTCGAAAACAAGTTCCTGATCAATCATCAAAGATTCGCTCTTTATAAATGCGCCCAAAACTTGTTCGACGGCTATTTTTTTTGCGTCTTTAATCGCCTCAAGTTCCGTTGTTCCGCTACCCTGAACTGTGACGACCTGCGCGGACGCCGAAGAATTCATAAATAAAAATGCGGCAGTCGCGATAAAAATTTTCTTCCAATTCATAATGAAATTTAGAACTCCTTTTGAAATTTAAACGTGCCGCTTAAACCTTGTTCGTGTCCAAGCCAACCCGTCGCATTAAGGTCAACCATCCAAGGATTTTTCTTATCGGACTTAATCATCCAGCCTAATTCTACCATCCCGCTCAAGCCATAGTTGCCCGCGCTCGGCGTCCTATATCCCTTGTAAATGCCCGTGACGTTGCTTGTATGCTCATATTGAAAAGCAAGCCCCGTGTAAATGCGGCTGATTTTACTTGTGCGCGTCGTGAGCCTGTAGCCAAGCCGAGTCCTTGCACTTGTTGCCGAAGAAAAATCATAAGTTTCGCCCGTCGATAATTTCATATCCATGCCGAGTTGACGAGTATGGAAATAAATCCCGTAAACGTCAAGCAGATTATTTTTATTCAAACGGAATTGCTTGCCAACGCGCAGATGTCCCGCGAAAACCGGAGCAGAAGTTTTATCGTAGTGAACGAAGACTGGATTATTGCCCTGCTTCATGTCGGTTGAAGAAAAGTCACGTTCCGTTTTGCCGCCGCGTGCGCTCGCCTCGACATAGAAACCGTTATTAAAAGTTTTCCTAGTGATAAAACCGCCAGCAACGTATTTCATTGAGCCTTTGCCGTGTATGCCGCCAGTAATATAACTGTCATAATCACCCGTCGCGTATTCAAAAATCGGCGCGAAAACCAAAGGTCCATTGCTGTAACCGATATTTCTGCCGAGACCGATATTAAAGCCCTTGTAGGTCGACTCGATATAGGAGCCGTCGCCAGTTTTCGTTCTTAAGGAGCCGCCACCGCTACCGATAAAAACTTCGTAACCTTGAGGCTCTCTCTGCATAGTAACGGGGTTATCGGATTCTTCGTCTTCTTTTTCGTCCTCGAATTCAAAACTGCTGGGCGGGAGCCAATCAATAATTTTATCGCTCATAAAGTCGGCGATTTTCAAATTTGTGATGGGAGTTGTGGAGAGCAATTTTGTTTGGGGAAGAGTACGTTTACTGTCTGTTGAAGTAGAAGAATTGCTTGTGCTTTTAGTTGTGGGGCTTGCGGTGTAGGAATTAGTGTTGTCGGAACTCGTATTGCTTGAGCTTTCACTTGTAGAAGTTTTGGTTGTGGGTGTTGCGGTATAGGAACTTTTACTGTCGGAACTTGTATTGCTTGAATTTTTTTCGTCCGTATCGTCGTCATTAATTTTTTTACCGATTTTAGCAATGACGGAATTATCGCCGTCCTTTTTAACAGTCAACTTGTAATTGAACGAGACGCCTTCAGAAAGTGTGCCGTAAGTTGTGCCGTCGGTTTTCAAGCCGTTTTCGTTCGTGATAAGCGTAATTGTATCGCCAGTTGTGAGAGACGAGCCGCCTTTAACTCCCGCATTAACTTTCGCGCCTGAAATGTCCGTACCTTTCGAGTCGGTAAGCGTCAACATTACGTCGCCGCTTTTAGCACTCTTTGGAATATAAAAATTCAGAGTGTCAAAGTTATAGATATTATTCGCGGTAATATTTTTAGAGTAAACGTTAAGAGTATTTCCTGAATGTTCGCCGCTTCCGCTGTATCCGTAAAGATTTGCAGAGCTAAGTTTAGGATTGCCGTAAATATTGATGATATTGTTTAGGACGTTGCCAGAATAGCTTTTGCCCGCATAAATATTTCCGCTAATCGTTCCGCCGTTAATAGTTATTGTGTTGCCTGAAACTTCTTTATCGTAGCTGAAACCGCCAATTACTCCATCCGTTATTGTGCCGCTGTTGATTTTTACGGTATTATTTGAGGCAGATTCGGAATTAGAAGTTTTGCCGCCAACTATGCTTTTATCCGTCGGAGTTCCGTCCTCAACAGTTTTGCCGCCGTCTGCATAACCGCCGTAAACTAAATCGCTTTTGCCGTCATAAGTTGTTGCTTCGCCGTCGTCAATCGTGTAATTTTTATTGGTAACAGTTACAGTATGATTCGAGGCGGAAACTTCCGGTTCAGGTTCTATTGGCGATTCACCGATTTTGGCAATAATGGAATTATCACCGCTCTTTTCGACCGTCAACTTGTATTTGAGCGAAACACCTTCCGAAAGAGTTCCGTATTTTGTTTTGGAGTTCGTGGTAATCGTGCCTTGATTTTCTACCAACGTAATTGTATCGCCGACATTGAGATTCGCGCCACCTTTAACGCCCGCATTAATTTCTGTGTTTGAAAGGTCGGTACTCGTCGCTGTAAGACTTAAAATCTTATCTCCGTTGACTGTACTTGACGGCAGATAAAAATTCAGATTGTCGAATTTGTAAATGTTATTTGCTGTAAGGTTTTTAGTGTAAATGTTTAGCGTATTTCCTGAATGATTACCGTAACCACCATAACCGTAAAGATTTGCAGAGCTAAGGTCGGGACTACCATAAATGTTGATGACGTTGTTTATTACAGATGAATTTTTTGATGAACCGTTCTTTTTATCGAAGGCAAGCGAACCGCCGTAAACATTTCCCGTTATTGTACCGCCGTTAATCGTTATAGTGTTGCCGCTGACTTGATTGCCTTCGCCGTCATTACTGTCCGTAATGTAACCTAAACCGCCATAAATGTTCTTGACTGTGCCGCCTTTAATTATAACTTTGTTGTTTTCAGCATTCTGACCGATACCGCCGTAAACGGCTCTTATAGTTCCTTTGTTAATGGTTACCTTGTTTTCGGAAGCAGTTCCGTTGTTAATGTCCGCCGCCCCGCCATAAATCCATGAACCATCGTAGAAATTTCCACCGTTAATATTAATTACGTTGCCAGTGACATTGCCCGACGAAGCGATACCGCCCATAATGAAAACAAGCAGGTCATCTCCTGAATATCTGTTGGAACTTATTAAACCTTTATTTTTATAATCTGAATACGTTCCGTAATCGAAATCGCCAGAAATGCCGCCATAAAAATTTTCAAAGAAAAATTTCCCATTATTAAGAGTTTCGCTCGTGTAATCGGTCGTCGTGTCGTTAATCTTTATGTTCGTTTCTGTCGTAGTGATTTCATTGCCTGAAGAATGTTCATCAGTAATTTTGGCATCAGCGTAGACTACTCCGCCTTGCCATGTCAGCGAAGTCGCTGCGAGTGTCGCGATTAAGAGTTGTTTCCATTTTTTGCGCATAAAAATCCCCTTTCATCTTGAAAACAATTTACCTGTTGCCATATCGGCGAGCATTGAATCTACGATTGTTTGAGCCGCCTTGTCCATCGCCTTAGCATAAAGATTGCCATTGAGTTTTCTATTGCCAATCGATATTAAGCCGAGATTTAAATTCATTTGCCCGTTGACGCCAACGACGCGCTTGCTCCAAATCACCTCCCCAGTCTCCGCTTTGATAATACGAATGTCGCATTGGACGCCTATGCCCGTCTTGATTATGTCAATGCCACCGATTAAATTACTTGCGTCGCCAATCGGAACTGCCGAGCCCATAAGCGAACTGACGAAATTTAATGCGCCAGACAAAATCGCGTAGTCGTCGCTCCACCAAGCACCCGTACCCAAATTTATAATCGTGCCCTGAATCAGATATTCGGCATTATGAGCCTTGCCGATTGCTTGAGTGATTTCGGGCGTAATTATCTGTCCGACCTGCGCGGTGGCGATTGATTGAGCTTTATTTTCGTCAAAGCCCTCGCCTTCAAAGAGCGGGTTGAAGTCGCCCGTTTCAATCGCCGTGTTCAAATAATTTAAGTCGCGTAGATTTTCGTTGTAGAGTTTTATTTCAATATTATCGTCTAGCGGGCGCGTCTCTGTCAAATTAAATTTTCGACTCGCAAGCATTTTTTCCATAACTAAATCCGATAGCGATTCCGCTGATTCGATTTTGTCAAAGCGCGTGTCGTCCGTAAACTTCATCAGAACGCAAGTTGGATTCGCCGCGCAGATTGTCGACATACTCAGCATTAACGCCAATATCAATAAAAATTTTTTCACAATGTCACCTCTTAGTAGTATCAACAAGACCGCTCGGCAAGCTCAATAAATTTTGTTCGGGCGCAGGACTGAACTCCAAAATTTTCACGATACACTTGCGGAGCTTTTTACCGTCCGAAGCCGCAAAGGAAATTTTCTTCAAAGTGTCACCGTCGAAGTAGTAACGAATCGCGCTGACTTTGGAGCCGTCTTTTGCGCTGAAATCTTCATAGGTCAAGCCGTTATCGAGCGTACCTTCCGCGACGAATTTATATTTTCTCTGCGCGGAATCATTTTGACTTTCAGAAAGAATTGCGCTCATCATCTCGGTAAAATTAGCGTCGCCGAAACTTTCACCGTTTAAAAATTCAGCTAGATAATTGCGCGGGTTAGCAGCAACCTTGCCCCTTCTGTCGCCGAAATATTCAAAGCCACCGTTTTTGTTCGGATAGCGCGTGAAAATAAAATTCTCGCCGCCCTTAATCAGCCGACATTGGAAAAAATCTTTGTAGCCGACTTCCTCATAACGATTATCGTCGTCGCTGACAATAATGCCTCGTAGCGGTCTGTTCAGAAAAAAATCGTTGCCCTCGACCGCTAAACCGTTCTTGCCGTAAAGATCAACGGCATCGCGATTGGTGACGCGGGGCGCGGGCGTTAAGTTATCATAGCGGATTGTGTATCGCCCGCCCTCTAAAATTTTTTGATAAGCCTCGATTTTAGACGCCTCAACCTGCGCGGACAAAATCAGCAACGCCATTATCAGCAAAAAAAATTTCTTCATCGAATTTCGTCAAGCCTCCCGATAAACGGCGGATTTTCTAAAAGGTCATTCATGTCGCCGACGCCCGCCGCGTGAATTCTTTCCTTGCCGCTAAGTTTAAAGTCGCCGCTCGGAACGACAGCCAAAATTTTTTTCACGACAAGGCTATTAATTTCAAACTCCTTATCGTTCACCGAAAGTGCCGATTGCGCTAAAGCAAGTTCACCTTTATCATAGCATAAGTTAAAAATAATCGTCGCCGATTTTCCGCCCGCAACATTTTTGATTTTCGATGCGTAACGGTCGCAGTCGTATTCCTTGCCGTCAATAACTTTTTTAACGCTCTCAATAAAAATTGGTTCGCTCATTGCGGCAGGAACTTTATGGAACTTATCATGCCAATTAAAAACCGCAAGTTCATTCGGGAGCGACAGCGATTGATAAATCGTTCCCCAACCTTCGGCGGGATTTAAATTTTCGTCTTCAAGTTGCTCTTCGCAAGCCATAAGCGCAAAATCTTTCTCTATGAATTTATAAAACTTGCCGTTCATGCTCATGAATTCGGGATATTTTTCACTGCCGAACGCCGCGCCTAACGGATTCAAAATCGAAACCATAGCCCGATAATTTCCGCCCAAATTCGTCCGAGACATACGCCGCCCGCTGTCCTGCGCCACAATTCGTTTAATATTCTTATCGTCGTATTCCACATAAAAACTTTCCGACGTTAAAATTTGTCGATACTCCTGCGCTTTGAGTTGCTCCGCTTCAACCTGCGCGGACATCAAAAAAATTGTCGCAACCGCCATGAAGAAAAAATTTTTAAGCCGCACAATAAAGCCTCCGTTATTCTTCAACAAACAATTTGTTCGCGTCGGCATCCTCAACCAGCGCATTTACAATGGCATCCGCCGCAAGATCCATAGCAACAGCGTACATTTCATTACTGAGATTGGTGCTACCGACTTTGACAAGACCAAGACTGTATTGCTTGCGAGTTTTTTTGCCAATAACCATTTTTTGCCAAACAACTTCGCCCGTCTCCGCCTTAATCAAACGTAAATCGGCTTGAACAGCTATGCCGCCAACGTTCATTTGAACCATAGTAGCCACATTCGCCAACATGCCTATCGGACCGAGTGCCGACGCCACATTTCCCGCCGCGCCGAGAAAATTCATAATCTGCCCCGCAGTTTGTACATAACTCTGCACGTTCGATATCGTCATATCCATCCAGTTGCCCGTGCCCAAATTTATAATCGTTCCTTGAATCAGATAATCCGCGCCGTGTGCTTTGCCGATTGCGGCGGTTATCGAAGGCGAAATGAATTGCCCGACCTGCGCGGTTGCTATAGTCTGCGCTTTTTCGGCTTTGAAACCCTCGCCCTCGAAAAGTACATTGTAATTACCGCTCGCCGCCGCTGCCGCCGCTTGCTTGAATTCCAATGCCCGTTCTTCGTAAAGCATGTTTTCCATATCGGCATCAATGACTTTTGTTTCTTTGAGATTAAATCTGCCCGTCATTAAAAGTTTTTCCATAACCAAATCCGACAACGAAGCCGCCGACTCAATCTTGGCATAACGTGTATCGTCCGTAAATCTCATCAAAACGCAAGTCGGAGTTTCTGCGCTCGCGACCGAACTAAAGGCAAAAGTCATTGCCGTTAAAGCCGCCGCCACCAATTTTTTGAAGTTCATTTTTCAGCCTCTTCCTTTCCGTCATTTCTCTTGGTAACGTCCTTTAACTCTGCGGGTAAATTCAGATATTCCGGCTCCGCCTCAGAGCTGAATTCTTGAATGTTTATAATCGTCCGTGTGCCGTCGAGCTTTCCGGTTTTTGTCTTGTAATATTTCCCCGCCTCAATTTTGACGAGATTCCCGTTTTCAAAGTAATAGCGAATTGCGTCGAAGATTACGTTTTCGGCTGGATTGACGGCTTTAAGGTCAAAGTAATTGATACCATTCGCCAAAGTGCCCGAACCTGCGCGAGTATAAATCACGGTACCTTCAACTTTTTTATCGTCGGGCAAGAGCGCGTTCAAAATTCGCGTCATTTCCCTATCGCCAAAATCGGCGGCAACTTCGTACTTGAAGCCCTTCTTAATTTTTTCTGCTCTGACTTTGCCTTTCTTATGCCCGATATAATCAACTTTGTTTTCGTTTTTTATGCGGGTGTAAAAAAATTTTTCACTATTTTTAATCAAGGTACAAGACGTATATACGGATTCGGTTGCATCATCATTCCCGATAGCCTTTGCCAAAAGTCCGCCGATTCCGCCGTAAATGCCGCCCAGTGAGGATTTATTTACAGTGACGTTTTGCAAAATTAACGGCGTATTTATTTCAAAGTAGCGGTCTTCGCCCGACGCCGTAACGATACCCGCGGCGGGTTTGTACATTGTGTAAGGATTTTCGGGCGGCTCGACATTGCCGCTGTACATGGCAAAAGTTTCGTGCATTGCCTCGCGAGCGGGCGGCGTAATATTTTCAAACTTAATGGTGTAAGTGCCGCTGAGCAAAATATTTCGGCAGTTATCGAGTGCATCGGCGGCGGCAGAATTCATTGCAGATAACGAAAACAATAAAGCAAATGCCGCTGTCTTAATCAATCGTCCAAAGTTCATCGTCAAATCCCCCTTAATACTCTTCAAGGAGCGGAGCCATATTCAAAAGTTCGTCCATATTTCCGACATCGGGAGCGTAAACTTTCGTGCCCTGCTTAAAGTTCATAACGTCAGCGGAGAATTCGCTTGTAAACTTGTTAATCTTTATGTTTTGAATATCGTAAACTTGCTCTTCTGGCTTTTTGCGGAATTCTTCCATAAAAATTTCTCCGGCGTCTTCTTCCCAATCTACCGTCAACGTTGAAATTCTTGCCGGCTCGCCTTTTTCGTCATAGAAAACAAAGTAAACTTTTTTGGCGAGATTCGCGCCCGTGACGCTTTTTATAACCTTTAAATATTTATCAAAGTCTTGAGTTTTTCCTTTGTCGTCGGTAAATGTGCCGCTTTCGACGAATTTTATTTCTTCGTCGCCCGTGAACATGCCGAATTCTTCCGGCAAGACGATTCTTATGGGGACGGTGCTCCATTCTTGAGACGGGTCAAGGTAGGGGTCTTGGAGTTCTTCGGGCGTCGCCTTCAAAGTCTTTTTCTTATTGATGAACTGATAATAATTTTCCGAGTCGTATAAAACTTCCGGCATAAGCTTGAGGCTGCCTTTGGCGAAAAGCCCGACAATCGGAATAAAGCGGAGGAGCGTGGCACTTCGACGCCCTTCGCAGTCAAAAGATTTCCGCTTATCGCCCACGACGGCAAGAGCGCGTTTATCTTCCTTATTGTTTACCTCGTATTCAACATAATAGTTGTTCGAGTTGATGAGTTCGCGAAGTTCTTGAGCTTTGGGATTTTCGGCGTGAACTGTACTCGGTAGAAATGACGTTGCCGAAATTGCCAGAGCCGTAAAGGTCGCGAAAAATTTTTTTAATTTCATACTTCCACCTCCAAAAATAAACGAACGCACTCCAAAAGAGTACGCCCGCTTTTTTATCCATTTCAATTTGCCGAAATCATTTAACGAAGACGACTGCGCAGTTGTTCAAAAAGCCGTCTTGCTGATTCGCCGCAAGAATTTTATCAGCGTCTTGTACGGAAACAACGGGATTGGCGTTAAGGTCGGAAAGTTTGACTGCCTTGACAACTAAAGGATTATTGCCCGCCCGCTCGCTACTGATTGAATCGGAAACATCGCCAGCATAACTTGCCATGCCGCTTTGAATAATTTTGTCGTAATCAAGATTTTGATGACCGTAAATCGCTTGCCCATTTGCATTTTTGATAACAGGACTCATGACGCAATTAACGCCGCCCAAGCCTCTGCAGTCGATTATCAGCCCTGTGTAATGATTATTCACGACGGTCGGTTGATTGATAATATTGACGTTGACAGGTTGCGGAAAAGCAACTTTCGGCTCATCTTTGAAGGGAAGGTACGCGACTTCGGCAACGGAACCTTGACCGCCGTAAAGACGCATTTCCATAACCACTTGACAAGTTCCGTCCTCGAAATGTTGCGGATCGCCGATCTCGATAGCGTTGCGAACCGTGCCTTGCGCCATAGTCTTAACCACATATTCCTTGACTTCGTAATCCGTCATTGTAGCGTTAGTCTGAACTTGAACGCCGATATACTCAACCAACTTTGATTGCGCGTCCATTCTCGCCGCCTTAGCCGCCGTCAAGCGGTATTTGCCGGGATTATTTTTGTATTTGCTCATGCCGACGCCCTCGCCCGTTACGCGAACTACTCCAGTACTCCAGTTGACATCAAAATCCGCCGCAAATACGGTTGTTGCGAACATTGCCAACATAAGCATTGCCGTAACAAAGCAAGCCGCGAATTTTCTTGAAAATGCCATGTTAAACACTCTCCTTTTAAATTTTTATCGTGGAAACATTCTGATTTTACGAAAACTTTTCGGCAGTGTCAACGCAATCAATCAAAACTTAATAAAGTTTAATCGTCTTTTAATAGAGACGTTGAATAAGGGTGTCGACCGTTTGAAAAGCCGCCTGTTGTAGAGCATTGTGAACGCTGTCCTGCGTAACTTTTGACCTGCCGATTTCAAGCGTGGTAATGGGAGTGCCTTTAATTCTCACGAAAGAGCCGCGAGATTTACCCTCGCCCTTCGCCGCAGAAATTATCCTGCCCGTCGAAACCTCCATGACGCGAACGATAATATGCGCCTTAACCGTGATTTTGGAAATGTCCACGCCAACGCCCGCCGTACTACCGCCAGTCTCGCTTAAAGTTACGTCGTTGACATTTCCGTAAACCAGATAATCAGCGTCAAGAAGCTCGCCGATTTTTTTAGCGGTATCGGGGTCGATTAAGCCCGTCGTATTGAGTTGCGCGGCTTGTATTTTTTCCTCAACCAAAGTTCTGTCCATGATATTAAACTTGCCGACTTGGAAAAGCCTCTGAATTAAATATTCACTTGACGCCTTGCCCGCATTAAAAATATTTATATCAAACGGTACCGCGCTTTCATGAGTTCCCAAATCCATTATTGCGATTTTGGCTGTCTCTTCAATCAATTTTTCGGCGAAAGCGGGCGTGCAAACGCTTATCAAGATTAAGAGAGCCGAAAAAAATTTCTTCATAAATCCTCCTTTGACTTAAAGTTAAAAAGATTTCTTAACACCAGCTGTGGCAGACAATCCTTTTTGCAGTCCGATTTGTCCCGTCAAATTTATATCGAGAGCCCAAGGATGGGATTTTCTCGGCTTGATTTGCCAACCAAGCTCCAAAATTCCCGTCGAACCTTTAATCGCCGCTTTGGGTGTCGTGTACCCTCTGTACGTCGCCGCCGTCGAGCCGTTGAATTGATATTGGAAGGCAAGCCCAGTGTAAATGTTGCTTATCGGACTTGTGCGCGTTGTCATGCGATAGCCCAGCTTGAAAGTCCCGTTGTCAACAGAATCGAATTCGTAGTTTTCGCCTGTTGAAATCTTCGTATTCATGCCGTTCACGTGACTGTGTGAATAAATTCCGTAAATGTGCATGAGATTATTTTTGTTGAGGCGTTTAAGTTTGCCGACGCGAATATGTCCCGCAAAAGCTAGTGTCGAATCGTCAAAGCCGACCGATGAACGCTGAGAACCTCTGAAAAAATCATAGGACATGAAATTTGTATCCGCTTTACCGCCGCGAAAACTCCCTTCCAAATAAAAGCCATTCTTATTCATCTTGCGAATGAGAAGCCCGCCAAGAAAATATTTTGAACTGCCGTGCCCGTGTGTGCCGTCTTCAAGATAGCTGTCATAAGTCGTCTTGCCGTAATCAAATACTGGCGCAATAACAAAAGGTTTACTGTTCGGCTCCGCCAAACCCCGCGCAATTCCCAAATTCATTCCGCGACTTTTGCTTTCTATATAGGAACCGTTGCCGGTTTTGGTTTTCAAATTACCGCCGTTCATATTGGCGAAAATTCCCCAAGAATTACTTATCATTGTCAAGTTTGAATTTTCTTTGGATTCTTCGTCGGTAGGATCAAAATCTTCGACTCTAAGAGAATCCATTATCCTGTTCGTGCCGTTAGAAATTTCCCCTGAAGCAACTATCGCGCCCTGATTCAATGCGCGAGTTTGTTCTTCAACGCGAGGAGCACCTAAAGTCAATTCGATACCGTTACTCGTGGGAGTTAATTCGGTATCATAAGTGAGCGTAACGCCTTCAGCAAAGCGGCTGTTCATTTTGACTCCAGAAGTATTGAGTCCGTTGCCGTTTGCAAGGAGATTGATTTTGTCGCCTGTAGTAAGATTCGTGCCGCCGTTCACAACCGCATTAATTGTCCTGTTTGAAATGTCCGTTGAACCTTCGGTTAAAGTCAGCGCGGTATCGCCGTTTTTGGTTTCGGACGGCAGATTAAAATTCAGCGTGTCGAAGTCGTAAATATTCCGCGCAGTTATACCAACAGCATTAACATTTAAGGTATTTCCTGAAGCGTTTTCGACATCACCCAAAATACCGCCGTAAAGATAAACAGCCGACAAATTGGGACTGCCGGAAATTTCAACTGTGTTATTGGTCGCCGTGACGCTTGGAAGGACAAGATAAGAATTTGCGAAATCGCCGCCGTTGATTCTCAAAATGTTATCGCGAACATTGCCGCTAAAAGACAATTCATCATTCACCGTGAGCGAAAGTCGACCGCCATTTAAAATAAATTCGTTGCCGATAAGACTGCCCGTGTAAGAGCCGCCGTTGACGATTAAATTAAAAATCCCGCCGTTAATTGTGATTCTATTCCAAGCAATATTCCCGTTGCCTGAAGAACCGCCCGCAGTGAAAGTGTATTCTCCCTTCCCAACGTCGACATTTCTTTTTACGCCGTTGAATTTGACTTCGTCTTCGCCAATTTCTATCGTATTGTAAGCAAGTTTGTTGTTGAGTTCTTCTTCATCTTCGGCGAAAGTTACGTTCGGATAATTAATGAGACTTCCCGCCATGAGACTTGCGAGCAAAAGCTTTTTAGTTGAAATTTTCATATCGAGACCTCCTTAAAAATCAAAGCGAAGTCCGGCAAAAGGACCGTTCATTTTTAATTTGCCGTAATCGTTTTTATGATTAACTTTGGTCTCGATTCTTCTGTAACCCGCAGTTATCGCGAAGTGCGGAGCGGGTTTGAATTTAATTCCCGCCTCCATGTCGTAGAAATGACCGTAATGACCGAAATACATTCCAGAAATATTTGCGTAGCCGTGAAACTGCGGGAGAATATTTATTTGAGCACCTACGCCGAGTGTCGGAATCGGAACGCCGTATTTTTCGGAGCGACTTTCAGAGCGACCTTCCGTATTGGTACCGCTGACTTTGCCCTTCCAAAGCATACCCGTTAAGCCGTAGCTCCAATTAAGCCCGCCGTCTTCCGTCATTTTTATCGGGTTTGTAACGTTGAGTTTGAGATAGTGCAGAGTATTTTTGGCGTCAATTTGCCCGCGATACCTGCTGCCTCCGAAAGTCAACACGTCGTGTCCGCTGTAAGTCTTATGACCGCTACCGTGAATATAAATGTAATCGAGCGAAAGTCTCTTGTAGCGCAGAATAATTTCGGGGGCTTTATCGTCGCCGAATCCCAAATCATTTTTCAACCCGACCGCGCCATCGTTGTAATAAATTTTGTCCGACTTAACATTGGCATCGAAATGCGGAGCAAAGTATCTTCCTTCGATTGAAAACGGACAATCCGCAAATCTGTCCTCGACCTTGATTGGTTCTTCGAGCTTAACTTCTTCTTCCGTCGCGTCGGAGGGTAAATCTTCAGCGTAACTTACCCCCCCCCCCCGTTACTTTGCAAAGCAATCGTCGCAAAGCTCATCGCGAGGAAATTCTTCCAGCTTTTGTTTGGCATTCTCAAGAGAAAAACTCCTTTCAAAAAGGGTTAGAATAATTAAAAATTTTCGCGGCTAATAATAAAACAAGGGCATGAATAATCACTGGAAAAATTAAAATTTTTAAGTTAAATCGCTTGCCGCTTGCCGAGCTTTACCGAATTTTCTTTTCCTAATTGAAATCCAAATCATAATCGATAACGCCGTTGCAGTCGTCATGATTATTCCAAGCCCGTTGATGAAATTGCTCCAAGGTAAGGTTCCAATCATCATTCCGAGACTGCCAAATAATATCGGTACGAAATTTATCACCGACGAGGCAGTTCCGACATTTTCTTTAATTTCGTGTAAGAGCACTTCCATTGCGAACGGACGCGCTACAGCTCCAATCGCCGTGAAAGGCAGGAACGACAATAAGAAAATTATCGCCTGCATTTTTCCGATAAGTAATACTAAAATTCCGCTCAGCGTAGCGATTGAAAAGCACAGCTGGAGCAAGCGGACGTTCGATAAAATATTTTTAAGCTTGAGATATAACATTGGCCCGGCTATCGACGCCGCCGAATTAAACGCGAAGTAATAACTGAACTCCTGCGCGGTCAGCCCGAAATTTTCTATGTAAATAAATGACGACGCGCTTAAATATGCCATATACGGCGCAGATAAAATCGCAAACATTATCAACGCCGCCATAAAATATTTTTGCCGCCCGACTTCGGCTAGCAATGTCAGCGAATTTAAAACGCTCCCGCAATAACGTTTTTGTTCTGGTAACGTCTCACAAAATAAAAATGCCACGATTAAATTTATCGTTCCGAGCAACGTCAGCAAATAAAATGAGCCGCGCCAATCGGTGAACGTTAATAAAATTCCGCCGACCAAAGGCGCAACCATCGGCGCGATTACTCCCAACGTCTGTGTGATTGCCAAAATTTTTCTCATCACTTGACCGCGAAAACAATCTTTTATTACCGCCGTCGCGACTGTAACCAACGCGCCCGAACCTGTCGCTTGAAAAAATCGCCCGATTAACAAGAAATAAATATTCGTCGCGCCCGCGCAGGCAAATGACGCCACTGTATAAATCGTCGCTCCAAAAATTAATATCGGTCGCCGCCCGTATTTGTCGCTTAAAGGTCCGAAAAATATCATGCTCAAGGCAAATACTAAAAAAAATACGGCAAGCGTCATGCTTACCAAAAATTCGCTAGTCGAAAAATATTCGCTCATTTGTGGTAAAGCGGGCATGTAGACATCCGTAGAGAGCGGCACAAACATATTCACGAATGCCAAATACGCTATCATCGCGTTTATCGAAAGATATTCTTGTTTTCGCATTTAATCGCCCCGTTAAAATTAAAATTGACCTATCGTTGTCTTTGTGTTAAGCTAATCTTGTTAATCAAATATAACAAACAGAAACGATAAGCCAAAATTTTTTCAGTAATTTTAGCCGTTCCTGCATATAAAGTCAACAATCATAAAGATTTTTTCTAATTTACAAAATACTTTAGTGGGAATCTATGAGTTCTTCAGCTGTTGCATTTGTATTATACTTTTACTGATAAAAGGAAAAAAGTCCGCATAATTTTTTTGTAGCGGACTTTGTTTACAGTCTGTTGCCTTGACAGGAGTCGGGGCTTCTTTTATTGCGGTTAAAATTTATTGGACTATTTTGCTGAAGTCGGCGATTTGGGCAATTAATTCGTCTATCGACTTTAACAGCGCGAGCCGATTTTTTCTTACGGTTAAATCTTCGTCCATAACCATAACCGAATCGAAGAATGAATCAATGGGCGTGGAAAGTTTTTTGAGTGCGTCGAGTGCGCCGAGAAAATCTTTCTTGTCAATAAGTTCGCCCGCTACAACTTTTACCGCCTCAAAGGCTTTGTATAAAACTTTTTCGGCGTCGAGTGTGAAAAGTTCGGCGTCAAGTTCGGTTGATTCAGCTTTTTTAGCAAGGTTGCCGACGCGCACAAACGATTGAATATTCTTGGTTGCGTCGGGCATTTTGAGGAATTGCTCAACGGCGGCGGCTTTCAGCGTGACAGCAAGAATATCATCAACGTCATCAATCACGGCGTCGATAACGTCATAACGGGTCGTGCCGCTTAAAATATTTTTGACGCGCAGGCGCATAAAGTCCGCAACTTCTTGTTGAATTTTCTCGCGCCCGACAAAATCCGTAATCTTAAGCAAATCCATAGCGAGTTCGACGACTTCACTAATCAAAATCGAACGACGAGCCGAAATCAAAAGATTGACAATGCCCAGTGCTTGACGGCGCAGAGCAAATGGGTCTTGCGAGCCAGTCGGAATTAAACTGCGGCTGAACGTCGCGACAATGTTATCAATCTTATCGGCAAGACTTAAAATTTTTCCAGCAGTCGTTTTGGGCTGAGTATCGCCAGCAAATCGCGGCATATAATGTTCGTCAATCGCCGCGCAGACTTCAGGAACTTCGCCGTCAAGTTTGGCATATTCGCGCCCCATGACGCCTTGAAGTTCCGTGAATTCCGTAACCATGCCCGTAACCAAATCGGCTTTGGAAAGTTGCGCCGCCCGAACTGCATTTGCCGAATCGACGCCGAGCATTTCAGAAATTTTCTTGACGAGCTTAACCAAACGTTCGGTCTTTTCGTAGACGGAGCCAAGCCCTTCTTGGAAGACGACCGTCTTTAATTTATCGCGGTGAGCCTCAAGAGATTTTTTCCTGTCCTCGTTGAAGAAAAATTGCGCGTCCTCAAGGCGAGCCTTCAAAACTCGTTCGTTGCCGTGCTGAACAATGTCCAAATATTCCTTGCCGCCGTTGCGAACCGTGATGAAAAGCGGCAAAAGTTTTCCATCGGCAGTTTTAACGGGGAAATAGCGTTGGTGGTCGCGCATTGGAGTTATAACGGCTTCGGCGGGCAGTTGCAGATATTTTTCTTCAAACGCGCCCGCAAGTGCCGTCGGATATTCGACAAGGTAAAGGACTTCTTCCAAAAGGTCGTCGGTAATTTCGGCGACGCCGTTTTTATTTGCGGCGACTTCATTAATCTGCGCGGTTATCATTTCGCGGCGTTGGTTTTGGTCGACGATAACAAAGTTTTCCGCGCAGGTTTTGACATAATCGCCCGCCGTTGCAATTTCAAAATCGCCCGCGCTTAAAAATCTATGACCACGTGAAACGTTGCCGCTCTTAACATTAGCGACTTCAAACGGAATAATTTCTTCGCCGAACAGCGCGACAATCCAACGCAACGGACGAATAAATTTAAAGTCAAGATTGCCCCAGCGCATGTTGTTCGGGAAACTCAAATCGCAAATGATTTTCGGCAGGAGCGTTTTAAAAATTTCAGCGGAAGATTTACCTTGCTCGCGAATCACGGCGTAAATATAACCGTCGCGAACGATTAAATCTTCGGGGCGAACTTTATTTTTATTTGCAAAGCCGATAGCTGCCTTAGTCGGTTTTCCGTCTTTATCGAACGCGATTTTTGCAGAGGCTCCGCGTTTTTCTTCCTCAACGTCGACTTGATTACTCGCAACGTCGTTGACGAGTAAAGCCAATCTGCGCGGCGTGCCCAGCGTTTTAACTTCGCCAAAATCAATCCGTGCCTCTTTTAAATTTTTCTCGGCAAGTTCTTTAAGCTGATTTAAAATGGCGGGCATGGCGTGCGCGGGAATTTCTTCCGTGCCGATTTCAAGGAGTAGGGAATTAGGTGAGCAGGGAATTAGGGAAGTAGTATTATTTATTTCTTTAACTAATTCCCTATTTCCCTCGTTCTCTATTTCCCTAAATGTTTTCAGCAAGGGATAACCGAGTTTCTCGCGCTGTTTTAAGTAAACTTCGGCGCACATGCGAGCCAATTTCCTCACACGCCCGATAAACGCCGTCCGCTCACTTACGCTGATTGCGCCTCTTGCGTCCAAAAGATTAAACGTGTGCGAACATTTCAAAACATAATCGTAGGCGGGGTGAACGTAGCCGAGCTTGATAACCCTGATAGCTTCCGCCTCATATTTCTCGAACAGCTCAAACAATAAATTTTCGTCGCTCAAGTCAAAGGCGTAACTCGATTGCTCAAATTCATTCTGATGAAAAACGTCGCCATAAGTGACACCTTCCGCCCATTCAACGTCGTAAACATTTTCGACGCCTTGAATATACATTGCGAGCCGCTCAAGTCCGTAGGTTATTTCAACGGCAACGGGCTTAACGTCCTGACTGCCGACTTGCTGAAAATACGTAAACTGCGTAATTTCCATGCCGTCAAGCCAAACTTCCCAGCCAAGTCCCCACGCGCCCAAAGTCGGCGACTCCCAGTTATCCTCGACAAAGCGTATATCGTGCTTTTCTGCCTCAATGCCGATTGCCGCCAAACTTTCCAAATAAAGTTCTTGGATATTGTCGGGCGACGGTTTCATAATCAGTTGCAATTGATGATGTTGATAAAGTCGATTGGGATTGTCGCCGTAACGTCCGTCCGCTGGTCTGCGCGAAGGCTCCGTATAAACTACGTTCCAAGTCTCCGGACCGAGTACTCTTAAAAATGTAAACGGGTTCATCGTGCCCGCGCCTTTTTCCACGTCGTAGGGCTCCGCCAATATGCAACCCTTATCCGCCCAAAATTTCTGCAGGGCAAATAACAATTCCTGATACTTCAAATGAATTGCCTCCTTATTAAATTTCCTGCCCGTTATAGCAAATGAAAATTATAATGTCAAATTTTCCCGTGTTCGTCGAAGAGATTATCAAGCTCCGCATTTGTCGACGCCCTTAAGATTTTTTCTCTAATCTCATTATTCATCGCATCAAGCCGCTTGAAAGAATTTTTATACCGGCGAATCAGCTCCAGCCGCCCGATAATCGGATTTTCTTCCGCGTATTGAGCCAATGCCCGCGCCTTACCGATATTATCCCGCCGCGTCGAATCATGCGGCTCCAATACGTCTGCAATATAACCGTCCGCCCCGCGCCGAATAATTATCATGTCGGGATAAAAATTTTTCGTAACGTCATGTTCGTCTTTATACAGCAAACACAACGCCCAAGATTTCCTGTCAAAATTTCTCAGCCAACAAACAAAATCCTTGCGAGACTGTTCTTCCTTTAAAGTGCCCTCTTCCCACGTGTTTAATTTAATTCGCGCCGTGCCGCTTTTTTCGTCAACAAACAAATGGTCGGTGTATTCGATACCGTCTTCGGCTCGCGGCAAGTCCGTTACCACATTCGGCAATTTGAAATTGTGCCGGCTTATCTCGTCGGCAGACGCAGAAATTTCGTCATAAATATTTTGAAACTCAAGCTCGGTAGCAGCAAATTTGCGTTGGTAGGCGTCAACGAACGAATGATATTTATCCTCCGCAAATTTCTGTAAAGCCTCCGCGCAGGCGTTATTCTCTGCAAAAATAATTATTTCAATCTTGGCAACGGTCAAATCCTCCGCGTCTCCGTATTCCCGCAAGTATTTATTGGCAACCTCTTCATCGCCCAGCTTGGCAAGCGCAAAATCATATTTCCTGTCAATATCGCTCTCGTTGGCTGAAAATAAATCTTTCGACACGCCGCCGCTATTTGTCTGCCCGAAAACATTTATAATTTGCGCATTGAGTTTGAATTGAAGAACGCGCTCAATCGCCGAATTATAATCGCTGACCGCCTTGAGCTTTTCGACGTGCTCCCGAATCATTTTGACTTCCGAATCTATAACTTCGTCCAAAGCATTGGAATGAATCTCCGACCAACTCAGCAATCGCGCCAATTCAAATAACGCCTTCAAACGATTTACGGGCTTGCTTTTCTTAACCCGGTACGTTGTCAATCCGAGTGCGTTTATAAATTTTAAAACGTCCTCTCTGTTAAGTGCAGAAATTTTTTCGGGAATTTCAAGCGGCGTCAACGATAAACCGCCGACAGGAAACTGTTCGGGCAATGAAATTTCTTGCGGCGTTATCGTCCACGTCTCAAAATTTTTTACGCCAAAAGTCTGTACGCCTATATTCGTGACTGCGCCGAAGTCTCCGTTCTTTAACTTGTCGAGAATTTCTTTAACGACTTCCGAATTAAATTTAGGCAGGAACAGGCAAACTTCGTTCAACGTCTCGTCCGTGCCGATTCGCCTTTGTAAAGGTGTACGAATCATGCGCCCGATAAGTTGCGCGATATAAGTTGCATCGACTGCGCGGCGGAAAGACATCATGGTTTCGGCTCGCGGACAATCCCAGCCCGTCGAAAGATTTTCCTTGAACAGCACAATCTTAATCGCGTCGTCACTCGAAATGGCGGACGGCTCCTCATAAATGACGCGCAACCCGTTTATCATCAAATCGCCTGCGTCGCCGAACGTGTGAACGACTTCGCCGACAACAAAATTTTCGCCCGTCGCAGTCTCGATTGTCTTCAAACATTCGTCCAAATCGGTATCGGAAATTTTTTGCCCCGTGCCGCTCTGAACTTGCACAATAAAAATCGGTTTGACTGCAGAATTATACGCTTGCCAATGTTCACATTTTTTGCGCCAATCTTGAGCCGCCGCCGTCAGCATTGACATTTCCCTATTGGCGGAGGATTTTTCGCTGGGGTAAATGACGATAATTCTGTCCTTGAGTAAGCCCGCCTCACGCACATTATCATTGGACACCGCGCAGGGATTTATCGCCGAGCCGACGTCTTTGACAAGTTCGTTAAAGCGTTCAATTGTCGCCGAAACTCCAATAACCAAAGGCAAAGGATTCAAATAGTCTTCCGCACTGCCCTTGATAAATTTCTGCATGATTGTTGTAGCGTCGTTGCGATTTTTGGCTCCGCGATGTGCCTCGTCGATTATCAGATACAGTTGCGAAGATTTTTCCTCCGCCGTATTCTGCAACGTCTCCCAAATCGTGAATTGCCGTATATCCGAATGCCGCGTTAAATTACTCGTCCGCGAAAGTTTCTGCGTGTTGAGGAAATAAATCTTCCCGTCTTCAAGCGTCTCTGCGTCAAAAGTTTCGTCGGTTATCGTGATAAGCTTGTCCCTTATGAAGTCGTCCGCATTATCGTAAAATTTTTTCCGCGATTGTTCGTTGAGTTCGGGCGAATCGCTCAGCCAAATAAAAATTGCGTCGTCCTGCGCGGGATAATTTTCATCGCCATTAAAAACGCTCTCAACCAGCGAAATTAAAATAATCGTCTTGCCCGCGCCCGTCGCCGCCGTGAACGAAACTATCTGCGGCTTATGGCGTCTTGCGTAGTTATGGCGGGCGTCGTCTAAAGCGTCCATTAATTCTTTTCGGGCGTCCTCTTGAAAGGGGAGCAGATTAATTTTCATCGCTTAATCTCCTTACTTCTGAAATGCTTGAGATAATCTCCGTACAATCGAAAACTTTTCGGGACATTTAATATCTCGCGCATTTTGTTTAACGCAGTTTTGGAACTTGTCGCGATAAAGACGGTATCGATTTCCGCGCCGCGCAGGTTTTCGGCAAACGCTTTGAGATATTTTTCGCTGAACAACACCGCGAATTTATTTTCGGCAAAGATTTTGAACGGCGTCATTTCTTCAGCGTCAAGCGTCGGACATTTACCGATACCGCCCGCCTTTAGCCACAGCACAGGCAATAATTCTTTAAACGGCTCGCCGAGTGCAATGGAATTTTTATCGAGATAATCCAGCTTGAAGAAAATCGCATTGGCTTTGAAACCGTCCGCCATAGGCAATTCGGAGCCGAGATAATTTCCCTTAAGCGGTTCGCCGTTGATGTCGTGTCCTTCGATTGAACAGCGCGTTCGTTGCCAAGTCACATAACGGGCAATTCCAAAATTTTGCCAAGCGTCATCGGCGGGAGTAAGTCCTTGCTTGCGAAGAGTTTTTGCCTCGGCGTCGGAGACTTCGTTGTTGGTGACGAGAATGCAGCGACGTTTGCCGCCGTCCTGTGCGTTGAGCAAATTGACCGCGTGTAAAGTGGTGCCGCTACCCGCGAAAAAGTCCAATATCAGCGCGTCGGGCTTGTTCGTTGCAAGCTGTAAAATCTTTTTAATCAAGCTCAAGGCTTTAGGGTAAGCGAAGACATTATCCGCGAAAATATTTTTTACAAGTTCTGCTCCGTCCGAAAAATTTTCATCAAGCCACGTCGTAAACTTCTTTGTTCGCGCTTCGCCGTCAAGCGGCTCATAAATTTTTTCGTAAGCAATCCATTCACCATCTCTTTGAACGAACTCAATCAAGCCGTCGGTAAGAGCTCGTCGCATTTTATCTTTGCCCCAACGCCAGCACCCTTCAACAGCCGTTTTACCTTGAACAAATTCTACGCGCCCTTCAGCAAAAGCTTCTTGCATTTTATCCTTGCCCCAACGCCAGCGACCTTCAACATTTGTCGAAAGCATTGGATAAAGTTCAGAGCCATCGGGCGCAGGTATCGGATAAAACAAATTCGGACGGTCTTCGCGGCGGCTGTTCGCGCCCCACTTGCGAAGAAGTTGTGTCTTATAATTTCTGCCGCGCTCAGCGTCGTGCTTCGGATAATTGTCGACGATTTTAATTTCTTCGCCAGCTGTGAAATGACTCGTGTCTTTCGCGTAACAAATCAAGTATTCGTTGACGACTGCGAAGAACTTGCTGTCTTGCCGACCGCCTGAACGCTTTACGCAAAACTTTGCAACGAAATTTTTCACGCCGAAAATATCATTGCAGAGGAGTTTAAGCGTAGCCTGTTCGTTATCGTCAATCGAAATGAAAATCGCGCCGCTGTCCGATAAAAGCTCTTTGGCAAGTTTAAGCCGCCGCTCCATCATTGAAAGCCACTTGCTATGCCGAAAATTATCCGCCGCGTCAACATAATTATCATTGTATTTCCAATCGCGTGCGCCCGTGTTATAGGGCGGGTCAATGTAAATGCAATCGACTTTGCCGGCGTAAAGATACTTAAGCAGTTGGAGTGCATGATAATTTTCCGCCTCAATAAGCAAATGCCAAAGGTCGGAGTCGGGCGCGTTACAAACCTCATCCAGCTTGGTGAGCGTCGGATAAATCGGATCGCCAAGCCTAACGACACGATTTGGAAGCGTCGCGTATTCTTCCTTATTCTCGAAGACAAGCCCAAACTTTTTCCGCTTACGAAGTTTGTCGAATTCCTCTTTGAGCCGCCCGCGCAGGTCGTCATCTTGAACCAGCTTAATCAAATCGTCCAATGCAGACATCAAATCACCTCGTTATAAAAGCTGTCACGTTCGACGGGCTGATAACCGCATTCCGAAATAATTTTCTCCAATTTTTGGCGAGTGATGCCCGCCGAGCTTTTGGCTCCCGCCGCATGAATAATTTTTTCTTCGCCGATTGTGCCGTCCAAATCGTCCGCGCCGAAACTTAAAGCCAGTTGCGCTATCGGCAACGTCAGCATTACCCAAAACGCCTTGAAGTGTTCAAAGTTATCGAGAGCCAACCTTGACAGCGCGAGCATTTTCAAATCTTCCCATGCTCCGACACGACGCAGATTAAATTTTTTTCCAAGCTCCGTATTTTCGGGGTGGAAAGGAAATAACATCATTGCCATAAATCCGCCCGTTTCGTCTTGCAGGTCGCGCAGTTTTATCAAATGTTCAATGCGCTCTTCAATCGTTTCAATATGCCCGTACATCATCGACGCATTTGTTTTCAAGCCGAGCTTATGCGCCGTCTTCATGACTTCTAGCCATTCAGCGGCAGTACATTTTTTGGGACAAATAATTTCGCGAACACGGTCGGATAAAATTTCCGCGCCGCCGCCCGCCAATGAAGTTACGCCCGCGCAGATTAATTCGCTCAAGACTTCCGAAAAACTTTTGCCGCCGATTTTGGCGAAGTTCACAATCTCAACGGGAGTAAACGCATTAATCCCGACGTGCGGCAGATTTTTTTTGACAAGCTTAACGGCGTCCAAATAGTAATCAAAATTTTTATTGGGGTGTAGAGAACTTACAATGTGAATTTCTGATAGGGACTGGGGATTGGGGATTAGGGACAAGATTTTTTCAACGTCGCTAAGTTCGAGAGTAAAGGCGCGATTGTCGCCACTCCTGCATTGAAAAGCACACAGCGGACAATTCGCTTTGCAAACATTGGTTAAATTTATGTGGCGGTTGATTGTATAGAAAATTTTTTTGCCGCTTTTCGACTCCTTGACGCGCCGCGCAGATTCCGCCAAATATAAAAGGTCGTTGTCTTCATAAAGCGCAAGAATTTCATCAAAGTTCAATCGCTCGCCCGAAGATATTTTTTCTTTAGCACTGTCTAAGTTGTTCATTTGTTACCTCCAATGGCGCAAGGTATTCGCCCCGCCTCTTTAATGATTCGGATAATTTCATCTTCGGCAAGCGAACGCGGCGAAGTTGCTCCGGCGTCATGCAAAATATTTTCGCGGTGAATCGTCCCGTCAATGTCATTGGCTCCGAAACTCAATGCAACCTGCGCGACCGGCACCGTCAACATCACCCAATAAGCTTTGATATTCTTAAAGTTGTCAAGCATGAGCCGCGAAATCGCCATCGTTCGCAAGTCGTCCCACATTGACGTTTGTTTAATTTCTTTTTCCAGTGCGGTATTCTTGGGCAGGAACGGAAAACAAATAAACGTTTGAAAACCGCCCGTCTCGTCTTGCAAGTCGCGCAGTCTGATTAAATGTTCAACGCGCTCCGATAAAGTCTCAATGTGCCCGTAAAGCATTGAGGCATTGGTTTTTATTCCGAGCTTGTGAGCCGTCCGCGCAACGTTGAGCCATTCAGCGGCAGTCGCTTTTTTCGGACAAAGTAAATTTCTGACACGGTCAGTTAAAATTTCTGCGCCGCCGCCCGCTATTGCTTGCAAGCCCGCAGTCTTTAACCTAATCAAAACTTCTTCGACACTCAAGCCCGAAATATTTGCGAAGTGCTGAATCTCCACGCCCGTAAATCCTTTTATGTAAAGCGCGGGGAATTTCTTATGAAGAACTTCGACGAACGCCAAATAATTTTCAAAAGTCCAAGTCGGGTGCAAGCCGCTGACTATGTGTAAGCCCGATAAATGAGGGTCGTGACTCGCCTCTTCGACAAGTTTAATCGCGTCGTCAATCGTCATGGCATATGCGCCGTTATCGTCAACATTTCTTCCGAACGCGCAAAATTTACAGCGCGACTTACAAATATTCGTCAAGTTCACGTGGCAATTTACGTTGTAATAAACAAGGTCGCCACAAATTTTCTTGCGAACATAATCAGCCAACGCACCCAGCCAACTCAATTCGTTACAAGCAAATAATTTCTCGCCGTCTTCGCGAGTCAATCTTTCGCCGCTCAAAACTTTATGTTCAATTTTCTCAAGTTCTCCTCTGACAAACAAAATCTTTTCCTCCCGTTTTTTAGTCGAAAAATATTTTAGCACAGCGCGAAGTTTTTTTGTAACAAAACTTGAAACCAGACGTATAAAAAACGGAGATAAAAATTTCCCCGATAAAAAGTTTTGTCACCCAGAAAATTTTTGGGTGATTTTTTTATTTATGCCCGAAAAACCTTTGTCAAAACTGAAATAAACATGATATAATCAGCGTAAAAAGGGGGCGATAAATTTTGTTGGAGATTCTGAAGAAAACTTTTGACAAAATTGACGGACTGATTGTATTGGCGGCGATTATTTTGTTTACCAAAGATGCGCCACGAAAGATATGAAGTGCGCAATACTTGCATTTCTGATATAATCTTCGCCGAAAGGTGGTGATTTGATGAAACAAACTATAAAATCCCATTTTAAATGCAATCGAGAAGATTTAAATCGACTGTTTGCCTGCAATCGTATTTCGGCTCTTGTCTGGAATAAAATTTTAGAATTACAACGAGAAAAACTTCGCTCCAAAGGCGACTTGCAAAGAATGTTGAAAGGTTTGTATCCTATAAATTCACAGAGCGTGCAAGCCGTGACCGATAAATATTGTGCCGCTTGTTTGGCTACAAAATCCGCCAGAGATAACGGATTAGCGAATAAATATCCGTGGCGGCACAAGCGCAATTATCCGACGACGTGGAAAGCGGACGGCTTTAAGCTACTCGGCAACCGTTTAAAATTAAGTTTGGGAATATTTGCGGGTAAGCGACAAAAGCCAATCGAAGTGAAGTTGCCCCCGTCGACGCTCAAAACTTTGGAAGGTGTCAAACTTCAACAAGTAAGTTTGGTTTGGGATGGCTGGTTAAAGTTAGCGATAGTAATAGACGACGGCAAGGAAAGTGCTCCTGCAGTTCAATCCGACGTGACTTGCGGAATAGATTTGGGCGAGATTCATTCGATAGCGGCGTTTGAAAGTGGCGGCAATGCGATAATCATAACAGGGCGGCTTCTGCGTTCAGTTAAACAATATCAGCAGAAAAAACTAGCCGAATTCGACAAAAAGTTATCGAAGTGCAAGGCGAATTCGCGGCGAACAAAAAAATTGCGGCGAGCAAAGCGGCGAATGCTCCAAAAAATGAACGCAAGAATCCGAGACCTGAATCACAAGATAACGCGCTCCTTTGTGACGTGGGCAGTTGAAAACAAAGTCGCGAAAGTCTACGTTGGCAATCCCGAAGGCGTACAACGTAAAAAGCGACGGCGGGTAGTCAATCAAAAGTTATCGCGTTGGAATTTCGGCAAGCATTTGGAATATCTTACATACAAGTTATCGGCAGTGGGAATAGTGCTTGAGAAAATCAGCGAGGCATATTCGACGCAAACTTGTCCTGTATGTGGTCGACGGCATAAATGCAACAATCGGAATTATCGTTGTTCGTGCGGCTACACGGCTCATCGGGACGTACACGGCGCGAGAAATATTTTGAGTTTAGGCTTAAAGGGCAGGATAAGTATAACTACGCCGATAAAAGATAGAAAGTATCTACGGACGGCGTGAGCCAGAAGTAGTAGAAGCTGAGGCACCAGCCACTGGTTTAGGGACTAGGGACTAGGAATTAGGGACTAGCTGATTCCTGAATCCTAATTCCTAGACAGCGTTGCTGATTTTGTTAAATATCGAGGCACCAAGTGTTCATTAGACCTTGCGACGGTTTATTCGTCGAGTCAACGGTATTTGATTTAAAATCAGAAGCCCGCGCCTTTAGGCTTAGGGAGTGTCACGACAACGAGAAGAAAGGATGATTCAATGAAGAAAATTTTATTTTACGCATTACTCATTGCGAATTGCGCATTGTTTTTCGTCGGTTGCGGCGGACAGGCTAAGGAGGAACCAAAGCCAGAGCCTAAACCCGAAGTCGAAACTCAAGCCGAAGTTGCTCCCGCTCCCGCGCAGAACGTCAACGGCGATTTAAAAATTTCCATGCTCGACGTTGGTCAAGGCGACGCGATTTTGATTCAAACTAAGAGCCAGACAATCTTAATCGACGCAAGCGATACCGACGAGCGCGACCTCCTTGTCGACGAACTGGAAAGATTTTCCGTCACTAAGATTGACAAGTTGATTTTAACGCACCCGCACGCCGACCACATTGGTAGCGCAAAGGCTTTAATCAATCCGAGCAAAAAGGAAATTACCGCGAATCCTTACCTTGAAAAAATTTCCGTCGATGAAGTTTACGACAACGGCATTGCCTCAACATCTCCGCTTTATAAAAGTTATCTGAAAGCAGTCGACACAAAGGGCATTGCTCATCACAGTCTGACAGTCGGCGATACTTTGGACTTCGGCGATGGCGTCAAGTTCAATGTGCTTTACCCGACGCCCGAACTCGTCAATGCTGTCAACAACGGCGGTTGGAAATCCGACCCCAATAACGAATCTGTCGTTGGCAAGCTCACTTACAAAAAATTTTCCATGATTTTCACGGGCGACGCCGAAAAGCAGGTTGAAAAAGAAATTTTAGCAAATAATAAGACTAAGGATTTAAAATGCGACGTACTTAAGAGCGGACATCACGGAAGTTACACAGCGTCAAGCAAAGAATTTGTCGCGGCAGTCAATCCGAGTTGCGTTTTAATTAGCGCAGGACCTGACGAAGAACGCCGCAATACTTACGGGCATCCGCACCTTGAACCGCTTGAAATTTATCTTGCGCAGGGCATTGATAAGAAAAATATTCTCTGCACGCGCTGGAACGGCACAATCACAATCACTAGCGACGGACAAAATTTTTCCGTTGTGCCCGATAAAAAGGAGGATTGGTTAGACAAATGGATAACGCAAAAGAAAAAAGACAAAAAGAAATAACCGTTTACCTTGACAGAATCGAAGAACTTGAAGACGGCTCGGAAGTGGCAGTTTTCCTGTTTGAGGAGGAAGAGGACGAGTTTCAAGAATTCACTTTGCCCGCCGATTTGCTCCCCGAAGACGCCGACGAAGGCGAATACCTCACGATAACAATTTCCCGCGAACAAGATAAAACTCAAGAGGCTCTCGAAGAATCAAAAGAGCTTCTGAGAAATTTGGAGGAATGATTTTGCTAAAAAGATTTCTAACATGTTTCGTCTTGCTAATTGTCTTAACAATCGCGGGAACGGTTTCCGCCGCTAAGCCCGTCGAACTCACGGGGATAAATGCCATTGACTTAGACAACGAAACTTTACGCATTGAAATTTCCTATAACGGCGGGCAACTCGATTTGGATAATATTTTGACGGAAGTAAAGTCGGGGATTCTGCGCGTCGAACTTGATAACACTTTGCCCGGCAGAGTAAGCCGCATTTCGGGAACCAAAATTGATTCGGGCGCAAAAGATTTCGTCGAAAAAATTATCACCAATAAGACGCAGAATAATCATACCAGTATTCAAGTTCATTTAAGGTCGACGATTGGACAAGACGATATAAAAATTTCGCTTGAACCTGCGAGACGCTCCGAAAAAAAATCCGCCTGTATTATCCTTGACGTTAAAAAATATTTGAATGCCGACGAAGACGAATGGATTTGGAACCGCGAAGGTTATCAAAAAATAATCGTGCTGGATCCGGGTCATGGCGGCTCCGACGCGGGGGCAATCGGTCCGACCGGCGTAACAGAAAAATCCGTTTCATTGGCGGTTTCGCTCAAGGCAGAAAAACTTTTGACGGATTCGGGTTACAAAGTTATAATGACGAGGACAACAGATATTGACGTTGCCGCGCCGGGAGTTCCCGATGCGACCGAACTTCAAGCTCGCGTCGATAAGGCTCCGCCTAATGCCGAACTTTTTATCAGTGTTCACTGCAACGCCTTTTCAAACGGTAGCGCAAACGGTATGGAAACTTTCCATGCGCCGACCGCCGTTCAAGGTGCTCGCCTCGCCAGACTTCTTAACGAAGAACTCGCTAGGCTCGGCGGTCTCAACAATCGCGGCGTCAAGGCGGCAAGATTTTATGTAATGACTCACTCGCAATGCCCCGCCTCGCTTATCGAGTTGGGCTTCATCACCAACTATCGCGAAGAAAAATTATTGGCAAGTAATGATTATCAGCAGAAACTTGCGCAGGCAATTACCAATGCCGTCAATCGGTACTTCAATCAAGGAGGATATGATTAATTGTGAAGAAAATTTTAGTTCCGGCACTGCTCGCGCTACTTCTGTTTACGGCGGGTTGCGAAAAACCTCCCGAAAATAATCCGCCCGCTACGCCTGATAAGCCCGCGCAGATTTCCAAACCCGAAGTTGCTCCCGATAAAAAGCCCGAACAGACTTCCGAATCTGCGCCGCCAGAAACAATCGACAAACCTAAGCCGCCGATTGAAGGAAAAACGCCGCCGACTGTCAAGGAGCCGCCAAAAGAATCAATTAATATCAAGGTTTATTATCCTGATGATTCGGGCATGAAACTTGTCGAAGTTGAACGCGAAATTTTCATTGACGATTCTAAGGATAAATATACTGCCGCCGTCGAGACTCTACTTGAAGAGCCACCCGAAGAAAACTTGACTAAGATTTTCCCGAAGAACGCGGCGATAAAGAGCGTTAAGGTCGAGAAAGACTTGGCGATTGTTGACTTTGACGGAGCCTTTTTGAAAACTTTCGTGGGCGGTTCGACGGGCGAAGAATTTTTAGTTGGTTCGGTCGTCGATACCTTGACGAATTTCCCCGAAGTCAAACGTGTTAAATTTTTGGTCGACGGACAAGAGATTGAGACTTTATCTGGACATATGGATTTAAGTATGCCGCTCGAACGTATGAGCGACTTAACGAATTAACTTTCTATGAAAATTAATCCCTGCTAAATTTGGCGGGGATTTTTTATGTCAAAAAGAATTTTCGCAAATGCTTGACAATTGGGGGGGCATTTATAATATAAAAAAGTAGTTTATTTTTTTGGTTCTAAGGAAAGGGGAGGATTCTATGGCAGATTTGCATAATGAAACGAACAATACAGTTCTTTCGGGTACTGCAGAGGACGATTCGATTTACAACGAAGGTTCTAACGTTACTATTAATTTGCTCGGCGGCGACGACACCGTCAACAACAAAGGCGCAAATGTTTCAATCAGTGGCGGTGACGGTAACGATGACATTGACAATAGCAATTCCTATGTCTCAATAGAGGCAGGGAACGGCGATGATACCGTCAACAACAGCGGGAAATTTTCACGCATCAATCTCGGTAATGGCAAAGATTCTATTTACAACAGTAGCTCTTATGTCTCTATCGATTCAGGCGCAGATAATGATACTGTTAGAAACTATGGCGACACGGTAACAATCGGCACTGGCACGGGTAATGACATCATTTACAACAACGCCAGCGAAGTTACAATAAGTAGCGGCGAAGGTATTGATTCGATTGACAACCACGGCGAAAAAGTTTCAATCAATGCGGGCGCAGGTGTCGATACTATCAGAAACTATGCTAACTTGGTTACAATCGACGCAGGCGCAGGTAACGATGAAATTTCCAACAGCGGCTCTAATGTTCTTTTCCAGTACACAGGCGGCAGTGATTATATCGAGGGCTTTAACTCGACTAGTACATTGCAAGTCTTATCTGGCAGTATTAAAGGCGGTTCATTCATCGGCAACGACCTTGTATTAACGATTGGGGAAGATACCGTAACACTCAAAGCTTTGAATAATAACCGCATAAATGTCATGGACGCCGCTGGAAACGTTACAGATTTTTCAGTTCCTTTAAAGATTGATGGAACGGCTCAGGGAGAAAATATTAGTAACGAAATTTTTGAGGCAACAATTAACGCACTCGGTGGCGATGACACTATCGAAAACAACGCCGCAAATGTTTCAATAAGCGGCGGCGCGAATAACGATTCAATTACAAACTACAACGGCGATAGAGTCACAATCGACGGCGGCGCAGGTAACGATACTATTAACACGTGGGGCGAAAATACAAACGTCAGTGTAAATGGCGGCACGGGTGACGATTTCATTCACAACAACGCCTTTAATTCCACACTTGACGCGGGCGACGGCAACGATTCGATTGGCAACTGGGGAGAAAATGCTAATAACGTCAGCATAAACGGTGGCGCAGGTAATGATAGCATTGACAACAACAGCTCCAAAGTCACAATCGACGGCGGCGCAGGCTTAGATACCATTACCAACGGCGGTGATAATGTCACAATAAATGGCGGAGACGGCAATGATTCAATTTTGAATTACGACTCAGCCTCAAGTGTTTCAATCGACGGCGGCAATGGCGACGATTATATTTCTAACAGCGGCTATAATGTTACAATCAACGCGGGCGACGGCGCGAATACTGTCAACAATAATGCCTCAAGTGTTTCAATCATAAGTGGCGCAGGTAACGATTCTATCTCCAACAGCGCAAGTTACGTGAAAATCAACAGCGGCGCAGGTAACGATTCTATTTCTAACAGCGGCTCCTATGTTCTTTTCCAGTATACGGGAGGCAATGACGTTATTGAAGGTTTCAACTCGACAAGTACTTTACAAGTCATGTCGGGCAACATTAAAAGCACTTCATTTAGAGGCAACGACCTCTTATTGACGATTGATCAAAATACCTTAACTCTTAAAGACATAGGCAATATCGACCATATAGAAGTTATGGATTCTGTCGGTAGCACGCAAACATTTAAAGTCACTCCGCTCACCACGATTACGGGAACAGCTCAGGCAGAAAGTATAAAAAATGCTGTCGCTGATGTTACTATTAATGCACTCGCTGGCGATGATACAGTTAATAATAATGGCGCGAACTCTTCAATCAATGGCGGCGCAGGTAATGATTCAATCGTTAATTTGTATTCGGGTAAGTATTCCACGATTAACGGCGATACTGGCAAAGATTCGATTTATAACAGCGGTGATTACGCTTCAATCAACGCGGGCGCAGGCGACGATAACATTTCAAACTCTGGCGACACAGTGACAATCGACGCAGGAGCGGATAACGATTACATTTACAATGGCGGTCATTACGTTTCAATTAACGCGGGCGCAGGTGACGATGAAATTTACAATGACGGCTACAGGGTGACAATCAACGCGGGTACCGGCAACGATGTCATTAGAAATTACGGCGACAATGTTCTTTTCAAATACACGGGTGGCAATGACATTATTCAAGGCTTTAACTCGTCAAGCACGTTGCAAATCATGTCGGGCAGTATCAAAAGCGGTTCACTGAATGCTGACGACATTGTATTAACGATTGGTGAAAATACCGTTACTCTCGAAGGTATGGCTAGAACTAATCGTATAAATATTATCAATGCTTCTGGCAGTAAAGAAATTTTCTCTGTTCCTGTAACGATTACAGGAACGGCTGATTCGGAAAATATCAGTAACGAAATCTACAGCGCAACGATAGACGCGCTCGGTGGTGATGACACCATTGAAAACTATGCCGCAAAAGTTTCAATAAACGCTGGAGCTGGCGACGATTCCATTAAAAACTGGGGCGACAGTGTCACAATCGACGGTAGCGCGGGCAACGATTCAATCTATAATAACAGCTCCAACGTTTCAATCGGAGGCGGCACGGGCGACGATTCTATTGACAACGAAGGTTATAATTCCACAATCGACGCTGGCGACGGCGCGGATACAGTTAGGAACTTTGGTTATTGGGATGACGATTATAATTGGCATAGTACTGACAAAACGTCGATAAGTGGCGGCGCGGGCAACGATTCCATTGCAAGTAACGGCTCGGAAGTTACAATCGACGGCGGCTTAGGCGACGACTCCATTTATAACGACGGCGACAATGTTCTTTTTAAGTACACGGGCGGCAATGACATTATTGAAGGCTTCCGCGCAGATTCTACACTCCAGATTATGTCGAGAAGTATCAAAAGCGGTGTATGGAGCGATAACGACGCCATATTAACGATTGGCGAAAATACCGTAACGTTCAAGGGGATTGCTAACGTCACCAACCGCATAAATATTATAAATGCCGCTGGCGAAACGGACGCATTTGTCATTCCTGTAAGCACTACAGGGACTGCTGATATGGATATTATCAACAACTATAAATCCTTTGGCGCAATAATAGACGCGCTCGGTGGCAATGACAAAATCACCAACAGTTGTGAAAATGTTTCAATCAGCGGCGGCGACGGACGCGATAACATTACCAACACAGGCAAAAATTCTACGATTTTGGGCGGCGCAGATAACGACACTATTAACAACAATAATGGCGGTTATTACGATAGAGGTAGCTCGGCGATAATTGACGGCGGCGCAGGAAACGATTCCATTGCTAACAGTTCGAGTAACTCCGTTTCAATCGCGGGCGGCGTCGGCAAAGATAACATTACCAATAACGAAGGTAACAACGTTACAATTTCGGGCGGCGCAGGCGATGACGCTATAAAAAATGACGGCGGCAACAGTGTTTTAATCGACGCGGGCGCAGATAACGATCAGATTATAAATCTCAGAGGTAAAAATACTTCAGTCCTTGGCGGCGCAGGCAACGATGTCATTTTTAACAACGCTAATGATGCTATAATCAACGGCGGCGAAGGTAACGACATAATCACTAATCAGCGCGGCAACAACGAAGATGAATACGGCGATAATGTTACTTTCCAATACGTCGGTGGTAACGATATTATTTTCGGCTTTAACGAAACTTCGATTCTCGAAATTGGCAACGGCAACGATACTTTTTCGCTCGCCAAAAATGGCAACGATGTTATAGTGACAACCGGAAAGGGCAATATAACATTAGACGGCGCGGCAACGTTGAATAAATTGAATATCGTCGGCGAAGAAGTCGAACTTTCTCCAAGTTGGCGACTCAATGAAACAATGGCGACTTACGGGACAAAGGACGGCACACTTGTAACTCTTATCGGCGTTAAGTCTACCAACGGCATTATAGTTAGCGACGATAAAACAGTCACGGTTCCGCTGTCGGCTTTGAATAATTCGGAAGTCATCATCAAGGGCGACGGATACAAGTTAGCTCTCGCTAGTGACGTAGAGGCTCCAAAAACGACGGAGGCTCATTTCAGCGGCACAACTTATAAGTCGGAAAGCAACACAGAGGGCTATTCTATTGACAATAATAAAATCATTTACACGGCGGCTAAAGAAGAAACTGACTTGTTCACAATCTACGGCGTTAAGAGTACTAAAGGCATAAAGGTTGACGGAACAACGGTTACAGTTTCAAAGGCGGCTCTCGGTATCGAAGATATAACTGTCAACAACGAAGATTACCAATTGTCTCTTGCCAAAGGCGTTACGTTCGCTAATTCAATACCAGCTCATTTTGTTGACGGCGCAATTTATAAATCGGTAAGAAGCACAGAAGGTTATACTCTTGCCGATAATAAAATCTCCTATACGGAAGAGACAAAGTCAACCGATTTATTCAAAATCAGTGGTGTGAAAAATACTGATGAAATAATGGTTAACGGGACAGAAGTTATAGTTCCGTTGTCGGCTCTTGGTACCAGCGATGTAATTGTCAGCGATGGCTACGTATTGGGACTTGCAAGTAACGTAAAGCCTGCAGAAAAGACGGCGGCGCACTTTGACGGTACAGTTTATAAATCAGAGGGTAGCACAGAAGGTTATTCTCTTGACAATAATAAAATCATCTACACGGCAGCGACAGAGTCGAAAGATTTATTCAAAATCAGCGGTGTCAAGAATACCGACGGCATTACGGTTGAAGGAAAAATCGTTACCATTCCGAAGGCGTCTCTCAGCAAAACTAATGTCAAAATCAGCAATGGTTATAAACTCGCGCTCGACATTGACGTTGAATCCGAAACGACAAAAGCTTGGACATTAAAAGGCTCATCCGCAATTTATGCCCAAACAAAGGAAGAAAATTACACACTCTCCAAAGATGCCAAATCGATAAAATACTCGAAAGAGGTTGTCGAAAATTTAATCAAGATCACGGGCGTTAAATCGGCTAGCGGGCTTAAAGTAAGCGAAAAGGACAAAACCGTCACCGTTTCTAAAGCCGCACTCGGCACCAAAAAAGTTAAGATCAACAGCAGTAGCGGTTATAAGCTTAAACTCGATGTCGCTGTCTCCAAGCCTGAAAAGTTAAAGGCGAATTGGTCTTACAAAGATAACACTGCCACTTATAAGAGTGCCTCGAAAGTAGCGGGATATACTCTGTCGAAAAGCGGTAAATCAATCACCTACTCGAAAGCAAAAGCCGCCTCTACTTTAGCAACCGTCACGGGTCTTAAATCCAGTGTCAAGCCCACAGTTAAAGGAAAAGTCATTACGCTGACAAAATCTAATCTTAGCTCTAAAGAAGTAACTATTAGTAGCGAAGATTACAAATTTAACTTGGCAGAAGACGATTACAAGAAAACGCTGGTAAATGGCGGCGATAATAATGACGACTTCATCACGAGTAATGGTTCCAACCTTTCGATTGCTGGCAACAGTGGCGATGATACCATAAAAGTTTTGGGCAATTCGACGACTGTAACGGGCGGCGTAGGTAATGACTCAATTATGAGTAGCAAAAAAGGCGGTAATGTCTTCGTCTACGGTGACAACGACGGCAATGACGTTATAACCAACTTTGCCAACAGTGATCAAATCAGTATTAAATCTGGGACGGCTGACGTTAAGCTCGACGGCAATAATGTCGTGTTCACAATCGGCAAAAGCAAAATTACAGTCAAGGGCGGAATTAGCAAAAAAATTACGTACATTGACAGCACTGGCAAACATACTTATCCGAAAAATGGCGTAAGTCTTAATGGCGCGGCGGTTACAATCTCTGAAGAGTATTCTGAAGAAGAATTTAACGCTACGGATTACGGTAATTCGATTCAGACGATAGACGCAACAGCTGCCTCTCGCGACCTTGAAATTACAGCTAATGACAAAGCGAATACCATAATCGGCGGCAACGGCAATGATACGCTCATAGGCGGCAAGGGCAACGACAGCCTTAAGGGCGGCAAAGGCTCTGACATTTTCGTTTACGCGACAGGTGACGGCAATGACGTTATAACCGATTATAAAGCAGAGGATAAAATTAAAATTACAAGCGGAACTGCTAAAGTTACAAAGAATGGCAAGGATGTTATCTTCACGGTCGGCAAAGGTAAAATCACTGTCAAGGGAGCCGCTGAGAAAGTCGTCACTTACATTAACGCGAACGGCAAGACGAATTACTATCCCGCTCCTACAAAAGATTCAATTATCATCAACGGCACAACGGTTAAGCTTTTAGAACAATATAAGAGCGATACTTTTGATGTCAGCAACGTCAAGAACGGCAATAAAGTCGAGATGATAGACGCCTCAGAAGTTTCAAGCAATTTGAAAATCGTCGGCAATGCACAGGCTAACCTTGTATTGGGCGGCAAGGGCAATGACACGCTTTATGGCGGTAAAGGTAACGACACGTTGCAAGGCGACAACGGCAAAAATGTTTTTGTATACGCAAACGGCGACGGCAACGACGTTATCATCGACTACAACACGGGCGATAAAATTAATTTAACATCGGGCACAATGGGTGAGTCGTCTGTCAAAGACAACGATTTTGTTTTCAAGGTCGGCAAAGGCAAAATCACGCTCACGAATGGAGCCGGTAAAGTTATAACGGTCGTCAGCAAGAAAGGCAACACAATTATTGGCAACGACAAGGCGAATACGCTCAAGGGCAGTGACGGCGCAGATACCTTGCAAGGCGGCAAGGGAGATGACAGTCTCTGGGGCGGAAAAGGCAACGATACTTTTATCTATGCGAGCGGCGACGGAAATGATAAGATTTTTGACTACGCAAGCGGCGACCTCCTCCAGATTGTCGGCGGCTCCTTCAGCAAGTCTTCCTATAAGGAAGGAACACTTACGCTTACTGTCGGTAAGGGTTCAATTACTATGGAAAATATCAGCACTTCGACCGACTTCAACATTAACGGCAAGACTTATCACATTAGCGGAAAAAAGCTTGTTAAGTAGGAACTAGGGACTAGGGAATGACTAAATAGAATTTGACGACAGCAGTTCTGCGAATCCATTCTTTGAAAAAGAGTGGATTTTTTTATTGCGCGACGGGCAGAAAATGAATACAATGTTAAAAACTTTTTGCGGGAGTGAAATTTTTGAACGTCGGGAAATTTTTTGAACCAGTTAAGAAATTTTTCCGTGAAGATGCGGGCGAAATTATTAGCGCGTACTTCGACGGCGAGAAGATTTTTATTGCTCGGCTGACCAAAAAATTTGAGACGATTGAAGTTGATGCGGACAGCTCGGAGATTGAACAGCTCGCAGAAAAAATTTCGCTCGTATGTAAGCAAAGAGGTTGGAAAACTTCATCAGTCGGCTTTTGTCTTAGGCAAGAAGACGCCGTCACTTTTCAAACGGAAATTAACAACGTCCCCGAAGAACAAATTCCCGCGCTCGTTAAAAGTTGGGCACTCGCACAAGCCGGAGCCAATCCCGCATTTTCATTTACAAAAGTCGGCGAGGAACTTTGGATGGAAACAATGCCGAAGACGACCGCAAATGAATATTTGACAACGTTTAAAAAGTTCGGATTGAATCTGCGCGGGCTGTCGATAATGCCAGATGACTTGCTTGCAAAGCGTCACCCCTACGACAGGACGGAATTCATAACGGAAATTATCCGCAATAAAAGTTCGCCGAATCTTTTAACGACAAGCAATAGCCTATGGAATTGGCAAAAAATTTCTTATGCGGCGGCGGCAATTTTTTTATGTCTATTGATAATCGGCTCGATAAAACTTTTTCTTGACTACGACGAAGCCACCGATAAGCTTGACGCGGCAAAAGTTTCCGTTGAGAATTTAAACGCGGACATTGCCTTGAAAAAAGATATAGACGATACTGTTGCCGAACTTCATAAAATTAACAAACTCGCCGCGCAGGTCGACATCAATGAAAATTTTAATCGCCTGCTAAATCTCGGAAAGATTGCCGATAAAAATATTCGCCTTACGAAAATCCGCGCCGACGAAAATTCTTTGGAGCTTGAGGGCATAACCGACGAATCCGACGCCCTTAAAAATTATCTCGGACGTGTAAGGAGTACGGTCGCGAAATCTGCGCGACTTGAAAGTTCTTCCGAGCGCGACGACGGCAAAATTGTCTTTGTGATTCGCGCCGCATTGGAATAAAATATTTAGGAAGTGATTTTTATGATAGAAATTTTTGACGGGGCAATGGGCACTATGCTCCAAGCGGGCGGGCTCAAAGCGGGCGCGTGTCCCGAACTTATGAACGTTGACGCCCCCGAAGTCGTGAAGAAAATTCACCGCGCATATATCGAGGCGGGCGCAACCATTATCGAAACTAATACTTTCGGCGCGTCGAGTTTAAAGCTCACTCACTACGGGCTTGAAAGTCGCGTTCGTGAATTGAACGTTGCCGCCGTTAAAATCGCTAAGGACGCCGCGCAGTCTCAAGCAAAAGTCGCTGGCTCAATCGGACCGACAGGAAAATTTATCGCGCCGCTCGGTGATTTGGACTTCGACGACGCCTATAAAATTTTCAGCGAACAAGCTCAAGCATTGGCGGAGGCGGGCGCAGATTTTCTAATTATCGAAACGTGCATTGATATTCAAGAAATGCGGGCGGCTTTACTTGCGGCTAAGGACGTTTGCAATTTGCCGATTATCTGCCAACTTTCCTACAGCGAAGACGGACGAACCGTAACGGGCACCGACCCGCAATCCGCCGCCGTGATTCTCGACGCTATGGGAGCAAGTATTATCGGTGTCAACTGTTCGCTTGGTCCGGAACAACTCGTGCCTGTCGTTAAGATTTTGGCGGAAAATTGTCGCGTTCCAATAAGCGTTCAGCCCAATGCGGGTATGCCTTATCTTGAAGACGGCAAAACTAAATTTCCTATGGACGCAAAAACTTTCGGCTCGTGGGGCGTCAAACTCGTTGAGGCGGGCGCGACTTATCTTGGCGGTTGTTGCGGAACGACGCCCGAACACATTCGCGAACTTGCAAACGTAGTTAGGGAAGTAGAGAATAAGGGAAATAGGGAAGTAGCTACTTCTCTACTTCGCTACTGCCCTACTTCCCTAAAGCTTGCGAGTCGTTCAAAGACCGTCATCATTGATAAAAATTTGCCAACCGTTTTAATCGGCGAACGCATTAACCCTACAGGCAGAAAAAAATTAGCCGCCGAAATTCGCGAAGGCTCGCTTTTAGGCGTTAAAAAAGATGCGATTAATCAAGTCAAGGCGGGCGCGAAAATTCTTGATGTCAATATGGGCGTCGGCGGCATTAATCAGCCCGAAGTGATGGCAAAGGCGGTTAAAGAAATCGCTCGCATAACCGACGCGCCGTTGTCAATCGATACCAGCGACGCGGAGGCTTTGGAGGCTGGCTTGAAAAATTTTCCGGGGCGTGCGCTGATTAATTCCGTAAGCTTTGAACCCGACCGCATTAAAAATTTTCTGCCGCTCGCCAAACGCTACGGAGCCGCAATTTTAATTCTTCCGCTTACTGAAAAGGGCGTTCCGAAAACTTCCGCCGAACGTGTCGCCGTTGCAAAAAAAATTATCGACGCCGCCAAAGCTCAAGGACTTAACGACGGCGATTTTCTCCTCGACGCTCTTGTTATGACGATTTCCGCCGATAAGGACGCTTGCCTTGAGGTTCTAAACACGCTGAAACTTTATCTTGAACAATTCGGCTTGCCGACGACAATGGGCTTGAGTAATATTTCTTTCGGCTTGCCTAATCGCCCGCTGATTAACAGCACGTTCTTTGCAATGTGCCTTGCCGCAGGACTCGACGCGCCGATTATGAATCCCTACGATGAATCAATGCAAAACGTTTTGAAGTCAGCCGCCGCCTTGCTCGGCAAAGACCCCAACGGATTAAATTTCAGCAGGGAACAGGGATTAGGGATTAGGGAACAGAAAAATGTTACGGCGTTGCCGACGCTCGACGCGATTAAACTTGCTGTTCAAGAGGGCGACAAGGACGAAGTTCCCGCGCTCATAAAAAAAGCCGTCGACGAAAACTTTTCTGCCGACGAAATTACCGAACGCGCTTTAACTGCCGCAATGAATGAACTCGGCGAAGATTTCGGCTCCGGTAAAATTTTCTTGCCGCAAGTTTTATTGAGTGCTGAAACTATGCGCCTTGCCTTTGACGAACTCAAAAAAAATTTGCCCGCGCAGGAGACTAAGACGCACGGGACTTTTGTTATCGCGACTGTTAAGGGCGACGTTCACGACTTGGGTAAAAATATCGTCGGCGCGTTGATTTCAAACAGCGGCTTTAAACTTATCGATTTAGGAAAAGATGTCGACTCCGCGCAGATTGTTAGAGCCGCCATTGAACACGACGCCGATATTGTCGGACTTTGCGCCCTCATGACAACGACGATGATTCAGATTGATAAAGTTATTGCCGACTTACACGCGGCAGGTTGTAATGCAAAAGTTATGGTCGGCGGCGCGGCTTTGACGCAGGAATATGCCGACTCTGCGGGCGCGGACGCTTATGCCAAAGACGGCGTTGAGGCTGTTCGGCTCGCGAAAACTTTACTCAAATAACTCAGCCTCTAAAGTGCTGAACCCAATAATGCTTATACTTGGAATTCGGTTGATAGTAGTAGACTACGCCGAGTTCCTTAAATTTTTTGCTTAGAATGTTGTCGCGGTGAGTTTTTGATTCCATCCACGCATGAACGACTTGTTGCGGTGAAGTTTGACCGCCCGCCAAATTTTCTCCGATTATGTGACCGATTTGCGGCATTGCTGTAAAACACCTTGAGCCGTCGGGGCGCGTATGTGAAAATTTTATCGGCAACTCCTTCGCCCGAACGTATGCGCTCGCCTCCAAATCCCGCGCAAATTTTAATGGTGCCGCGCCGACTCTTGCCCGTTCTATATTTACCAACCTCAAAACTTCAAAAGGGAATTTATTTACGTCTTCCTTTTGATGCCAATGCGACGATTGCGCCGAGACAACCGACAAATTTATCAACGCAACCAAAAATATTATCGCTACACTCGCCAAAAATTTTCTCATCATTAATCACCGCCTTTAATTAAACCAAGTCATAACTTCCTTTGCCGAGCCGCGCAGACAAAATAAAATCGTCCTGTCGCCCGGTAAAAGTATCGTGTTGCCGTTGGGGATAGCGGCTTTATTTTTTCTGACATAAGCGCAGACCAAACACGACTTCGGTAAGTCAACGTCCATTAATTTTTTACCTGCGACCTTCGCGCCGCTTTGAACGATAACTTCAACAGCCTCAGCTCGTGCGCCCTCTAAAATCGAAACGCTCACGACGCCGCCACGCCTCACAAATGCCAAAACTTCACTCGCCGATAAAAGCCGCGCAGATATTACCACGTCGACGCCGACCTTTTCTATCAAGTCCGCGTATTCCGTCCGATAAACTCTGACGACCGTTTTTTGTGCGCCTAAATGTTTTGCCAACAACGCCATCATCAAATTTAATTTATCGTCTTCCGTCAAGCAGACAACAACATCAGCCGAAGAAACGCCCTCTTGCGCGAGTAAATCAACGTTAGTGCCGTCGCCGTAAATCGCTATGCTGTCGCCCGATAAAATCTGCGCGATATTTTCGCAACGTTCCCTGTCCTTCTCAATGACTTTGACGTTGACGCCCGCATTTATCAACATAACCGATAACGTCCGAGCAATCCTGCCCGCGCCGATTATCATAACCCGTTCGAGTTTCTTTGAATTGCGCTGAACGAAATTTGAACTGAATTTTTCAATGGCGTCGGGGAATCCGATAAAATATGCGTTGTCATGAACTTTCAATTCGTCGTCGCCGTGCGGAATTATCATTTGATGATCTCTGAAAATCAAGCCCGCCAAAACGCCCTCCGGAAAGCGCAATTTCTTAAACGGTATATCGATATATTTACTTTCCTTGCTGATTTTAACTTCAAACAATCGAACTCTGCCGCCCGCAAATTCGTCAACGTCAAGAGCGGCAGGCGTCATAAGAATTCGATAAATTTCGTGCGCGGCTATCATTTCGGGATTGAGCATTAAATCTATATCAAAATTTTTCTTGAGATAATCCTTTGCCTCGCTGAGAAATTGCATATCGCGAATTCGGGCGACAGTATGTTTAATGCCGTGTTTTTTGGCGAGAATACAGGCGACCATGTTGACTTCATCGGTACTGGTTACGGCGATAAACACGTCCGCGCCGTTGATATACGGGTCGTCCATAGTTATGGGGCTTGCGCCGTTCGCCGTTATCGTCAACACGTCCAGATTATTTTTAACCGCAGTCAACTGACTTTCTTCGCGGTCAATTACCGTAACTTCCATTCCTTCATTACTTAAAAGCTCGGCGATTGTATATCCCAATTTCCCTGCACCGACAACCACAACTCGCATTTTAATTCCTCATTCCTAATTCCACATTCCTAATTGCCTTTACAAACTCCGCATCGCTTGCAACTTTCAAAGCAACGCGCCGTCGATTTTAAATTTTTAGCCCGATTGAATTCGTCGATAAGATATTCTTTGCTGAAACCTTGATTGAGAAAGTCCCACGCCAAATTTTCTTCAAAGGGTATCTCGCGCAGATAATAATTTTCGTCGAGACCTGCCGCCTTGAAATTTTTCTTAAACTCCTGCGCAGTCTCCGATTGTAAAATTATTTCCGAAATTTTTCTGTCGCCGCGTGAAAGTATCGCTTGAATCTCCGACGCCTTGACCGACTCCGAAATCATTTCGACGCCGTGCACTGATTTTAATTCTCCGCGCAGAATTTTAAAAGCCGCGTCGAGATATTTTTTTCCTGCAAACTTTGCCCATTGAAATGGCGTAAACGGCTTGGGCACGAAGGGATTTACACTCAAAGTCAAGCGACCTTGCCCGCAGAATTTTTTTATCCGCGCAGAGAGCCGAGCAATTTCTTCAACGTCGCTTAACTCTTCAAACGGCAAGCCTACCATAAAATATAATCTGAAATTCTTAATGCCGGCTTTAAGTCCTAGCTCAACGGCATTGAAAATATTTTCTTCGTTAATGCCCTTGTTGACGACGAGCCGCATTTTCTCCGAGCCGACTTCGGGTGCGATTGTTAAAGTCTTCAAGCCGCTTGCCGCCAATGATTTTACCAGTTCAAAAGTCACGGAATCTGCGCGGAAACTTGCGACTGACATTTGAAGCCTTTCGCCGAGAATAAATTTACATAGCTCGTCAATCTGCGGATAATCTGAAATTGCCGCGCCCATAAGCCCGATTTTCTTCCCGAATTTTTTAGCGGCGAGTATTTCATTTTTAAGCACGTCAAACGAACGATTACGCGGCTTTCTGAAGCAATAGCCCGCCATACAGAATCGGCAATGACGCCCGCAACCCCGCGCAGTTTCTACGAGATACATATTAAATTCGGCGTCGTCAGTCAGAATCACGGAATGCGCAGGGTATTCGTCGAGATTTTTAACCCATTGCCGCGAAACTTTTTTAGGAAAGGCGGGTACATAAACTCCAGCAAGGTTTGAAAGTTTTTCGAGACGTTCACGGCGCGGGAGATTTTCCGTAGAAATTATTTCGTCGATAAGCGGCGGCAGAATTACTTCGCCTTCGCCGATAACAAATGCGTCGAAAATTTCTGCGAGCGGTTCGGGATTAAAAGTCGCGCAAGCCCCGCCCGCTATAAGTATCGGGTCAAAATCAGTTCGTTCTTCAGCCCGCAACTTTATTTTGCTAAGGCGGAGCATTTTCACGACGTTAAAATAATCCGGCTCGAAACTCACCGCGAAACCGACGACTTGAAATTTATTTAGCGGCGTCTGCGTCTCAAGGCTTAGGAGTTTATTTGAGTCGTACAAAAAAAATCTTTCGCAATCGGTATCAGCCCGCGAGTTCAAAAGTTCGTAGATAATATGAATGCCCAAATTTGACATGCCGACGCGATAAAAATTCGGATAAGCCAAAGCAAATCGCAATCGCCCGCCCGACTTCACGACAAAATTTTTTTCATTGGCGAGCCGTGCCCGCAATTCTTCTTCGTAACTCCGCGTCATGAAATGCCTCCAAAATTTTTCTTCATGATAGCAAAAAAAATCCCCCGCCGCAAATTTTGGCAAGGGATAAAATTTTTTTCAAAGTTGCGGCGGCGGAGTCGGTTCAGGCAATTTCAAAAGACTGCCCAAATATTCGTCCGTGCTTGTCGGATTGAAATAAAGATTGCCAGCTGCGGGCGTGAAAGTCATTTCGCCGAAATAAACACGCCCTTCAATCTCATAAAAATCAACACGAACAAAGCTAAAGCCCTCCGCAAGCTTGATGGCGAGTTCTTTCATCAGCTCAAAATTTTTAGGCTTGGGAATTTTTTCGGGGTGTTCGCTGTTTGGATGATCTATGGATCTGAAATGCATACATTCCCAATTCATATCAAAATAATTCATTCGACAATCCGTTGAACGATTTGAATAAAAAACGCAATAGGTAGGTTTTCCATTAAAGCACCAAAATTTATAATCAGTAAGGTCGGGTAAGTTGCCATTCGTCATAAATTTTTCGGCGATAATTTTTCTATCAACGCGGGTGTAATGAAGTTCAAGAGCCAGTGCGGAAAAATTAAAGGTGAGCCATGCATTAATCTTTTCGTGAGCATTTTGCTTATCGAAAGTTTTCTTGTCGCGAACGATAATATTCATGCCAGAGCCATGATTACACTTCAAGACAAATTGGTCGGGCAACTCGTCAAAGTTAATGTCGTCAAAATCGTTCCACACACCGAGCAAAGGGATTAAATACTCCGCGCCGATTTTCTCCGCTACCCAATTCCGAACGAGATATTTATCGGCAAGGCGAGACTTGAGCGGTGTCGCGTCGTAAATTTTTATCCATTGCATTTTCTGAGTAAACGTCTTCAGGTTATTAAAGTCAAGTTTTTGTCCCGTAGATTTTTGAAAATATTTCGCCAATGCCTCTGGGTAAAGTTTGGGATTCAAATTTTTTAATCGCCGTTGTTGCTGAAGAAAAACATGAATCTCATTAAAAAATTTCATGTCATCTTCGTTGCGAATATGAAAATCTAACCCGCAACAATGGATAACCTGCTTGCCGTCCTTATCGGGAAAATTAAGAACGCCCCAGCCCTGCTGAACGTCCCATAAAATAATTTTGCGCGGCTCGACACCCTGCTTGAGAAAAAATTTGACAACGGATTTTTCTGCAACGGCATTTGTCAAAATAATCCCGTCGGCGAGTTTGTAAATAGCTTTCGGCAGATTTTGCGGCGAAAGAACTTCCATTTCGCTTGAAAGATTTTCCTCACTTATCAACGCGACGACTTCAAAATCGTGGCTGACTGCGTCCGAGAAAAAATTATTCATACTTTCAGCTGTGCCGTGTACCAAAACTTTCTTCTTCCTCAAATAGAATCACTCCATAAAAATTTTTACCATTATATCAGATAATTTGGCGCGGGAAAAATTTTTTGTCATTTTCAAGCGCAACTGCTATAATCGGCGAGTTAATAGTAGGAATTAGGGGCGAGGAACTAGGAACTAATAACTACCAGTAACTAGGGACTAGGAACTAAAAACTACTAGTTCCTAAAAACTATTTCCTAATTCCTAATAAAAAGGGAGGAATTTTTTCTAATGGAGAATTCTGCGTTGTCAATGTTGCCGCCGATTATCACGATAATTCTTGCACTTTTAACGAAGGAAGTTTACATGTCGCTGATAATCGGAATATTTTCGGGCGCAATGCTGTTCACGGGCGGAAATTTTTTAGAATCAATCGTGACGCTGTTCGGAATTATGGAGTCAAAAGTCGGCGGCAATGTGAACATTCTGGTTTTCCTTGTCATACTCGGAATATTGGTTGCGGCGATAAGTCGTTCGGGCGCGACGCGGGCTTATGGCGAATGGGCGCGTTCGGTCATTTCTGGTAAACGTTCCGCGCTCGGATTGACGGCTCTTTTGGGCATGTTGATTTTTATCGACGACTACTTTAACTGCTTGACAGTCGGAACGATTATGCGCCCCGTCACCGATAAATTTAAAATCTGCCGCGCTAAACTCGCTTACATTATCGACGCGACAGCGGCTCCGATTTGTATTATCGCGCCCGTTTCGAGTTGGGCGGCGGCTGTCGGTTCGTCGCTCCCCGAAGGCGCAGATATTGACGGGTTCGCGCTCTTTATTGAGACGATTCCCTTCAACCTCTACGCGATTTTGACAATGGTTTTTATGGCGTTCATAATCATCACGGGCAGAGATTTTTCGACGATGGGCGCGGAAGTTCGCAGGAATAAAAAGAACTTTGAAATCCCCGCCGAATACAAAGATAACGTCGCTGGCGAACAGATTAAGGGCGGCAAGGGTAGAATTTTTGATTTGCTTCTTCCGTTGGTCGTGTTAATCGCCGCATGTATTTACGGAATGCTTTACACGGGCGGTTTCAATGACGGTGCGAGTATTTCAGCCGCTTTCGCCGATTGCGACGCCTCTAAAGGTTTGGTTATCGGCTCGTTCAGCGCGTTTGTATTTACTGCCTTGCTTTATCTCCCGCGCAGAGTCGTATCGTTTACAAGTTTCTGTGAATGTTTCGGGCAAGGCTTTAAGGCTATGACGCCCGCGATTTTTATCCTGTGCTTAGCTTGGACGTTGTCGGGCATTTGCGGCAGTGATTATCTTAATCTCGGCGGCTACGTCGGCGGCATTGTTCATGAAAATGCGTCGTTGGCTGTCTTCCTGCCCGTAGTATTTTTCTTGGTTGCTATCGGTTTGGCATTTGCAACGGGTACGAGCTGGGGAACGTTCGGCATTTTGATTCCGATTGCGGTTGCCGTAATTAATTTGACGCCTGAAACTTATCAACTGCTTGTCCTCTGCGTGGCGGCAATTTTATCGGGCGCAGTCGGCGGCGACCATGCCTCGCCCATTTCCGATACTACGATTTTAGCGTCGGCGGGTGCTCAATGTCATCATATAGATCACGTCGCAACGCAAGTTCCCTACGTCTTAACGGTTTCGGCTTGCTGTGTTGTTGGTTATTTGGTTGACGGCTTCACGCAAAACGGTTGGTTTGGCTTAGGTGCGGCGTTAGCATGTCTTGCGCTGGTTATGGTTGTCGTTCGCGCCAGAGTTCAAGCCATTGACGTTTAACGATAAAGAAAAATTTATCCCACAAGCAAATTAAAACTGTTATAATTGACAGGCTAAACAGCTTATATTTTTGCTTAGGAGGATTTCTTATGAGTAATTTTATTTTCGACCTGCAAAGATTCGCGGATGTCACAATCTCTGCGGGTGAAACTTATGCGCTGGACGGAGTGACTTATACCGCCCTCACCGACGCACAGCTCAATCTCGATTCTGACAACAAAATTTCGGGAATTGCGAGCGGCAAAGTTACGGCAGTCGTTACGGGCGCGGAAAATTCGCCGACAGCTGCTTTCGACGCGACAGACGGTGAGTTTAACTTTACGGCAAGCGGCGTTGACGGAGCTTTTGTTATAACGGGCAACGGATTAGGCTACATGTTGTCTGGCGGCTCCGTTACAATGAGCGCGGATGAATTTGAAGGCAATGCCGGCGTACAGAAACTTTCTTTTACAAAAGACTCGTCAATTTCTATTGGCAAGGACGGCAAAGCAATCAACGTAGTCGCCAAAGAGGATTCAACTTTTCATACGTGGCTTACCGACAAAAGTATAATCTACTGCAAATTGGACGGCGATTCTGCTGACTTTGACGTTTCACTTGCCTTTAATGGCGAAAAAATTATCGGCAACACGTTGACTTTTGGCGGCAGGATAAGTTATTCGCCCGCGCAGGGAACTATCGCGCTAATCAACGATGGCAAAAACCCTGACACAAAAGATAGTTTTGCGTCGTTTAATCTCGGCAATTACAAGTTTCAAATGGCTACGGACGGCAAAACAGTCGTTGCAGGGCTTAAGGTTGCAGACGACGGCACAATTTCTATCAACTATCCTCTCGAAGACTATAACAAGACACATTTAACGGTAAGCAGAGGCGACACGCCTATTTTCGACGGCAACTTGACAGTCAGCGACGGTTCGATAGGATTCAATCCCGTTACGAAAGCGATTAGTTTGTCTGACGGCACGAAAATTTCTACTGCGTTTGGCGATTATGAAGTTACTGCTACTGCCGCCGGTGATGCCGCTGTTTCCGTTACGATGACTTCAGCAGGACTTTCAATCACGCCCGTTAAAGGCGACGGCACGTTAAATCTTAAGCTCAGCAGTGAAATCGGCTCCATGTCTGCCAATTTGGAAGTTTTAAGCGGCTCATTTATCTTGGGAGAGAACGGAACGCTCACTGTTACCAAAGATACCGAGTTGCAAATTGATTTCGGCGGCGGATATATCGTTAAGTTCAAGACTACGGACGACGCAGGCGGTAAAATTTCACTTGGCGCGGGCGGACTCACTTTCACGCCGAACATTGACGACGGGCACTTGGAACTCACCATTACCAAAGGCGACGAAACTCGCTCGGCGACCCTCGACGTTACCGGCACTGTCACTTATAATCTCGACGGGTCTATCTCTCTGGCTCAAGGCACTGTTGTCAAAAATCACTTTAACAGCGGCGCGAACTTGACCATAACCGCCAAAACTGATTCCGACGGCTCAATCATCTTTAATCCGTCGAGCGGCTTGACAATCACGAATAATTTGCTTGGCGCGCTGAAAGCTACATTGGAACACGATACAATTTTCGTCTTTGATGACATCATCGGTTCCATCACATACAACAGCGGCAAAGTTACCGTCCACGACGGCACAACAGCGGTCAGTTGGTTTGAGGCCTCCGATTATCAAAGCGCAAAGGGAACTTGTTCGAGCACCGGCGGCGATACCATGATTGATTTTGCTTCACCAATGCAGGTATATTCTGTTGCCGAAGGCGCAACCTACAAAGTCGAAGAGGCTGAGGAATTTTGGGAGCTCAGCCGCGGGAATTTGTGCGGAACTTTCTACGAGGGCGAAACGGTTTATTTGTTGACGGAAGGCTCTGTCGTCAATGCCAATGAATCGATAAAGTTCCTGCTCGAAAGTGCCGGCAACTACACTCTTAACGGCATGAAAGTTACTACAACAACCGATAATGCCAAAGTCGTGCTTACCGACTACGACACAATCATTGTTGACGGCATAAGTTACACGCCGCTTGATGAAAATGTAACGCTTACTATCGGCGAAAACGGCGCAACGGTTGCGGGCGGCAAAGTTACCATGCAAATGGAAGGCTTCGACATTGCCTTAAGCGAAGACGTAACCGACGGTTCAATTTCCTACAACAGCACGACGAATAAGTTCACAGTCAAGGCTGGCACAAAGAGTTATCTCGGCGAAGGCAAATTCCCCGACCAATTTGTTGCCAAAAACGACTTCGATATATCAGTTACAAAAACCGACGACGGCAAGTTTAAGTTCTCGCTCGGCGATGAATCGATTGCTTTCGATTTGACTCGCAACGGCAAAGCTATCATGGGTTCCACGATAACTCTTGACGGCTCAATCATTGTCGACCCGACTAATAACGAAATTTCCCTGCCGAAAGATACAGTTATAACCATGACGCCGGGTACAGGAAAGACATTGAAGATAACGGCTCTCGATGACGCGGGCGGCGAATTGACTTTGGCAAACGGCGGACTTCGTTTCAAGCCAAATGAAAATGACGGCGCACTCGAATTTAATTTCGTTGACGCGGAACGCAAAGCTACTCTGGACGTGACGGGCGCATTCACTTACAAAGGACTGGGCGCACTTTCTCTTGAAGACGGCACTGTAGCAAATCTCACTTGGACAGACGGCACTGAACTTAAAATCACGTCAAGCGGCTCTACGGGTTCAATCGGTATCGACCCCGACAAGGGAATTAAAATCACTTCCGACGATGAAAACCTTGATATGACTTTGACGACGCCTTACATGTCTACGGATATTTCTGGCATTAAGGGCACGATTTACTACAAGGAAGGCAACGTTTCATTCGACGAGAATTCAAAGATAATCGCGACAACCACGCTGGGCGGACAACCGATTTTAACGACGCTTGAGACCATTGACGGCACGGGGCATATTTCATTTAGCGGCACCACAAACGGCATTGTCTATTCGGCTGATACGGGCGCAATGAAAATCACTTGGTCAAATGATGACGACCTTGAAAGTACTTTCGTTGTCAACAAAGGCTCAATACAAATCGGGCACAATCTTTTCCGCATAGCTGAAGGCTCCGACATTGCAACCGATTTGAAAACTTTTGTTCCCGCGCTGTATTTCACGACTGCCGAAGCGGGCACTTACACAATCAACGGGCAAAAAATCACAACGTCCGCTGAAGGTTTGGCATTGACGGCGACAGATGATCAAATGGTCTTCAAGACGAGCGGCGACGTTGTTGAGTATAACGGAATGACTTTCACGGGCAACGGCAATGTCAGTCTCAAAGCTGATAATGTTGTATTGGGCGAGGGCGTTGAGGCAACGGGCTTTAGCGAAGATAAATCGTTCGTATTGGCGGAAGCCGGCAACGTTACTGCCGATGCAAAAGTTTTCGAGCTTAGCAAGATTGAAGGAACGCCGAGAGAAATTCCGATGATAATCACGGTAACGGGTGCGCAGGACGGATTTGTTTTCAGTCGCACGTTGACTAAGGAAAGCGAAGCCTATCTTGACGACGCCCTTGACGATGAAAAATTCGGCAACTACAGTTCGTCTTATATCGGCAAAGTTTTCACTGAAAAATTTATCGCGGCGGGCGACAGCTCCTATAGAATCAGAACAGATGCAATCGGTCTGGAAGAAGTTATCGGCATTTCGGACGGCGCGACGATTACGGGCGGTGCGAGCCTTGCCGATGAACCTACTTTGAGCTATTACAACCTTGTCACCGACACGACGGGCAAATTTACAATCGGCGAGAGAACTTACAACGTAAGCGGCGATTCAAGCATTGCATTAAGGGCACGTTTTGAAGAAAATGCCGCGCCGTATGCCAGTATGGTTGACAGTTTAAACGGGACGATAAGCGGCGACTTCAGCGGCGGCAATTTCTCAATCAACGGCAGTTCCGCGCTGAAAATTATCAACGACACGGACATTTCTATCGTTGCGGACGAAAACGGTTATGAAATTCTCGGACTCGACGCGGGCGCAAAATTGCAAGTTTCGGCGGCTGATACTTACAAGGTCAATGGCACCGAAATTACGGCGGGCGCGTCATCTGTTATTGTAGGCACGGCGGACGGCAAAGCTCAACTTTATAACCTGCCTGCCACACTTGCAGATTTTATGTTGCATAAAACGGCGGCAGGTTATCCGCAAATGGCGGCTCTTGCTTTCCACCCCGACGAAGAAAATCCCGACGCGCCCACAAATTATCATTCGGTTGAAGAGTGGACGACTGCCGCGAAAGACGACTTGCAACTTAGCGCAATTCATTATTCGCCGGAAAATCCAACGGGCAAATGGGTTATTCTCGTTCACGGCTACGGCAAAAAGGGCGCGGCTATGAATGCGTTTGCCGAACCTTATCTTGCGCAGGGTTTGGACGTTTTAATTGTTGATCAACGTACCGCAGGCGATTCTGAGGGCGACTGGTTGACAATGGGCGTTGCTGAAGCAAATGATTTGGCGATTTGGACGCAAGAAATTGCAAAGACAAATGCCAACGCACAAATTACATTGCACGGCGTATCAATGGGCGCGGCAACAGTTATGCTCTGCGCGGCTCTTCCCGAAACTGAGAATGTTTCTGCGATTATCGAGGATTGCGGTTACGGAAATATCGCTGACGTGTTCGCTACTTTGCTTACTTATTATGGTTCTTCACTTGGAGTAGGCGACGTTGACTATTACGAATTATTTGATGAGGTTGCCGCAGTCGCCGAAACATTAAACGGCGGTTATGATGTTGGTGACGCGGCTCCGATTGAGTCCATTGGCGCAGTAATTGTTCCCTCACTGTTCATTCACGGCGCGGCTGATGGCGTTATTCCGAGCACTAATGCCGACGCTCTTTACGAGGCAAGCGGCGCAGAGAATAAAACTAAATTGATAATTGAAGGCGCGGGACACGCTCAAAGCATTGAACTTGATACCGAAGCTTATCTTGCGGCGGTTAAAAAGTTAATCGATTCTTCGACTGAAGAAATCGGGGCATGGATTGATTCTGATGCTAACAATAAACTTCTGCGCGGAACGATTTATGACGACACGATAACCAACTCCGGCACCGCAGTCACGATTGAGGCACTCGGCGGCGACGATGGTATTATTAATAACGTTGACAGCTCGCTTGTTGCGGCGGAATTGGGAAACTTCATAGACGCTGGCGACGGCAACGATACGATTTACAGTTATCATACTTACAACCCGACGTTGCTCGGCGGCGCGGGTGATGATTCTATCGTTGTTGAGCGCGGACATAAAACTTTTGCAGACGGCGGCAAAGGCAACGATACAATTATCGGAGTCAGCGAAGTTGGCGGCTGGGGAATGGGCGATTATGCGACAGTTCTCGGCGGCGCAGGTAACGACTATATAAATCCAATTTACTCCGCCAATGCTTCAATCGACGGTGGCAAAGGCGACGACACCATTCTTGCAAACGGCGCAAGCGCAACTATCGACGGCGGCACGGGTAATAATTTAATCGTTTTGACGGACGATGAAGGCGGCGTAAAGGGAAAATTTGTCGTCTTGAACGGCAACACGACCGTAGAAAGTTTCAACACGGGCTTTGAAACAGATTTAGACCCGGAAATGGGCGAAGGCACCGATACCGTTTACATAAAAGGCGAGTCTCCCGCCGTTGACTTCAAAGCGGACGGCTTGACGCTTTACTATGACGATGACAAAACAAAGTCCTTGACATTCTCCGACATAAATAAAACGGAAAAACTCAATCTCTACTACGAACAAAGCCTTAAATCCGTCGCGGAAGTTTTCATTGCCGATAATGAATGGTATTCCGTAACCGAAAATGATTTATCCGTCAGAGATGATAGCGAATTGTGGTTTGTCGGCGCAACCGCCAAGATGAATCATGGTATCGACTTCGGCGGCATTTCCGACGCGCTTAATATAACGCTCAACACCGACTATGAAGCGGACGTTGACAGTTTCAGAATTAACAACATTCACTCGATTAAGGGCGGCGCAGGCTTAACGACAATCACCGGCTCCGACAAAGACGACACGATTATTGCTGGCACAGGCAAGACGACGATTGACGGCGGCGACGGCAAAAATTTAATCGACTTGAACGACAGCTCTGCCGCGCAGATTGTTTTGAACGGACAAACGACTGTCGAAGGATTCCAGACGGGCTTTGGCGAAGGCACCGATACCGTTTATATAAAGGGCGAGTCTCCCGCTGTCGATTTCAAAGCGGACGGACTGACGCTTTACTATGACGATGACAAAACAAAGTCCTTGACATTCTCCGACATAAATAAAACGGAAAAACTCAATCTCTACTACGAGGCAAGCCTTAAAGCTGTCGCGGAAGTTTTCATTGCCGATGATGAATGGTATTCCGTAACCGAAAATGATTTGTCCGTCAGAGATGACAGCGAATTGTGGTTTGTCGGCGCAACAGCCAAGATGAATCATGGTATCGACTTCGGCGGCATTTCCGACGCGCTTAATATAACGCTTAACACCGACTACGAGGCGGACGTTGACAGTTTCAGGATTAACAACATTCATTCGATTAAGGGCGGCGCAGGCTTAACGACAATCACCGGCTCCGATAAGGACGACACGATTATTGCCGGCACCGGTTCAACGACGATTGACGCGGGCGCGGGCAATAATTTAATCAACCTTGAAGACGCCGAAAGTGCTCTTATTCAACTCGCGGGCAATACGACTGTCAAAGGATTCCAGACCGGATTTGGCGAAGGCACCGACACCATTTATATTGATGGCGACCCTGCCGGCGTTGAGTTCAAAGACGGCGTATTGGCTTTCGGTAACAGCACCGACAGTTTGACCATGAGCGACATAACGACGACCGCGAAAGTCAACATATACCACAAGAGAAGAGAAGTCCTGAATAAGGGCGTCTTCATAGCTGCAGGCGATTGGTATAAAGTCGAGGACTCCGATTTGACTGTAAACGCGGGCGAAGAAGTTTATTTCGTGGGCACCTCAGCCGACCCCGAAGCAGGCGTCGACTTCAGCGGCATTAGTTCCGCCCTCAACGTCACGATTGATACCGCCTACATAGACAGCGAAGATTATGTACCCGGTACGACAATGTGGGTTAATGGCGCACACTCGCTTAAAGGCGGCGCGGGCAATACGACAATCACCGGCTCCAACTTAAGCGATACGATTTTTGCGGGCGCGGGCAAGACGACGATTAACGCTGGCGCGGGCGATGATACCGTTGACTTGACAGGCTCAAGCGGAAATAATCTGATTAAATACGCGGCGGGCGACGGCAACGACGTTATCACGGGCTTTAATAAAAATTCGACACTTAACGTTTCGGGCAATGATTATTCTACGGCGAAGAGCGGCAACGATTTAATTCTTACTGTCGGCGACGATTCAATCACTCTCGAAGACGCCGCAACCTTGAACAATCCCAACATTATCGGTACTAAAAAAATGTCGACCGAAGACATTATCAAAGAATTTGCTCCGAATCACTCCAGCGTTGTCTCGGCTGAAGACACTGGCAAAAAAGATATATCGCTTACAGGCGGCGACTTGGCAGTTGTCGAGAAAACAGACGCGAAAGTCAGCATAGTTGCGAGTAAATCGACTGATACTATCTTTAGCGAAGGCGAAAATGTCACTGTGAGCTTGACGGGCGGCGCAACGAATTTGATTGCGGCGGGCGGCAAGATGACTGTCGAGAACTACAACGCCACGACGGGCGCGGCTTTCGTCACAAGCTACGACGATATTTTCGAGGCGGTTGACAAAGGCAAACTTTATTTTAATAAGGGTAAGCTGTCAATCGATTCGGCGGCGATTGTCGATTTTAACGGAATGAACAGCGGTGTTATAAACTTCTACGACGCGAGCGGCGAACTTCAAAAGGTCGCGCAAGCGGCTTCCGACGAGTCACTTGACTTGAGCAAGGAAACGGACGACTTGATTCTTGCTGCCGATACATATTCGACGCTCATTAGCGGCAAGGGCAACGACTCGCTCTTTGCCTTCTCCGGCAGTAAAGTCGACGCGGGCGCGGGTAAAAACTATATCGAGATAGAAACCACAAATGATGACAGCGTGACAATTTCCTTGAGCGGCGGCAAGACGACAATCGCGAACTTCAAGGCGGGCTTTGACGACACGAGCGACCGTTTATTCTTTGGCGTGAAAGACACTGTCGATTTCAAATTTGACGGCACAGACCTTAAAGTTTATAACAACGGCGAACTGCGTGGCATTGTGTCCAATATCGCAGACAACGCGCCCTTCGTGAACATTTTGACGGAAGATGATAATGCTCCCGTGAAAGTTGTCGTCGCGCAGAAAGACGCTGTTATCACTGTTGACGACGAACTTGCTGACCTTTATATTGGCAATAAATCGGGCGTTGACTTCACGAATTACGAAAGCGACCTTATGGTAAATCTCGGCTCGACGGAAGATAGTGTTGGCACCGGCGAAGTTCTGTTTTCTGGCATAAATCAAATCACGGTCGGCGGCGGCATGAATACGCTGATTGGTTCTTCGGCGAATGAAACTTTGACGGGCAATGACAACGGCACGACCGAATTTGTCTTCGGCAAGGGCAATGGACGCGACGTTATTAAAAACTTCAACTTCACAGAGGACAAAATCAGCGTCGGCGACGAAACTATTACAGCGGTTGTTCTTAAAGAAAATAACGTTCGTATGCAAATCGACGGCGACGGCTGGATAACCCTTGAAGACGCGAAGGGCAAAAACTTCAAGATTAATGACTTCGTTGCTAAAGTTGACGAAAATATCGAATACGACGACGCGGCTAATTTCTACGTTGCGACGGCTAAAAATGCAAAGGTGACTGTTGCGGACGAGGCGGAGATTTGGCTTGACGGCTCGCACGGGAAAACTTTCGTTGGCGATGTAAAAACTCTTGACGCCACAAAATCCGACGGCAAAAATACTTTGGCGGGCAACGACCTTGACAACACAATCAGCGCGGGCGTAGGCGACGCTAGCTTATGGGGCGGCAATGGCGGCGATGATTTACTTGTCGGCGGCGCAAGTAAAAACATGTTCTTCTACGCTTACGGCAACGGCAACGACACAATCAAAAACGCGAATTCCGGCGATACGGTTTATCTTGCGGGCATTACGATTGACCAAATCGCCTCAACAGAAATTGCTCAAGGCACCGTCGCGATTAATTTCAAGGACGGCGGCAAGCTCAATGTTGAGAGTTCAAACGCGGTTGAATTTGCATTGGAGGGCGCGACTTACCTTGCCGATCACTCGACGGGCACTTGGCAACAAAAATAAGGGAGTGAATTTATGACAGAAAAAATCGAACACAGAAAAATTCTTGACGATTTGTTTAACGCTTACACGATGATAGGGCGCGGCAATTACGTTGGAGTTTACGACGCGAAAGATAAATTGACGCGCTTTAGTCCTGCCGCCGTTGAGCTTTTCGGCTTATCGGGCGAATATCTTTCTTTGGAAGAAATGGATTGGACTAAGTACATTTATTCCGAAGACAAATTCCTTTTCACTAAGACGATTAAAAATTTGGTGGACGGCGAAGCTAAGGGCTACGATTTAACATGTCGGACGCGGCTCAAAGACGGCTCCTTTGCTAATCTGCGTTATATCGGCGCGACGGTTTTTGACGCGGAGGGCAAGCCCGACATTATCGGCGGGATTATCATCAACGAGGGATTAGCTGAGACGACCGATTTGATTACGTTGTTGCCGAATCAGTATGGTTTTCTGCGCGACTTATCCGCCGCGATTGAGCTGAAAAAGAAATGCGTCATTGTCTTATGCGGCGTCAATCGCATGAACAGCATTAACGATGAACATGGTTATGCGTTCGGCAACGCGGTTTTACAACAAGCGGGCTGGCTCCTTCAAGAAGCGGTCGGGCAGGACGGCACAGTTTATCGCATGGACGGCGCGAGGTTTGCGTTTTTAACGGAAAGTCTTTCGCCCGAAGAAGTTGCTGTTCGCTATGAAAAACTTCGCCGAGCCGCGCAGGCAGGTTTACCCGTAGAAAATGTTCGCCAAGTTTTATCGATTAATGGCGGTATGATTTACTTCGAGGGCAGTTCTGCTGACGAACGGACGATTTTAGCCGCTTTGAATTTTGTTTATAACGAGTCGAAGTTTTATCACAATGGCAAGCTGGTCAACTACAATGGCGCGATTGGCATGAATACGCATGAGTCGCTTGAGTTGCTGGTTGAAGTTCGCGACGCTATTTTAATGGACTGCGAGAATTTTTCTCTGCGTTATCAACCAGTTTTCGACGCGAAGACGGAGAAATTAACAGCGGTCGAGGCGTTGCTTTGTTGGCACAGCGACAGATTTGGAGATGTTCCGCCGTCGGCATATGTCCCCGTTATTGAGCGTGATTATCTGTTCGAGGAGCTGGGATATTGGATTTTGCGCCGTGCAATGGAAGACGGTATGAGACTTTTGGCGATAGACCCGAAATTGAATTTGAACGTAAACATTTCTCCCGCGCAGATTGTCGACGACTTCTTATTTGAAGAGATAGAAAAGATTTCAAAGTCGGTCGGGTTCCCGATGAAAAATCTCTGCTTTGAATTGACGCAAAGTTGTCGCCTTATCGAGTCCGATATTTTACGGAGAATAGTCCGCGCCTTGAAACGCAAAGGGATTCTTTGTCTGATTGACGATTTCGGGAGCGGCGTGGCGTCGATAGATTTCCTGCGCGACCTTTCGCCGAATTACATTAAGCTTGAGCGCGATTACATTTTGAACATAAAAAATAAGCCCGGCAACTTGCAGATTGTTCAGCACTTATCGAAGTTGGCGGTTGATTTGGGCACGAAAGTTTGTTTAAAGGGCGTGGAAGATGCCGCGATTCTTGAAATTACTAAAACTCTTCCCGCGACGAACATTCAAGGGAATTTTTATGCTGGAGCGATAACTTTGGACGAGGTTATAAAGCGGTATCTTTAAGCAAAAAAATTAGGCGATGAGTTCAAAAGCTCAACGCTTTTTTTTTATTAGGAACTAGGAAATAGTTTTTAGGAACTAGTAGGAATTAGTTCCTAGAAACTCGCTCCTAGTTCCTAGTCAAGCATCCAATACCGCCCATTCATGCGTAAAGTAAAAATTTTGGCTCTCTGGTAAATTGTTCCAATTTTCCATGACGCGACTAACTGCGCGGGTAACGTCATGAAGTCCGTCAGTATTCGTAAGCAGAATAAGAAATTGATTCGAGCCGTTCTGCGAAACAATATCACCGCGCCTTAAAGTATTGTGTAAGCACTCCATAAATTTTTCGCCCGCAGATTTAAGGGACATAGTCTTATCGTCGCCTTTTCTCTTAAGCGCGAGGAGCACAATACAAATCGTCTTGCCGTAACCTGCGCGGGTTCTCTTAAGGAAACGATAAATATTGCGGAAACTCTCGAAGGGCAGGATATATGCGCCCGGCTCTTTGTTACGTTCGGCAAGAATCATTTCGACCTGCGCGAGCGTGACGACAGTCTCAACGGTTTCTTCGGGCGCGTCTTCGTTGAAAATGTTGTAGCCGTGCTTGCCGTTCTGCTTGACGATATAAAGGGCTTTATCGGCTTTTTTGTAAAGCTCCTTAAAATCGGTGCCAGCTTGCGGAACAAGGACACAGCCGATTGACGCGCCGAGCGGGATATTCATATCCTCACCCATTAACTTTTTAGCCGCCTCAGTAATTTTTTCGTTAATGAATTGAGTTTTAGCGGCAATGGATTTTTCGTCCTGAATGCCGTAACAAAAGGCAACAAATTCGTCGCCGCCCATACGCCCGATTAAATCTGAAGAACGCATAGTTGCCCGCAAAATGTCAGCGAAGGCAATTAGAATTTTATCGCCCATAGCGTGCCCGTGAATGTCATTGACGAGCTTAAAGCTGTCTAAGTCAATCATCATGAGCGAGCCGACGGATTTCTTGCAAATTTTCTTGAGTTCTTCTTCCGACGTGCCCTTATTAAATAAACCTGTCAGCGCGTCAGTCGTAGAGATTTTAGTTAAATCCTGTATCTCGTTGACGGTACGGAGGATATTGGCGACGCGACGTTGAAGAACTTCGGGAGTAAATGGCTTGTGAATAAAATCCATTGCGCCATTATCAAAGCCTCTGCTCTCGACCTCTTCGCTCCTATCGGACGTCATGAACATGAACGGGATTTTTTTATGAAACTCGTTTTGCAATTCGATTTGCATTTCGTAACCTGTCATGCCCGGCATTCGGAAATCGGAAAGTACCATATCGGGCTTTTCATTACGATAAACTTCCATTGCTTCCTTTGCCGACGCCGCGCAGACAGTTTCGTATTGTCCTTCCAACATAAATCCTGTCATTTCTCGCAGAACATCCACGTCATCAACTATTAAAATTTTTTTCATGGCAAAACCCTCACAGGTCGAGACCTCTCATAGGGATTAATATTCCCGATCCACAAAGAGCGCGACATCTATTCTGTTCCCGTCCAAATCCATTTCGACAGTAAGATAATGGGAGTCGCTGATTTTAATCGTGTAATCTTCGTCAATCGTAAGTTCGGGAGGAGTAATATCGACTTCATAACCCATTTGAGCAAAGTTGGTAGCGGCGCGAGCAGTCAGCATATTAGCCATCTCGCGAATCGCGCTTTGCACCAATTCTCCAAATTTTGTTACTGGCACTCCGAACATCATTGTCGACGCGATATATTTGGCAGTGTCTGTTGTCATGTTGTAGATTACATTGCCGCAAAGTTGTTTAGTTAAGCCAACCTTAATCGTGACGCCGTTACTTATGACGTTCCTTTCTTGCAGGTAAATTCTCTGCCGCTTGGGCATAGAGAATCCCATTTGCGGCATGACTTCCATGAATGCATCTATTATAGGGTTGACCAGTTTTGCATCCACCTTAGCAATCTCCTTTCGCATTTTGATTTTTGCGCGGCGATTTTCCTCATGCCGCAGAGCAAATTCTTGAAATAATTCCTGTTAAATTTCTATACACTGGCAACTTTTACCTGCCGCCTTTTTAAAATATTTTTTGTAGGGACGAGGGTTTAGGGACTGGTAGTAATTAGTCCCTTGTCCCTTGTCCCTTGTCCCTAACCCCTATATCTGTTAAACTATGGGAAATTTTTTTAGGAGGAACAATTTATGTTAAAAAATTTTTTAATTGCTTTGTTGATTATATTTACTGGCACCGCGCAAGCGTCCGCCGAGAAAATTTTATTTATTCCGCATGACAACAGACCCGTTTCCTCTCAACAGCCCGTCGAAGTGGTTGAGCAACTTGGTTACAAAATCATCTCGCCGCCTTTGGAACTTTTAACTAAGCCAAATGAACTTTGGGCTTGGTTTAATGAGAACGCGCCCTTTGCTGATGCCGCTGTCGTTTCGTCCGACGCATTGATTTACGGCGGGTTGATTCCTTCGCGCAGTCATCAAATCGACAACGATATTTTAACCGCTCGCGTTGAAAATTTCAAAACGCTCCGCGAAAATAATCCGAACTTGCGACTTTATGCCTTTGGCTCGCTTATGAGGACGCCAAAAGTTGGAACGCCCGGCGACCGCGAAGAACCTGATTATTATGGCGAATACGGCACAAATATTTTCCAACTTACCCGCCTCCTCGATAAGCAGGAGATTGATAAGCTAAATAAAACGGAAAAAACTTATCTCGAACTCCTAGAACGAATTATTCCTGACGAAATTCTTGACGATTGGTTTGCTCGCCGCGTTAAAAACCTTTCTGCTACTGAAAAGCTTCTCGACTTTGCAAACGACGCCATAATTAATTATTTCGTCATCGGTCGCGACGATAATGCGCCTCTCAGTCAAACTCATCGCGAAAATCGCATTCTCCTTAACTACATGCAAAATATTCCCAATGCTAAAGCCCTATCACACGCCGGAATTGACGAATACGCTATGCTTTTGCTCACTCGTGCCGTAAACGACCTGCGCGGCTCCGTTCCTTCCGTTTATGTCAAATTTAATCGCGGTAAGGGCGAAAAAACCATTCCTGCTTATTCCGACGAGCCTATCGGCATTTCTATTCGCGATGAAATCATAATCGCCGGCGCAATTCCAGTTTCTAAGCCCGAACGAGCTGATTTTGTGCTTTTCGTCAACACAGACCCTAAAGGAAATACTTTTCACTTCCATAATTCCTTCCCGCCTCAAACTTTAACTAAGAAACAAGAAAAATATTTCATGAAGAACGCTAAAAAGTTAACCGCGCAGATTGAAGACGCTTTGAATAAAAATTTGCCCGTCGGTGTCGCCGATGTCATTATCGCGAACGGCTCCGATAACGCCCTTATGAATCAGCTTAGCGATAAACATTTACTGTTCAAGCTCCAAACTTACGGCGGCTGGAATACTGCGACCAATACGACGGGCTTCGCGCTGGGCACGGGTATTTTGGCAAAAAAAATGAGCCGCAAGTCTATTAATCGACTCCTTACACGTCGCTATCTTGACGACTGGGCTTATCAGGCGAATGTCCGCACGCAAATTGCTGAAGAACTTTCCAAACGTCCCGATGGCTTAGCTATTTATCTGAATTTTGGCGAGCACGAGGCGGAGATTGTCGAGCGCGAAAATTTCCTTATGCGCGACTTCGCCAAGAAAAATTTGCCGCGTGTAAAAAATTTTACCGTTAAGAATCCGTGGCACAGAATGTTTGAATGTGAAATAGTTTTTAGGGACTAGGAACTAGGAACTAAGGATAAGGGGTTTGCTGAAAGCTGACAGCTCCAAGCTTAAAGCTTAAAAAATGTGCATTGCTTTTACGGCTTGTCCTATACAAAGTCCGCCGTCATTAGGTGGAATAAGCTCGTGACGCAAAACTTTTAAGCCGCGCCGTTGAAGTTTATCGGTTGTCAGCGAACTCAACAGCGAATTTTGAAAGACGCCGCCGCTCAATGCGACGGTTTTTATTTTTGTCTTAAAGCTAAGTTCTTCGCAAATCTGCGCGGTCATTTCTGCCAACAGTTCATGGAATAATCGCGCCAAGTCATTAACATTTTCTCCGTTAAGTCGGCGATTTAAAATCTCATCGAAAATCTTATCGGTCGTCATGAATTCTGCGCGGAATTTTTTATTTGAATGTTCGGCGCAAGCTTGCAAACGCATTGCCGCTTCTCCCTCGTAAGTAGAAATTTTACAAATGCCCAGAATCGCGGCAACAGCGTCAAAAATTCTCCCGACGCTTGTCGAAGTCACGCAGTTAATATTTTTATCGAGTAAAAATTTTTGTCCGCGCAGATTTATATCGTCGGCAAGATTTAATTCGCGAGCCGCATCGAGATTTTTCATAAGAGCAACGGCAATGCGCCAACCTTCCCGCGCAGATTTATCGCCGCCCGCCTGAGTAAATTTTTCTATGTGCGCGGCGCGTTCGTAAGTTTTTTCGTTGCAGATAAAAAATTCTCCGCCCCAAATAGTTCCGTCATCGCCGTAGCCCGTGCCGTCGAAAGCTACGCCGATAACTTCGCCATGAAAATTATTTTCCGCCATACAGCTCAAAATGTGCGCGTAGTGGTGTTGAATTTTAATCAGCGGGATATTACTTTCGGCAGAAATTTTTTCGGCAAGGGCAGTTGTCTGATAGCGCGGGTGTAAATCGCAAGCAATAACTTCAGGCGTAATTTCCAAGAGGTCGCTCATACGGCGGATAGACTTTTTTAAAACTTCAACGGTTTGCAAATTGCTAACGTCTCCGATATAGGGCGAGGCGTAAAGCAGATTATTTTTAGCTAGGCAGAAAGTATTTTTAAGCTCGCCGCCAATAGCAAGGACAGAACGTTTGCCGCCTTCATAGAAAACCGGGAGCGGAGCATAACCACGACTGCGCCGAATCATTGACGGGCGGTTGTCGATAAAATCCATTACGGAATCATCTGCGCGGAGGAGAATTTTTCTGTTGTGGCTTAAAATGGCGTCGCAGAAGTCGAAATTTTTAATAGCATCGTCATCATCAATGGTAATCGGGACGCCCGACGGATTGCCGCTTGTCATCACTAGGGAAGTAGGGAAATAGGGAAGTAGGGAATCAGGGAAATTGAAAATCAGCATGTGTAATGGAGTATAAGGCAACATGACGCCGAGTTTATTAATATTGGGCGCGACATTTTTAGCAACCTTAGTCCCTAGTCCCAAGTCCCTTGTCTCTAACAAAACGATAGCTTTCTGCGGAGAGTCCAAGAAAGTTTTTTCAACGTCGGATAAAAAACATTCTCGCTTAATGGCGTCGATATTTCTGAACATGACGGCGAACGGTTTAGTTGGACGAGTTTTTGAATTGCGGAGCCTTTGAACAGCGTCAAAATTCCGAGCGTCGCAAGCCAAATGAAAGCCGCCGATACCTTTAATCGCGACAATGCCGCCGTTTGCCAAAATTTTTCGTGTAAATTTAATGGCGTCGTGTCCGCGCAGATTTTTTCCTAACAAATAAACTTCGCAACCGCAATCATTACAGCAAATCGGCTGGGCGTCGTAGCGTCGAGAATCGGGATTAAAATATTCTTCCTTGCAAGCGTCGCACATAGGGAATTCACTCATCGAAGTCCTTTCGCGGTCATAGGGCATATTCTTCATAATAGTTAGACGCGCCCCGCAAGCCGTGCAATTTATAAACGGGTGTAGATAGCGGCGATTATTCGGGTCGAAAAGTTCTTCGGCGCATTTGTCACAAATGGCAATGTCGGGCGAAACGAAAATATCTCCCGCCTCGTGAACGCTGTCGACGATTTGAAAGTCGGAGAAATTTTTATCGGGCAAATTGTTAATATCGATTTTCAGAATGGTGGAGCGCGGTGGATTTTTATGATTAATATCGTCCAGAAAATTTTTCAAGTCGTTGTCGGAACCCTGCGCGAAAATTTCAACGTAGGAGCCGCGATTGGCGACGTTGCCGACAATGTTATTTGCGTTGGCAATGCGACTGATAAACGGACGAAAGCCTACGCCTTGAACGATACCGAAAATTTTTATGTTAAGCAAAATAAATCGCCTCCTGCGCAGATTTTAACATAAAAAAATCCCGCCGCTTTGACGGGTTTAAAAATTTTTCCGCGCAGATTTTATTTCTTTTTGCCGCTAAACGTCACGAGATTATTTTTCTTAGTCAGACTTGTTGAAGTTTCAAGCTCCGAATAATTTGCCGAAACTTCTTTACCCTTAACGATTGAGCTGAGATTATCGGAAGTCGCGAAATTATCATCATCGATAAACCACATTGGCGCGGTTTCCTTCTTGAGCTTTGCCGAATAAGTTTTGCTGGTTTTCTTGCCCGACGCGCTGATAAAGTTAATCTTTTTACCGACGGCGTTTTTCAAAGTCAAAGTAGCGTCGCCGACCTTGACAATGACATTTTTTCCGCTTTGGGACGATTTATACATGCCGCTCGTAATTTTAACGGTATCATTGGCGTTGAAACCGGTTACGCTGTCCTTGCCGTCGCCTGTGCCGAACTCGTAAACTGTATGTTTGCCAGTGTTGGTAATTTTATCGTTGCCCGCGCCGCCCGTTATCGTCACATGGTCGCCGTAGTTGAGAATTTTATCTTTTCCGGCACCGCCGTTGATATAAGCTTTAACGCCGTCATTCTTTATCGAATCGTTCCCAGCGTCGCCAAGCAAAAATGAACTCTCGCCGCTCGAATAAAGCGTATCATTTCCACTGCCGCCCGCGATTGAACTTTTATCGGCATAATTTACGACGAAATCATTGCCCGAACCGCCGCTCAACTTGGAGTTTTCGCCGTCATTGTTGTTGACGAGCTTATCATTACCCTTGCCGCCGTCCGCGCTTATCGAAGCAACTTCATTTTTAATTGAATCAACACCTTCGCCGCCGTAAATTTTACTTTTCGCGCCTTTATTCCAGATAATATCATTGCCGGCTCCGCCGTACAGCGTCGAATCAGTTCCTTCGTTAAAAATGCTGTCGTTATCATTCTGCCCGTAGATTAATATCTCCTTGACAGTGTTTTTAATCGTGTCCGCGCCGTCACCGCCGTAAATCGTAGCATCTATGCCAGTAATTGTCGTACTCTCGTCAATAATTTCGTTATTAAAGATAAAATCATTGCCCGCGCTACCGTATACTTTGGCATATTTGCCGTAATTGGCGATTGTATCGTTGCCATCACCGCCGAGCATTGTTACGTCCGAGCCGTAATTGATAATGAAATCTTTATCTGCGCCCGCGTCGATTGAAACTTTCTTGCCTTCAGAGTAGTTAGTGACAGAATCATTGCCCTTGCCGCCGTATATTGTAATTTTATCGCCGCGATTGTCGATTGAGTCTTTTCCGCTACCGCCATTGACAGTTACATTGCCGGAATAGTTTTTAATAACGTCATTGCCTTTGCCCGCCGCGATTGAGACGTTGGAACCGCTGTTTGATAGCGTATCGTTGCCCTTACTGCCCGTCATCGTAACTGTATCGAAATAATTCGTCGCGAAGTTCAAATCATCTACTGTAACTTTCTTTTTATAAGTATCGTAATCGAAAGTGGTATCCGTGCCCGCTTGTTTAGCGAAATAACGCATGAAAATATAGCCGAAAACGTAAACTTGCTCAGGCAAATACTTTACAATCGATTTCGTCGTCAAAACGTCTTCAAAAGTCTCCAGATTCTGCATGTAACTGATAAATTCATCGTAACGTTCATGATCTATGCCTGTAACTAACTCGGCAGTGCCGCCTTCTGCAAACCAACCCGGGAAATCCTCCATATAAAGAATATTACTCGCTACTAAACCGTGAACAAGCTCGTGCATAAGACTTATATCCAAAGTTGAACCGGGAATTTTGCCGTGACGGTTTTTGGGATCCATATCTTTAAACCGTCCCATATTCACAGTAAGAGAACGAGACTCATATTCGCGATCGTCATCGCTATCAAAGTTTACAGAAGCCAATGAACCGTCGTCTTCGTCGTCCATAAACACTAATTTAAGGCGCGCATTGGTCGTAGTGGACGCGGTGTATGATAAACCGTAACTTTCTTTGATTTGTTTGAGTGCTTCGCGAATCCACCAGCTGTAAAGCCCTTGCACGACGTATTGTTGGTCGGCTGTCAGCTCTTCTTTAGGCGGAATGCCGTAAATCGTTAAGCCGTCGACCGTGAACGAATCGCCTTCGGGATATTTTGGGTCGCCTTCGCAAAGAAAAATATTATCTTCGTCTTTAGCGATTTTTCCGCCTGCGTCGGAGCCGCTGATTGCGCCGATGTCCTTGTTGTCGAGTATGATTCCACATTTCTCGACAAGGAACGTGTGCCAATTCTTCGCCGATTTCAAATCAGAAAGAAATTGGGCGCGAAGTTCGGCAAAACTCTTGAATTTTGATTTTGAGCTTGCTTTAATCGCCTCATCAAGTGCGGCTTCGCCCTGCAAAGTCGTATTGTCAAAACTCTCCATGAAAGTTTTAATTACTTCCTGTTGTGTCATGAATATTTCTCCTCCTTGTAAATTGAACTGCTACGCATTATATCATAAAAAAAATCCCGCCGCTTTGACGGGTTTAAAAATTTTTCCGCGCAGATTTTATTTCTTTTTGCCGCTGAACGTCGCAAGATTATTTTTCTTAGTCAAACCGCTCGACAATTCAAGCTCCGAATAATTTGCCGAAACTTCCTTGCTCTTAACGATTGAGCTGAGATTATCGGAAGTCGCGAAATTATCATCATCAATAAACCACATTGGCGCGGTTTCCTTCTTGAGCTTTGCCGAATAAGTTTTGCTGGTTTTCTTGCCCGACGCGCTGATAAAGTTAATCTTTTTACCGACGGCGTTTTTTAAAGTCAAAGTAGCGTCGCCGACCTTGACAATGACATTTTTTCCGCTCTTCTTAGCAGAGTACTTGCCGCTTGTAATTTTAATCGTGTCATTGGCATTGAAACCGACAACATTATCTTTACCGTCATTCTCGCCGAATTCGTAGGTAATGTACTTGCCGCCATCATTTTTAATTGAATCGTTCCCTGCACCGCCGTTAATTGTGACGCGGTCGCCTTCATTACGAATAGTATCGTTGTCTGCGCCGCCGAGTATGTAAGACTTCATGCCTTCATTTAAAATAAAATCGTCGCCGTCTTCGCCGTTAATTGTCGAACTCACGCCGCCCGAATAAATATAATCGTTGCCCGTGCCGCCCAATAACGTATTTACTAAACCGTAATCGTAAATAGAATCATCACCTGTGCCGCCGACTATCGAAATGTCAAGACCGAAGTTGATAAAAGTATCTTTTCCCGCACCGCCGTCAACTGAAATTGAATCGGAATAATTTTTCAGTGAATCATTGCCCGTTCCGAGCGAAACAGCAACCGATTTACCATGATTTTCAACGAAATCTATACCTGCGCCGCCGTAAATGCTGACTTCTTTGCCTTTATTGAAAATTGAATCATTATCGTTGCCGCCGTAAATGCTGACTTCTTTGCCTTCGTTGTAAATCGAATCATTATCATTGCCGCCGTAAATCTTGACTTTCTCGAAGATATTTTTAATGGTATCGTCGCCGTCGCCGCCGCTGAGCGTAATTTTAGAGGCAGAATCAAAAGTAAACGAGTTACCTAAACCCATAGACGAGGAAGTTTCTTCAATGCCGTTTAAAATGAAGTCATTGCCAGCGTCGCCGTAAATCTTAGAGTCAGAGCCTTTATTTTGAATGTAATTGTTATCGGCTCCGCCGCGTACTGTGACGTTTTTTGAGAAATTGCCGATAGTATCGTTGCCGCTGTCGCCTGAAATGGAGGCATTGCTACCGTAATTGCTGATAGAATCGTTACCGTCGCCGCCGCTTATCGTGACGTTTAAACCCAAATTATAAACGTAATCGTTACCGTCGCCGTCGCTTATCATAACGTTTGAACCCAAATTATCAATGGAATCGTTGCCGGCGTCGCCGTTGATTGTAACTTTTTCAGAGATATTGTTTATGGAATCCTTACCTGTCCCGCCGTCGATACTGACATTCTCGGCTTTGTTGACAATGGAATCGTTGCCGTTGCCACCTGCGATTGTGGCATTGTTCGCTTGGTTAAGAATGGAGTCGTTGCCTGCGCCCGCGCTAATCGAAACTTTTTCGCCTTCATTGCTTATGTAATCTGCACCGTTGCCCGCACTTATGGTAACTTTATCAGAGTAACTTTTTATACTATCTTTGCCCGAACCCGTCTTGATTAAAACGTCGGAGCCGGAATTTGTAATGGTGTCGTTGCTTTTGCCGCCCGTTATCGTAACGGTATCATGATAATTTACCGCGAAACCGTCTTTTGCAGAAAGATTTTTGTTATAGGCGTCGTAGTCAAAAGTCGTATCAGTTCCGGCTTGCTTGGCGAAATAGCGCATAAAAGTATAACCGCCCGCATAAATTGGATATGTAGCGTCATCATCATCATCGCTATCATCATCATCATCATCGGGAAGATTATTATAGCTGAGATAGGTTGTAAGAATCTCTTCAAGAATATCAGGCTTTTGGATGTATCCTATAATTTCGTCTCTACGTTCGTCATCGACTCCGTGAATTAATTCTGCGGAGCCGCCCTCAATAAGAAACATTGGCAAATCGCCTAAATAATTGATATTGCTTGCCATGACGCCGTGAACTAACTCATGAATTAAAGTTCTATCCAAAAAAACTTCTATTCCTTCGACTATTGTTGCGCCGTGGCGATCATCGGAAGACATATTTTTAAAATGTGCCATGTTCACGCAGAGAATAGCCGATTCAAATGTTTTTTCGTCTTCCTTCGCAGGTGAAACAGAGGCTAACGTTTTGTCGTTTTTATCGTCATCAAAGATCAATTTCATGCGGGCACCGGTAGTATTTTCTTCGGTGAAAGTGAAACCGTAACTTTCCTTGATTAACGCCAACGAATCGCGAATCCACCAGCTGTAAAGTCCTTGCACGACGTATTGTTGGTCGGCAGTCAATTCTTCTTTAGGCGGAATTCCATAAATCGTCAAGCCGTCAACAGTAAAAGACGTACCTTCGGGATATTGAGCCTCGCCAATTTCGGAAAAAATATCGTTTGCGGTTTTAACTTTGGAGCCGCCCGCGTCCGAGCCGCTGATTGCGCCTGTGTCGTCGTTATCGAGAATGATACCGCATTTTTTAACCAAGAAGGTTTGATAATTTTTCGCCGCCTTCAGGTCTGCAAGAAATTGCGTCTTTAACTCCTTGAAACTCTTGAATTTTGATTTTGAGCTTGCTTTAATCGCCTCGTCAAGTGCGGCTTCGCCTTGCAAAGTTGTATTGTTCAAGCTCTCCATGAAAGTTTTAATTACTTCCTGTTGCGTCATGAATATTTCCTGCTACTTAAAACATAGACAAAAGTCCATGCCAAGATGATTCGGGTGAATCTCGCGATTTCACCTTACTGCTTCAACGTGTCCGTCTTTGCCGTAGCTACCGACGTTTATGTAACACTCCACAGTCGTAAATTCCCGGCTAGCCACCGGTACATATCAACAGCGTCTTTCAGGTGACGGTCTGTTGATTCATCTTGTAGCTTTCTCCTTTCGTAATAATGTGATTTTTCATGTACAGACCTTGCCCAACGACACCCAACAGGATTCTACTCCATAGTTAGCAGGACTATTTCAACCTGCACTGGCACGCATTCCTATCGTTCCGGCT
>JAFYNH010000014.1 GCA_017549815.1 Selenomonadaceae bacterium
CAACGCCATTGCCGCCAACCAACGTGTCATTGCCAACTCCGCCGTTAAGCGTTGAACCTTTACTGCCCGCAACTATTCTGTTTGCCTTAGCATTACCAACAATTGAAATCACGTCTGTCTTCGAGCCGTCAATCGTCACAAGGTTATTATAATTAGCCGCGTTGAAGTTGCCCGCCGAGCTTGCCAAAGTTACTCCTGCTTGCTTGCTGTCGAAAATGCCCGCCGCCGTGTAAATGTTGACGTCTGTTTTCTTATTAGCAGTAGTGGTGATAGCCTTGCCAACGCCGTTCTTTATCGTCAGTGAATTATCCGTTCCGTAGTTGAGAATCACGTCGGAGCCGTTGATTGTGTAATCGCTGTAAGTCAAGCCGTCCGCGATAATTATCTTGTCGGTTGTCGCGTAATCGGTAATGACATCTTTGCCGCCGCTGTAGACGAAAATATCATTTCCATTGCCGCCTGTGAGGGTGTCATTACCTGCCGCGCCGTCGAGAGTATCTGCTCCTGTACCACCAATGATTGAATTGTCAAGCGCGTTGCCAGTAATTTTTATCGCACTCGTCCGCGCAGAGGCGTCGGCAGTTTTATAGCTGTCAAGCTCAATGGGAGATTTAAACGAGTTGTCTATTACAAGCTTATCCGAAATTGTTCCCTCGATATTAACGGCGGACAAAGTTGACGCATTCTTCAAAGTTAAGAAGTTGCTCCCGACAGTTACGACAATATCTTTGCCGCTTAATATCGAAGTGTAAATGCCGCCCGCAATCGAGAGCGTTGACGTTCCGTTAAGTCCTTCGATAGTGTCATTGCCGTCGCCCGCAGAATATTCAATCAGAACATTATCGCCGCTGTTTATAATGCGGTCGTTCCCTGTGCCGCCTTCAATAGTGACTTTGTTGCCGTCGTTGGAAATGGTATCGTTGCCGATTCCGCCGTTTATCGTGACATTTTTGGGAATGATAACGCCGTTTTCATCTTCGTATGTTTCATGATTGTAAATTTTATCGTCGCCTTCGCCGCCGTTAATTAAAGCGTCGTCGCCGTCGTTGAGAATGGTATCATTTCCGACGCCCGCATCAATCGTAACGTCTTTTCCGTAAGCATTGTCGAGATAATCATTATTCTCGCCGCCCGCGATTGAAACATTCGAGCCGTAATTGACAATGGTATCGTTGCCCGTGCCTCCGTCAACTGTGGAGTTATAGACGTAATTGAAAAGCCTATCATCTTCTTCGTTGCCGTTGATTCGAGAATTGACAGCGTAGTTATGAATTTCATCTTTGCCCGCGCCTGCATTAATTGTGACATTTTCAATATCCTCGTACATGCCGTTGACAATTGAATCGTTGCCTGCGCCCAAATCGATTAAAACGCTGTTGCCGTCGTTCTCAAGGTAATCATTATCTGCGCCCGCATTGATTGTAACGTTATCGCCATCGTTGTAAATGGTATCATTACCTGCGCCACCGTTTATCGTCACATTATCGGGCGTCGTTAAAATCTCGCCCGTCTCCTCGTCGAATTGACCAGCGTTGTTAATAATGTCATCGCCCGCACCGCCGTCTATACTGACGTTCGAGGCTAAATTAATGACATTATCTTTGTCCGCGCCCGCATTGATTGTGACATTTTCAATATTCGCGTACATGCCGTTAATAATTGAATCGTTGCCTGCGCCTAAATCGATTAAAACTCTATTGCCGTCGTTCTCAAGGTAATCATTATCTGCGCCCGCATTGATTGTAACGGTATTGCCGTCATTATAAATAGTATCAAAGCCCGCGCCGCCGTTTATCGTTACATTATCGGGACTCGTTAAAATCTCGCCCGTCTCTTCATCAAATTGACCAACGTTGTTAATAACGTCGTTGCCGTCGCCGCTGTTTATACTGACGTTCGAGGCTAAATTAATGACATTATCTTTGTCCGCGCCCGTATTAATCGTCGTGTTATTGCCAACGTTGTAAACGTAATCGCTATTCTTGCCGCTATTAATTGTAACTTTCGTGCCGCCATTGGCAATGAAGTTGGCACCGTCGCCCGCGTCGATTGAGACACTATCGCCATTGCTGTAAATTTCGTCTGCGCCGTCAAGTGCTTTGATTGTAACTTTATTTTCTTCACTCTCAATCGTATCGTTACCTGCGCCAGAATCGATAGAAACGTTTTCGCCTAAGTTGGAAATGTAATCGTCATCTGCACCGCTACTGATTATGACATTTGCGCCGCTGTTGCTGATAGTATCGTTACCTGCGCCAGAATCGATAGAAACGCTGTCTCCTAAGTTGGAAATGTAATCGTTATCTGCGCCGCTACTGATTGTGACATTTGCGCCGCTGTTGCTGATAGTATCATTACCTGCGCCCGCGTCGATTGATACACTCGCGCCCGTGTTGGAAATTTCGTCCGCGCCGTTAAGTGCTTTAATTGTAACTTCTTTGCCTTCATTCTCAATGTAGTCATTACCTGCGCCAGAATCGATAGAAACGCTATCGCTCAAATTGGCAATGTAATCTTCATTTGCGCCGCCGCTAATTGTGACTTTCGTACCGCCGTTGGC
>JAFYNH010000015.1 GCA_017549815.1 Selenomonadaceae bacterium
ACGATAGAAAATATTTCCGCGCATATTTCTAACCCGTCCTACACTGAAGACCTTGCTAAGATTAATTCGACGATAGAAAATATCTCTGCGCACATTTCTAGCCAATCTTATACTGACGACCTTGCTAAAATTAACACGACGATAGAAAATATTTCCGCGCATATTTCTAACCCGTCCTACACTGAAGACCTTGCTAAGATTAATTCGACGATAGAAAATATCTCTGCGCACATTTCTAATCCGTCTTATACTGACGACCTTGCGAAGATTAACACGTCGATAGAAAACGTTTCCGCGCACATTTCTAACCCGTCCTACACTGATGACCTTGCGAAGATTAGCACTACGATTGAAAATCTAAAAATTTCCGTCGACGCCGCGCAGAAAAATATTTCCGATATGGTTAAACTTAACGGCACGTTCTCGGAAAATTTCATGACGATTTTCGACGACCTCCTCCTTGAGATAGCCAAGCTCTCCGACAAAATCGAGACGCTTAACGCTTCGGCAGAAAATAAATCCTCTTTATCCGCAGAAGATATTACCCTGCTGAAAAAAATTATGGCGAAGATTAATCCGAAATAAAAATACGCCCGTTGCGGCGCGAAAACTTTAAAAGGAGCGTTACAAAATGATTTTACCTGTTGAAGTCGATATTTTCGGCGTTATGGAAGAGAACGTTTATTTCTTTGTCGACGACGAGACTAACAGCGGATTCGTAATCGACCCGGGCGCGGAGGCAGATAAACTTTTGCAAATCATTGAGCGCGAAAAGTTCACGATAGAAAAAATTTTGTTGACGCACGGGCATTACGACCATATCGGCGCGGCAGATTCACTTCGCCACGCTCTGAATATCCCAATCTTTATGGGACGCGGCGGCAATTTTTATGCTCGCAACACTTCCAATAACGGCTCGAAATATTTTGAAGTTGAAATGACTCTTGACGACGTGACATTACTTGATGACGGTGCCGAAGTTATTTTGTCCGCGAATCCGAATTTCAAGCTTAAAGTTATCGCCGCGCCCGGTCATACGCTCGACGGGACGATTTACTACAGCGAAAAAAATTCTGCAGCATTTGTCGGCGACACGATTTTTTATGGCGGTCGCGGGCGTACCGATTTGGCGGGCGGCAGTGAACTCGACTTGATGAATACCATTAAGAATAAAGTTTTCACTCTGCCCGAAGAAACGGTTTTGTTCTGTGGACACGGCTTGTCGACGACCGTCGGTGAAGAAAAAAAACGTGCTTGGTATTTTTAACTAGGAACAAGGGGCGAGTTGCTAGGAACTAGTTCCTAAATCCTAGTCCCTAACTAAATATCCGCCTCGACGCCGTGATTGTCGAAAACGCCCAAAATTTCTTTGAGCTTAGTCTTTTGTGGGTTATAATCAATGGTAGTTTCGCCGTCGTGCGCGTGAATATGAACATACAAAACGCCCGCCAAGCCGAGTAAACTTTTTTCGATAGTCGCCGCATTTTCCTGAGTATAACCTTTGGCGACGAATTGCAAGCGGGTATTGCCGCCGAGTTCGCCGCAGCCGCATTCTTTACACATTTTAAAAACACCTCGCTAAAAATTTTACCGCCGAATTATAGCATAGGGACGGAGACTAGGGAACTGGGACTGGGGGATTGAGATGACAAAAATTTTATTGGTATTTGTCGGCGGCGGCTTGGGCGCGGTGTCGAGATTCTTAGTATCAACGGCATTGGCAGGCAAGCTTGGCAATTTCCCGCTCGGCACGTTGATTGCAAATTTTTTCGGAAGTTTATTAATGGGCTTAGTTTTAGGAATTTTGGCGAGTCGCGTGAATGTCGGCGCGGAGTCAATCAGATTATTCGTCGCAGTGGGATTTTTGGGCGGCTTTACGACGTTTTCGAGTTTTTCAGCGGAAACTCTTACGTTGATTCAGAACGGACAAATTTTCGCGGCGGCGGTTAATATTATCGTCAGCATCGTTGCGGGTTTGGGAGCCTGCGCGGTCGGTTTAAAAATCGGAGGGATTTAATATGGCAAAAGCATTGATAATCATCGACATGCAAAAAGATTTCGTGACGGGAGTTTTGGGCACAAAAGAGGCGCAAGAAATGTTGCCGCGTCTCGTGAAAAAGTTGGAGGCGATAGTCGAAGAGGGCGCAGTCGATTTAATTTTCACGCAGGACACTCACGGCGACAATTACCTTGACACGCAAGAGGGAAGAAATTTGCCCGTGCCGCATTGCATAAAAAAATCCGACGGCTGGCAAATTGTCCCCGAACTTCAGAAATTTACTGCGCGGGCTAAAGCCGTCATTGATAAAAAAGCCTTTGGCTCGACGCGCTTGCCTTCGCTCATCAAGCCCTATGAAGTCGTCGAATTCGCGGGCGTCTGTACGGATATTTGCGTCATCTCGAACGCGCTTTTAATCAAGGCGTTTTATCCCGAACAAAGAATTCAAATCGACGCCGCTTGTTGCGCGGGGAGTTCGCCTGAAGCTCATCAAAAAGCCCTTGACGTTATGAAGAATTGCCAATGCAAAATCATCAACGAATGAAGGCGAGACTTTGATTTACTGGCTGTTATTTTTTGAGTTCTCGAAGATAAGTTTAGTGTGCGTTGGCGGCGGTTATGCGTCGATGCCGCTGATTCAAGCCGCCGTCGTCGATACTTATCATTGGCTGAGCCTGAGCGAGTTCATTGATATTTTTACGATTTCGCAGATGACGCCCGGACCGATTGGAATAAATGCGGCGACGTTTGCGGGCATGAAAATTGCGGGCTTAGGTGGAGCTATCAGCGCGACTATGGGTTTCGTGACGCCGAGTATTTTCCTTTGCATTGCGCTGGCGAAAATAATTTTTAAATACGGAGACTTAGGCGCGATTCGCGGAATTTTAAATGGCTTGCGACCAGCGGTTATGGCGTTAATCGCGGCGGCTTGTGTGAGTTTCGTATTGCTCGCCGTATGGAACGCAGAAAAAATGCCGAAAAATTTTTTAGCGACCTTTGACATAGTTGGCGCGATAATTTTAATCGGAGCATTAATCGCCGTGAGGAAGAAAATCGGTGTCATAAAAGTTTTGCTTGCCAGCGGCGTTGCAGGTTTAATCTTTGGGTTGGTGATTTGATTGGGCGACGTGATAATTTTAACGATGATAGTTTGCATGATAATTTACGCTTTCGGCGACGACATCTTTACCGATTAAAAAAAGCACTTCCAAAATCGGAGGTGCTCTTTTTATCCCGTAAAAAACTTCAAAGTCAATCCTTGAATGTCGATAAATTATGAAATAGAATTCTGTCAGCATAAGAAATTTTTCAAGCAGAAGGGGAGAAAAATTTAATGGCATTAATAGATACCAGCGGCGTTCGACCTATAGAACGAAGACAGCCAACCGATGACGTAGGTCGAGTAAGACGGCGGGAAGAAGGTACAAGTAGTGCGTTCCGACCGCAAACAAATGTAGCGTTAAAGACGGCAATTCAAGATTTGGCGGCGACTCTCTCCAAAATCAGCTCGGAAGAAAAATACGGCGTCAAGAAAATGCCCGACGAAATCAGCGAAGTCGTTAAAAATATTTTAAGGCAATCTTTTTCTATGGACGCGACGCTAGGTAAGGGAATAGGTAGTACAATCGAGAGCCAACGCTTTTCAATGGATCAGCTTATGCTTTTTTCGCGCTTACTTTCGCAAATGGGCACGCTCGCCGAAAGAAATTATTCAATGAAATTAAGCGACGAAACTAAGTTGCTGTTGACTAATTTAAAAGATATAGTCGTAGCGGAATCGGGCGGCGAAGAATTGGAGCCAGTCCTCATGACAAAATCCGCCTTCGAGTTGGTTGACGCTAAAGTCGCTGAACAACTCCCGCAAGCACTCTATGAAATGTTGGCGCAACTCGCGAATATGCCGACCGCCACTCAGCAACAACAGCCGCCGTCGGAGGGAATGCAATTTTTAAAACAGCTGGTGAAATATTTCATACCGCGCCCCGAAGTCGACAACTTTGCTAAAGAACAGAAAGGTACGCAATCAGAACAGGGACAACAAACACGCTCGGAATCTTCGGCACAGAAATTTTTTAGTTCGATGTTCAGAAATTTTGCCGGGCGTTCCGCGAATCAAACTCCACAGAATCAACCTCAAAGTCAAGGGCAACCCGCGCAATTCAATCAACCTCAAAGTCAGGGGCAACCAACGCAATTTAATCAGCCTCAAGGACAAGGGCAACCCGCGCAATTTAATCAATCGCAAGGACAAGGGCAACCTACGCAATTTAATCAGCCACAAAGTCAAGGGCAACCCGCGCAATTTAATCAGCCTCAAAGTCAGGGACAACCGACGCAATTTAATCAATCTCAAAGTCAAGGACAACCGACGCAGTTTAATCAATCTCAAAGTCAAGGACAACCGACGCAGTTTAATCCGTCTCAAGCTCAAGGACAACCGACGCAATTTAATCAGCCGCAAGCGCAAGGGCAAGCGACGCAATTTAATCAGCCTCAAAATCAAGGACAACCTACGCAGTTTAATCAATCGCAAGGACAAGGACAACCTACGCAATTTAATCAGCCTCAAGGTCAAGGGCAGCCGACGCAGTTTAATCAACCGCAGAGTCAAGGACAACCTACGCAATTTAATCAGCCTCAAGGTCAAGGGCAGCCGACGCAGTTTAATCAACCGCAAGCTCAAGGGCAACCCGCGCAATTTAATCAGTCTCAAAGTCAAGGGCAACCCGCGCAGTTTAATCAGCCTCAAGGTCAAGGGCAACCCGCGCAATTTAATCAGCCTCAAAGTCAAGGGCAACCCGCGCAATTTAATCAGCCTCAAAATCAAGGACAATCGACGCAATTCAATCAACCGCAAGGACAAGGGCAACCTACGCAGTTTAATCAACCGCAAGGACAAGGGCAACCGACGCAGTTTAATCAACCGCAAGGACAAGGGCAACCTACGCAATTCAATCAACCGCAAGCTCAAGGACAACCCGCGCAGTTTAATCAGCCTCAAGCTCAAGGACAACCTACGCAATTCAATCAACCGCAAGCTCAAGGACAACCTACGCAATTTAATCAACCGCAAGGTCAAGGACAACCTACGCAATTTAATCAATCGCAGAATCAAGGACAACCTACGCAATTTAATCAGCCGCAAGGACAAGGACAACCTACGCAATTTAATCAGCCGCAAAGTCAAGGACAACCTACGCAATTTAATCAGCCGCAAAGTCAAGGACAACCTACGCAGTTTAATCAGCCTCAGAGTCAAGGACAACCTACGCAGTTTAATCAATCTCAAAGTCAAGGACAACCTACGCAGTTTAATCAATCTCAAAG
>JAFYNH010000016.1 GCA_017549815.1 Selenomonadaceae bacterium
ATATATATAATGTTAGTTACCAATAAATAAGGTTTGGAACTTACAAATGAGCATAGAAATCATAAGCGCAGAGGAATTGGAAGTATATTTGAAGATTGGAATGGTTCTACACTACGAAGGAACAGAGGAATTAGAGTATTTGATAGAAAATTATATAACGACTGGCGAAAAGCCCGATGAAGAAAAATTAGCTCCAAAAATTGAAAAAAATCCTCTGACACAATAAATATCCCTGTAAAAATCCCTTCGGCTAGTGTCGTGGGGATTTTTCGTTTGACGATAGGAAACAAAGTGGTAAAATATAAATGAGGTGATAGAAATGAGAAAGATAATAGTAGTAATAATGGCGTTGGTCATGATTATAAGTGGTTGTGGGAAAAAAAATGCTATAAAAGATACGATAATAGTAGGATTAGATGAATCGCCGATAGGTTATGTAGATAAGAGCGGGGAAATAGTAGGATTTGAGGTCGATTTAGCCCGCGAGGCAATAAAAAGGGCAGGAGCAAAGCCAGAATTTAAGATAATAAATTGGAATGAGAAAGAAATCGAATTAAACAGCGGGGAAATTGATATGATATGGAACGGAATGGATATAACGCCGGAACGCAAGGAAATAATGTTATTCAGCAAGCCATATATGGATAATTATCTGCTAATCTTAGTAAGTCAAGGAAATCCGCTACAAATATATTCTGAGGTAGATTTTGGCGGTAAAAAAATCGGAGTAAAAGCAGGAACGACGGCAGAATATCATATAATTGAAACAGCGACTATAAATGATTCATTGCAAGAGCTAAAAACGTATGACAATGACGAGAAAGTATTTATAGCGTTAAAAAATGGAGAAATCGACGCATTGATAAGCGATGAGATAGTAGCTCGATATTTAATGGCTAAAAACGGCTATAAATTTGACATAATACCGAAAACGCTGGGCAAAAAACATGAATACGGGATAGGCTTTCGTAAAAATGACAAAGAATTGCGAGACGCTATACAGAAAGCATTTGACAGCATGATAAAAGACGGCACAGCAAGGAAAATCTCCGAAAAATGGTTCCAAGCTGATTTGATTAGGAGTGGAAAATAAAAAAGCCCTTCGGCAAGTTTAGTAGTGCTCTTCGGTTTGACGGAGAAAAATTTTTTTGCTAAAGTGTGTAACGGAATCGATTCTGCGACGTATAAGAGGCAGAAAGAAAAATTTAACCAAAGGAGACGGATAAAAATGGCAGACGGAATCAAAAAAGAAGAAATCATGAGCGACGAGGAACTTGATCAAGTGGCAGGCGGCTCGTGGATAGAATTTACAGCTGATATGCTCGATGCGAAAAAACGCGGCATTGCAGGATTTGAAAATCTCGACTTTAATCCCGACAGCGACCTCATCAAAATGATTGGCGACGATAATTTGCGTCATCAGTACGTTGACAAAGTGGCGGCACTCTTCGCCTCGCACGGAATCACAATGGAATATCACGGAAAAATGTTGGAAAGTAACATTTATACATATCAAGGCAATCAAATCACACGCGAACAAGCTTGGAACATTATCGACGGCAAATAATTTAAACATAGCGTAATCAAAATCCCTTCGGCGGCTAGTCGGAGGGGTTTTAATTTTTGAACGATATTATTTGACTTATAGCTAGCCATGCTGTAAAATGAAAAAAAACTTAAAGGAGAGAATCGAATTGCGCAAAATTATTTTCCTGACAACGTTATTGATGATGATTTTAACGGCAACGGCATTCGCGGAGGAAGTCGCTGAGCCGATTGACGAACCTGCCGATGAACCTTACGTTTATACCAGCGAGGATTTTAAATATACAATCACTTGTCCGATTAAACCGGTTGCCGTCGTTCAAAATCCTTGGCAGGAGCCAGAAAAACGCGGCGAGATGCTCGTTTTCGCCAATGAAGGCTTTAACGTTCAATATGCCTACCTTATTCAAGTCAACGCCTTCGATACAAATAGCGTCCCCGACTTCAACAAAGCAGATAAAAAAACTATCGACGAATATCTTGAGAAACTCAGAGAAAATGGCGGCTTCGGACTTGCCGAACTCGTCAGCATAAAGCAGGATAATAAAGGCGTCTATGCCGTCACTGCAGACAAAATCGAAGTCATAAATCAAGAGACCGGCGAGGTTGAAGGCGAATTCGTTGCCGACAGACAGGACATTTATACTTTCTTCCGCAGTCCCGAAGGTCGTTGCATAGGCATTCAGCTCATAAGCGTCAACATGGATAAAGAATTCATTGATGTTTATCGCTACGGCGTCGCGAGTTTCAAGGACAATACCGAAGTTAAAGCCGATAAGAAAGCCAAGAAGGATAAAAAGGATAAGAAAGATAAAAAAGACAAAAAAGATAAGAAGGCTAAACAGGATAAATAAATTGGTTGACAAATTTTTAGTCGTATGGCATAATGCGTAACAGTTTTACCAAAGGGGTATCGCCAAGTTGGTAAGGCACCAGACTCTGAATCTGGCATTCGTTGGTTCGAGTCCAGCTACCCCTGCCAATATAGAAAATAACAAGTCCGCGAAGAAAAAATCGCGGGCTTTTGCGTTGCAAAAAAAATTCTATGTGCTATAATATTTTCAGCGTATGTAGCAAAATTTTTTTGGAGGTTAGAAAGATGGCTAAGTATGTCTGCAATGTGTGCGGTTACGTTTACGAGGGCGATGAACCGCCGATTGAGTGCCCGGTTTGCAAAGCTCCTGCCGAAAAATTCACCAAACAAGAAGGCGAACTGACTTGGGCGGCTGAACATGTCGTCGGCGTGGCAAAAGGTGCGCCCGATGATATTATCAAAGATCTCCGCGCTAACTTCAACGGCGAATGCACTGAAGTCGGCATGTATCTGGCAATGAGCCGCGTCGCTTATCGCGAAGGCTATCCCGAAATCGGCGAATACTGGCGTCGCGCTGCTTTGGAGGAAGCCGAACATGCCGCTAAATTCGCGGAATTGTTGGGCGAAGTTCTTACGGACAGCACGAAAAAGAATCTTCAAATGCGCGTAGAGGCTGAAAACGGTGCCACAGCGGGCAAAACGGATCTTGCAAAACGTGCTAAGGCTCTCAATCTTGACGCGATTCATGATACTGTTCACGAAATGGCGCGTGATGAGGCTCGTCACGGCAAAGCCTTCAAAGGTCTGCTCGATCGCTATTTCGGCAAATAATTCTTGACAGATTTTTTTCCGCGTGTTAGTATTGCACACGCTGCGGAGAGGTGTCCGAGAGGTTGAAGGTGCCGCTCTCGAAAAGCGGTGTGGTCAAAAGCTACCGTGGGTTCGAATCCCACCTTCTCCGCCATAACTGCGAAATTTATTATTCAAGATAGAAAGAGCCGCATTCCAAAGACGGAGTGCGGCTTTTTCGCACAAAAATTAGAGGTGGTCATATGAATAAAAAAATTTTTCACTGCGGATTACTCATTATGCTTTGCGCATTGATTTTTACGGGTTGCCTTAACGACGACAAGCCCGAAAAAGCACTGAACGATATAAAAATCGCGCTCAATGCAAAGAGTTTGATGAAACTTTCAGACCGCGTAAATCCAGACGAATTTTTTTCCGATACTTATGAAGCGGTGACGATTGAACTTGCCAAAAAATATGATGTCTACAAGGAAAATTATCCTAACGACCAATATTTTCAGCACAACGCGGAATTTTTGGTTGCTTACAACATGGAAAATAAGAATTTGCATTTAAAATTTTTGAACGACGTAAAGGATGCGTTTTTTGCCAGAACTCCCGAACCCGCGACGCCTAAAGAAAATCCGGCGGCTTATGTTGCCAACGAGTTTGAAAAAATTCGCCAAGCGACAACAGCTAAAATTACTAAAACGCGAATTGAAGGCAATAAATCGGCTATAACTTTAGAACTTACTGGCGATGATTCATTGCAGGGGAAATTTATCGGACAAATAACTTTGGAGCTTGAATTTTTTAAGGACGCGAGAAATAATTGGCGATTTGAAAAAATAAGGAACCTTGACGAGTTGACGCCGATACTTGTTGACAAAATCGAACCGTTATGGATTAATCCTTAAGAAATTAGTTTTTGGAGGCTTGACTATGGGGAATAAACTCAGAATAGAAAAGTTGCAAGAGCTGATAAAACAGGAAATGGGGAAAATGCTTTTAAAAGAGCTTAAGGACCCGCGAATCGGCTTTGTAACTGTTACTGATGTCGAAATGACGGGCGACCTGCGCGAGGCTAAAATCTATGTCAGCATAATGGGCGGCGAAGAACAAGTTAAAAGCTCGCTCGAAGGCTTGAACAGCGCATTAGGCTTTATTCGCCGTGAAATCGGGCACAGAATCAGATTGAGATTTACGCCTGAAATTTCTTTCGCGCTCGACACGTCGCTTGACTATGGCGATCACATTCAGAAACTTTTATTGCAAGTGGAAGGGGATAGTAAAAAAAATGATGATAACGCTGAAGGAAACGGCGGAGAAACTCAAAGCCGCGAATAAAATTTTAATAACGTCGCACATACAGCCCGACGGAGACGCAATCGGCTCGACGTTAGCGACAATGCAGATTTTACGGAACATGGGCAAGACCGCGCAGATTTTTATTGATGATACCGTCCGAAAAAACTTGCATGTCCTGCCGCACTTTGAAGAAATACGTCGCCCCTCCGAAGATGAACGTTTTGACGCTGATTTATTGCTGATATTGGATACTTCGCCCGACAGAATTGGCAAAGTTAGCAAATTAACCGACGCGCCGATTTTGAATATAGATCATCACGTGACGAACAGCGGCGAAGGCGTAGAACTTTATCGCGAACACGAGGCAGCGGCAACTTGCGAGATTATTTTCAAGCTTGCTAAGGAATTGGACGCGGAAATCACGGCAGATATAGCTACTTGCCTTTACACGGGCATTGCGACGGATACTGGATTCTTTCAATTCTCGAATACCCGCGCAGAGACTTTAAAAACGGCGGGTGAGCTGATTTCATGCGGAGTTAAGCCGAATTTTATATCTGAAGAGCTTGAAAAACGTTCAGTTGATGAAGTTCGCGGCATGATAATAGCTTTGAACTCGACTAAGGTATTTTTTGGCGGAAAAGTGGCGGGAATGTTCCTGAATTTGGCTACGATGAAGAAATTCGACTCGACAGAGGGATTTATAGATTTAATTCGGGTGATAGACGGCGTTGACGTGGCGTTTATCATAAGCGAACGCGAAGAAAATATTTGCCGCGTCAGTATGCGTTCAAAAGGCGTAGACGTTTCCAAAATCGCGAACAGTTTAGGTGGCGGCGGGCATATTCGGGCGGCAGGTTGCACTTTGAAGACTTCGCTTGACGACGCGCAGAAAATTTTAATAGCGGCGATTGCAAAGGCGATTAATGCGGAAAATTTACCTTGTGAGGGCGTCGCGTTGGCAGATTTTGAGCAATGAGCGACGGATTTATAAATTTGAATAAAAGTTCGGGCATGACAAGCCATGACGCGGTTAATCGTATTCGGAAGATTTTTTCGACGCGCAAAGTTGGACATGCTGGGACTTTAGACCCTTTAGCGAGCGGAGTTTTGCCGATTGCGATTGGTCGGGCGACGAAATTCATTGAATACCTTACTGACTGCGACAAAGCTTATCGCGCAGAAATTTTATTTGGCGTTGCGACTGACAGCGGCGATTTGGAAGGAAAAATCATTTCCCGCGCAGATAATTTTGAAATGCCGACGATTGACGAGCTTAACGCGGCGTTGAAAAGTTTTATCGGCGAGATTGAACAGACGCCACCGAAATTTTCAGCGATAAAAATTCAAGGGCATAAAGCCTACGACCTTGCTAGGAAAAATCTTGAATTTGACATGCCGAGCCGCCTTGTTAAAATTTCTAACATTGAACTAATCGCGAAAGAAAAAAATTCCGTCGTAGTTGAAATCGAATGCGGCAAGGGCACTTACATTCGGACTTTAGCGACGGATTTAGGCGAGCGATTGAATTTGCCCGCGACGTTGAAGAATTTGATTAGGTTGCGCGTCGGAGATTTTGATTTAAAAAATTCTGTGACTCTTGACGAACTCGACGTTGAAAATATTTTGCCGATTGAAATTTGTTTGAATCACCTGCCGAGCTTTGAACTTAATCCTAATCGAATTCGCGCCTTTATGAACGGCTTGCCGACGACAATTCACGCGCCCGACGTAAAATCTTTAAAAATCTGCGCGGGCGGGAAATTTTTAGGCGTCGGCAGAATCGAAAACGGCGAACTTCGCGCCTCAAAACTTTTTGAAACGATTAATGACGTTCAATGAATTTGCCTTTAAGCATTTCGCGATAAGTCGGCAAAGTTTCCAATTCGATATAATTTTCCGCGTCAAGATAAAAGCTGAAAGATTCTTCGCCGTTGGTGAGTAGGCAATACGAACAGCCGAGTTTCTCCGCATAATCGAAAGTTTCATTGAAGGCTGATTCTTCTGGCGGCTTTTCGGCAGATTTGCACTCGACGACGGCAAGTGGTCGCAAAATATTTTCTGCGCGGTCGAATCGCTCAATCACGATGTCGGCTCTATGTCGAAAATTTAATCCGTAGTAGGATAATTTCTCTCCAACGCGAATCATTTTCTGCGGGACTTCTAATTCCTCAATCAGAAATGGCAATACGCGCTGACGAACGGTTTCGCGGGGTGTCACCAGTACATATTTTTTCCTAATCGGGTCGAAATAATTCGGCTGGCTTTCAATCCTGTAAATATGGGGCGGTAAAAAGTCTTTTAACAAATTCATCAATCCTTTCCGCCATGAATTTTATCTTGTGAAAAATTTTCTGTCAAAAAGAAGGGAGAATTTCATTATGCAGACTCTTCAAAACGATGTCCTCAAAATTAAGGTTTCGGAACGCGGCGCGGAGCTTAAATCAATAACTGCGCTTGCTGACGGCACGGAATATCTTTTCGACAGCGATCCGACTTGGTGGAAATATTCTTCGCCTGTGCTGTTCCCGATTGTCGGCAAAGTCAACGGCGGCAATTATCGCGCCGAAGGCAGAGAATTTGAATTGGGGCAACACGGTTTCGCACGCACGAGTTATTTTTGGCTGGTCGACGCCACCGAAAACACTCTTTCCTTTGCGCTTGAATCAAATGCCGCTACTCTCGCCGTTTATCCTTACAAGTTCCGCTTGGAAATTTCGTTTGAACTCGTCGGCAATGAGGTTAAAGTTTTTTGGAAGGTCGCGAACACGGATAAAAAGGAAATTTATTTTTCAATCGGCGCACACCCCGCGATTAGTTGCCCGATTAATTACCGTGAAAGTTTCAATGACTGCTATTTGAAGTTCAACAAGGCTGAAAAATCTGCGCGGCTCCCGCTTGCGGCGAATGGTTTACTTAATCATGACAGAATTCCGACGCTCGACGGTACCGAACTTGATTTGAGTTATGAACTGTTCAAAGACGGCGCACTTGTTTTCGACGATTTAAAATCTGATGAAATTTCGGTTTGCTCGCGTAAAAGTTCAAAGTCAATTACTGTTCGCGCTAAGAATTTCCCGTATTGGGGAATTTGGACTCCTACGCAGGGCGGCGCACCGTTCATTTGCATTGAGCCTTGGCACGGACACGCCGATTACGAAGATTTTAGCGGCGAATTCAAGGATAAAGAGGGCATTATTAAACTTGGCGTCGGCGAGACCTTTGAAACTTCAATGAGCTTTATAATTAACAACTGAAATTAATTTGCCAATAAAAAAATCCCCGTCAATTTTCGGCGGGGAAATTTTTTTATCAGAAAATATTTTCGGCAAGAACAATCGTTTGCTCTCTGTTCGGACCAACCGAGACGATTCCGATTTTAATCTTAGTAACTTCCGCCATACGCTCCAAATATTTCTTAGCATTGGCAGGTAAATCTTCATAGCGGCGAATCTTGCTTATATCTGTTTTCCAGCCCGCAAAAGTTTCGTAAACAGGCTCGACCTTCGCCAAAACCTTTAAGCTTGCGGGAATTTCATTTAAAATTTCGCTGTCGATTTTGTAAGCTGTGCACATTTTAATTTCGTCGAAGTCGTCAAGAATATCAAGACGCGTAACAGCCATATAATCGGTGCCGCTGAGTTGCCCCGCGTATTTGACAATGCAAGCGTCAAGCCAACCTGTTCTGCGCGGACGCCCCGTAACTGTTCCGAATTCGTGACCAGCGTTGCGGAGTTTATCGCCGATTTCGTTAAGCTGTTCGGTCGGGAAAGGTCCTTCGCCGACTCGTGTACAATAAGCCTTGACGACGCCGAAAACTTTATCGATTTTATTAGGCGCGACGCCCGCTCCGACTCCGACGCCGCCGCTAATCGGGTGACTAGACGTGACGTAGGGATAAGTTCCATAGTCAATATCAAGCATAGTCGCCTGTGCGCCCTCGAATAAAATTTTCTTGCCCGCGTCGACCTGTTCATTGAGCAAAGCAATAGTATCACAGACAAAGGGGCGAAGTCTCTCGGCGTAGCCTTCATACTCGTGAATAATTTCATCAGCATTAAGCGGCGCATGATTATAAACTTTTTCCAGAATCAAATTCTTAGCTTGAAGAACCTGCGCGACTCGCAAAGCGAATTCTTCACGGTCGATTAAATCGCAAACACGAATTCCGATTCTATCCGCCTTGTCGATATAGCAAGGACCTATGCCGCGTTTAGTCGTGCCGATTTTATTTTCTCCGCGCAGAGCCTCGCCAAGTTCGTCAATAAGTTTGTGCCAAGGCATGACAACATGGGCGCGATTTGAAAGGCGAATGCCCGAAGTATCGATGCCGCGAGCTTGCAAATTGTCTATTTCCTCAAGCAAAGTTTGCGGGTCGACGACAACGCCATTGCCAATAACGCAGGTCGTGCCCTTATACAAAATGCCCGACGGCAGGAGACGCAATTTATATTCTTCGCCGTTGACGGTGACGGTATGTCCCGCGTTACTGCCGCCTTGAAATCGAACAACCGTATCCGCTTGCGCCGCGAGGTAATCAACGATTTTGCCTTTGCCTTCGTCGCCCCATTGCGCACCGCTTATAACCACTGTCGACATTTTATCAATCTCCCTTTTGAAGGGGGCAGGATTCAGGGGTCAGGGACAAAGGGTTTTGCCCTAAATCCTTATCCCTAAATCCTTATCCCTAAATCCTTGCCCCTATTTATTCTCGTTGACGTAGTGGCGCATGAATTGAATCGTGGCGTCGCTGATAATGTTGTCTTTTTTGTCGTAGTTGATTATGCGGAAAAGCATACTTACGCGTTCGATAATGGGCTTGTTGCGCGTGCGGAAGGTTTCGCCGTTGATTGTGAGATCGACGCTGTCAATCGAGCGCATACGATAGGAGACGCCGAGCAAATCCTTACCATCGAGCGATTTGATAATGTAACGATACTCCATATCGCCGACAGCGGTCGTCCAAGTAAGCTCGCGATTGAGAGCCTGGTGCGTCAACACGCCGATATACTCGCGGATAATTTCGTGTGTTCTTGTGTTCATAATGAAGCCGTTACTGAGAACTTATAAAAAGTTATAAAAACCTTTATGTCTCATTCCTGCTTCAACGCGTCCGCTTTTGCCGTAGCTACTTGCGTTTTTTCGACGCTCCACAGGCGTAAAGTCCCCGCTAACGAACGGGTACACATACAGGTTTCCTTGAATATGGAA
>JAFYNH010000017.1 GCA_017549815.1 Selenomonadaceae bacterium
ACCGTGACATGAGTAACAACGTAACAATAAACGGTGGTACAGGAAACGATACAATTTATAATCATGGCGAAGAATCTTCAATCGACGGCGGCGAAGGAGACGATTTCATTGGAAACAGCGAATCCAACGTCACAATCAACGGTGGCACAGGGAACGATTCCATTTATAATGGCGGTTATTATCAAGACTCCATATGGTACTCCATATGGTATGACGGAGGCAATAATGTTACTATCAATGGCGGCGACGGCAACGATTACATTTACAACTACAACAGCAAAAATGTCAGCATAAACGGCGGCGAAGGTAATGATTCGATTATCAATGAAGACGGCAACAACGTAACAATCGACAGCGGCACAGGTGACGATACCATTTACAACAACTACGGCTCTGAAGTAACAATAAGTGGAGGCACGGGTAACGATTACATTTACAACAGCGGCTCCAGCGTCACAATCGATGCAGGTGGCGGAAACGATTTAATCATTAATATCGGTGACGAAATTTTAATCAACGCAGGCGGCGGAAACGATTCAATTCTAAATGTTGGTTATTTTGAGTACGGGTACTACGGTGATTACTATATCGGCGACAGTTTGACAATCGACGGTGGTGCGGGCAAAGATTACATTAAAAATGACGGCGCAAGTTCGATAATCGACGGCGGCGATGATAACGATTCCATTTATAACAGAGGCTCCTATAACACAATAAACGGTGGTACAGGGAACGATTTTATTTATAACGAAGACTTTTATTATGATAACTACGGGTTGCATGACGGAGGTCAAAACGTTTTAATCAACGCTGGAGCGGGAAACGATTCTATTAATAACTTGGGCGACAACGTTACGATAAACGGCGGCGACGGCAACGATTACATTTATGGTTACGGCGAAAAAGTTAAGATTAATGGCGGTAAAGGGAATGATTTTATAACTCTCGGTTCCTACTTAAATAATAATTTGATTCAATATAATGAAGGCGACGGAAACGACCTTATCAAAGGCTTTGAATGGTACAATAAGTTGCAAATCGGCAACGGCACCGGCACTTACTCGGTAACTGCAAGCGGCAATGACATTATTTTCACGGTCGGCGACGGAAAGATAACTTTGGAAAGCGTAGCAAGTTTCTTGACGATTGCCAATGTTGAAGGCGAGCTGATTGAATCGAATTCGTGGAGACTGAAGGATACGACTGCCACTTATGGCACTTTGCTTGAAACTCTTATCACAGTCAACGGCGTCAAATCAGCGGAAGGACTTTCTATAAACGGTAAAGTCGTAACGGTGGCGGCGTTTGCTCTGAATAATGCGAACGTCACAATCAGCGACGGTTATACGCTCGCGCTCGGTTCAGACGTTATCAACAAAACCACGACAACCAATGAATGGAGCTACAATAATTCGGTTGCCACTTATAAGCAAAATAATTCGCCTTATTACTCCCTTGCAAGCGACGGAAAATCTATTTCTTATATCGCGGCGACAAGCAAAGATTTACTCACAGTCAACGGCGTCAAATCAGCGGAAGGACTTTCTATAAACGGTAAAGTCGTAACGGTTGCGGCGGCTGCTCTTAATAATGCGAACGTCACAGTCAGCGACGGTTATACGCTCGCGCTCGGCTCAGACGTTATCAACAAAACCACGACAACCAATGAATGGAGCTACAATAATTCGGTTGCCACTTATAAGCAAAACAATTCGTCTTATTACTCCCTTGCAAGCGACGGAAAATCTGTTTCTTATATAGCGGCGACAAGCAAAGATTTACTCACAGTCAACGGCGTCAAATCAGCGGAAGGACTTTCTGTCAGCGGTAAAGTCGTAACGATTAAAGATACTGCGCTCAAAAGTAAAGTTTCTATTAGCGGCGACGGCTACGAATTCAATTTTGCGGAGGGTGATTACAAGAAAGCGTTGATAACGAGTAGCGCGAACGCAGACTTAATCACAAGTAACGGCAAAAATATTTCAATCAATGCGGGAGACGGCAACGATACCATTAAAGTGACGAGCGAGACGACAATAACAGGCGGTAAAGGCAATGATTCTATCGCAAACACCGGCAACGGTAATATTTTCGTTTATAATAACGGCGACGGCAATGACTATATCAAAGACTTTAACGAAACGTCGACATTGCAAATCAACGGCGCGAGTTACTCCAAGCAGAAAAACGGCGATGATATTATCGTCACGGTTGGAAACGGCAATATAACTTTAGGCGGCGCGGCGAAATTGTCGGTTGTCAATATTGAAGGTGAGCCGCTTGAAAAGAGTTCATGGAAATTGAGCGGCACGACAGCAACTTACGGTATATCAGGTGAGGAACCGATTGTAACAGTTAATGGCGTGAAGTCTGTTAAGGGACTCTCGATTGACATTACCAATAAAGTCGTGACAGTTGCAATTTCTGCTTTGGGCGAATCGACAGTTACAATCAGCGATGACTACGAATTGGCTATTGATGAGAACGTTCCCAAGCCGACAACGCAAGAAGCGACTTGGAGTTTCAAAGACACAACAGCCATTTGCCAAATTTCGTCATCAACGGCAGGTTATATGCTCGAAGAAAACCAAATAAAATATGTGAAGAAGAGCACGGGAAATACAATTATGATAAATGGCGTGACGACGGAAAAAGGCATTACGATAACGGGTACAGTCGTCACGGTGCCTAAAGCGGCTCTCAGCGTCAACAATGTTGTAACTGTGAGCGACGGTTATACTTTGGCACTTGATAAAGATGTCGATCAACCTGTAGGCGTTGACGAAAAATGGGCATACAATAATAACACCGTCATTTATACTGGCTCTGGCATGGTCGGCGGGCACAAGCTCGTTGATAATCAGATAATTTACGTTGCTGACAAGGCAAGCGAACACGTCGAAATAAAGGGCGTCAAATCGCTCGATAATATTACTCGCAACGGCGATACTTTCACGATACCTAGAACTGCTTTGAATAAATCGACAGTGACAATCAGCAAAGGTTACAAGCTCGAACTCGCCGACGACATTGATAAGCCTAAAGAGATAAAAGCAGGTTGGACGCTCGAAGAAAACACTGCAACTTACAAACAAGCTGGGACGAGTGAAGGCTACAGTGTCGAAAATAATAAAATTATCTACACGGCGGCAAAGAAAGGCAAAAGTGTCATCACCGTTAAGGGCGTTAATTTAACAAAAGGACTTGCTTTAAATGAAGACGATAAAATTGTCACGGTTTCTAAAGCCGCGCTTAACAAGACGGACGTAACCATAAGCGAAGGTTATAGTCTCTCGCTCGGCTCCGACGTTGCCAATAACGGCACTTGGAAACTTAAAAACGCAAAAGCGACTTATCAAAAGGATTCGACGAGTTACGCGCTTGAGGATAATAAAATTGTCTTCAGTGATTCGGACGAAGGCACGATAATAGCGGCGGAGCTTGACGGTATGGCATCTTTGCCGACGTTCAGCGAAAAAGGCGCGATTAAACTTGCAGAAGATAATTTTACGGAAAACGGCGTTTCGGTCGTCAGCAATGGCGGCAAATTCGGCTTTGAATTCGACGCGGGCGACTTTAACAGCAAATTCTCTGGCAATGACGATAACGACACGATAACCAACAACGGCGACTATTTGACGATTGAATCAGGCGCGGGCAGAGATTCTATCGTAAGCAACGGCAATAAAGTTTCAATCGACGGCGGACTCGGTAACGATAAAATTAATAACACGGGAACGAACGTTGAAATCAGCGGCGGCGCAGGTAATGACAAAATCACGCTTAGTGGCGGCGAAAAAGACGGTAATATTTTCTCCTATGCTAAGGGCGACGGCAACGATATTCTCTATAACTTCAAAGAAAAGGATAAAATAAAAATCGCGGACGGCTCTTCGGTCGAGGCAAATATTGACGGCGACGATATTCTGTTCAAAGTCGGCAATGGCTCAATCACGATAAAAGACGGCGTGAAGTCAATGAGCGAGATAACCTTTGTTGACGCGGCTGGCAAGGATATTGCGTCGCTTTCAGGTAACAAATACACGGCGGACGGAATAATCGCTAACGACGCGAACGGCGAGCCTAGCATTGTACTTTCACCGACGTTTAAGGGCAAATATATCGCTAATTCGGTCAGCAAAGTTGACGGTTCCCAAACTAAAAAAGACCTAAGCATTGACGGAAGTACGGAAGGCATTTCGTTAATCGGCGGCGCGGGCAAGGACACCTTGATTAGCGGCGAAAATGAATTCGAGATGACAGGCGGCAAGGGCAATGATTTGTTCGTTTACAATGGCGGCGTGGGCATGATTAAAGACTACAGCGCAAAGGGTAGCAACGGCAAAGACAAAATAAGCATTGGCGACAGTCTCAAGGCGACGGAGTATGAACTCAAGGGCGCGAACGTCATTTTGGGTTTTGGTGAAAAAGATAGCTTGACGATAGAAGGCGGCGCGGGCGCAGAGATAACTTTCGGTGCGAAGAAGTCAAAAGTCAACATTTATACGGCGAACGGGATTTTTGACGGCAACGAAAAATCTGTGACGTTAAGCAGTTCGATTGCAGATAAAAAATTCGACGGCGCGAAACTTTCCAAACTCGTGACGATAGACGGCTCGGCGGCTGATGAAGAAATTTATATCATTGGCAACAAGAAGAAGAATTACATAATCGCGGGCGAGAACGGCTCGACACTTTTCGGCGGCAAGGGTAAAGATACATTTGTCGGCGGCGAGGGCGAAGATATTTTCGCTTACGAACTCAAGAGCGGCAACAAAGTCATTTCGGGCTACAACGCAGACGAAGGCGATAAAATTTCGTTAGGCAGTGGCGCGAGTATTTCTGAGGTTAAGGCTAAAGGAAAAGATTTAGTGCTTAGCGTCGGCAACAACAAACTTACGCTCAAAAACAGCGCGAGTAGTCCGTTTACGTTTATCGAAGGCGACACGACAAAGACTTACAACAACGGCTTGCTTATAAGCGAAGACGGCAAGTCGGTTTCGTTGACAAGTGCCTCTTCGACAAAGGAAATTGACCTTGCAGACGATAAGTTGAATTATCAGAATGTGAGTGCCGCGCTCCTTAAAAAGGCAGTTAAACTTTTCGGCGACAATGATGACAATGAACTAATCGGCGGCAAAGGTAATGATATTTTACAAGGCGGCGACGGAGACGATTATTTATGGGGCGGCAAAGGCAATGATACGTTATTTGGCGGAGACGGCATTGATACGTTCATTTTCACAGCGGGCGACGGTCGGGATATAATTTCTAGTTACGACAGTGACGATCTTATCAAGATTCTTGACAAGCGCGGTAAGAACGGCTCCTTCGACGGTACGTTTAATGACGACAAGTTGACGCTTAACGTAAAGGGCGGCGGCAAGCTTACCTTTGAAAACGTTACGGCGACTTCGACTTTCAATATCAACGACACGGCTTATCACATCAACGAAAATAAACTAGTCCATAGTTCCTAATTCCTAATAAAAAATTTTAATCCCGTCAATGTCGACGGGATTTTTTTATGATATAATCTGCGCGGGAGGGGTTTTTTATGGCTGTTCGACCTGTCTTTGAAGTCTTGGAGAATGAAAAACTTTTTGAACGGCGCGAAGTTCAATTTACATGGTTCGACGGACGTGCGTTGGAGAAAAGCAGAAAAAATATTCAAGGGCTTCATGAAAATTATTTGGCAACTAATCCCGATAAAAAAATTTTGGAAATCTCAACGAAGAGCGAAGAGGAACTTGGAGTAAAATTGAGCGCGTTTAATCTCATGGTTCGCGAAAACGTTTCTTTGGAATCAGCTTTTCAAGGAAGCAAAGTTTTTAAACTCGGCGGACCTTACACTGATATAATTGGTAAGCTTTCTCTTTATGCCAAAAGCGATGGACGTCTGAAAAAAAGCGGCGCACTTATCGGTTTCAGTTTTGAAGGTAAAAATTTTCCGAACAAACCGCCGACTTATTTTTATAATTGGTTTTACGTCTCGACATTGGCGACGAATAAAGATTTGGCGGACGAGTTATTGGAAAGAAAATTCGACGCCTTCACGGATATTGCGTTTAATCCAAACAGAGGCAAAGTAAATTGTCAGGCAGAAGCGGCGGCGATTTTCGTTTCATTGAGCCGACAGAATTTATTAAGCGACGCGATTGCCGACGAAAAAAATTTTCTGAGGATTGTTTACGATGAGAGACGACGATTTTAAAATTTCTTATTCGGAGCAACGTGAACTTCTGCGCGACGCATTTACAGAAATTGGGCAGAAGGCGGAGCTTATCTTGACGGTTGGGCAGTTGCTTATGGAGAACGGCGCGGATACGCCTCAAATCGTTCGCGACATGAAACGAGTTGCGGCTTATATGGGCATTCCCGCCGAAAAATTTCATTTGCACATAATGTATACGACGCTTATGCTTAATATCAGCGACGAAAATCATTCGCATACGTCGTTCAGAAAATGCCCTAAACACGCCGTCAACATGAAAATTATTTCTGCGGTGAGTCGGTTGACGTGGCGGGCTTTACGTGACCATTACACGCTTGACGAATTTAGGGGCGAACTTCACGCCGTCGCCAATCGTCCGCGTTATCCTCATTGGCTGGCGTTTTTATGCGCGGGCACGGGTTGCGGGGCATTTTGTACGCTGTTTGGTTGCGACCTTAACGCGGCGATTTATACGGTAATTAGCGCGTTTATCGGAAAAATTATTCAAATGGAATGCGCCGAGCGTTTTGGAATCAATCCTTATGTTTCGATGACGTTTGGAGCGTTTACGGCAACGATTGTAGCTTATTTGTCGCACCTTTTGCCGACGACGACCCCTTGGCACCCGCTGATAGCCGCCTCATTATTTTTAGTGCCCGGCGTCCCGATGATTAACGCTTTAAGTGACATTTTAAATACGTATTTGGTGAGCGGTGCGGCGCGAATATTGCACACGCTGGTTATCGTCGGCGCAATGACTTTCGGAATAGTCTTTGCAATCGGTATGGCGGACTTCGATTCATTTACGAATTTGGCAATGCGCCCCGAAAGCGATTATTTATTATTCGCGATAGCGGCGGCAATCGGAGCGGCGAGCTTTGCAGTTTTTTTCAACTTACCGCCGAGACTTTTATACGCGGCGGCGGCGGGCGGAGCAATTTGCGTTTGCACGAGAAATTTTTTAATCTTTGAATTGGGCATGAGTTCAGCGGTCGGGACATTAGCGGGCGCGACGTTAGTTAGTCTTGTCGCAATGCGGGCGGTTCATTGGCTCCATACGCCGTCATTGGTTTTGGTCGTGCCGGCGGTAATCCCGTTAGTGCCGGGCGTTTTGATTTATCGGTTCTTGTTCGCCGTGATAAATATCCGCAGAATCACAGTCGACGAGCTATTATCGGCGGTTCAATCGGGCGTGGACGCGCTGTTAATAATTTTGGCGATAGCAATAGGCGCAGCGGCTCCAAACATTTTCGCCAAGCGGTCGTTTGAACAGGCGAGCAAAGATAAGCAGGAAAAACTTTTGAACGAAATTTACGAGACGGATTTAAAGGAGTGATTCTCTTGACTAAAAAAGAATATAATCCTTGCGGCGATTTGACGGGCAGGGAACGCGAATTTTGCGACGAGGCGACAAAAAGTTATTTTAATTTGCCATATGTGGAAGTTATGCGGACGATTTCTATTAAGGCGATTGCCGAGCTTGAGAATGAAAAAAATTTTAGAAACGTTGCCGCGCTGGAAAATTGGGCGTCGTACAATCTGAACGAAGTCGAACAACGGGCGAGTTTAAATTTTGACACCTTCACGACGTTGCAAGCGGGCTTGGCAAAATATTTAGTTCACTTGCTTTACGAAAATCGCTACAACATACATTATAATTGCTTGGCGGATTTTATTTTTAGTGTTACTGGCGGAAATTTTGTTAGCAACGCGATTGAGGAAATTATTTTGCGTGAAATGGATTCGCTCGCGCAAGAAGCCGATTATTTCACTACGGTAGACGAACTGAACGGCGAGCTACTAAATTTTATTTTGAATTAGGGCTTGCAATTTAAAAACGTGCCTGCTATAATTGCAAACGTTTTACGGGTTGTGGCTCAGTTTGGTAGAGCACCGTGTTCGGGACGCGGGGGTCGCAGGTTCAAATCCTGTCAACCCGATTAACAAAAAGTTTAAAGGCGGGAGTTCAAAGCTTCCGCCTTTGGCGTTTAAGGAGTTTTGCACATGAAAAAAATTTTAGTCGCTTTGATAATTTTAATCTGCGCGGGATATTTCGTCGGAAATTATTTTGTCGACTTCGCTTTGAAACGCGGGGAAGATTTAACACCGCCTAAGGCTTGCGCGAATATTGCCGACCCGAATTTGAAAGCTCCGCCCGCTCCGAATTTTCCGGTTGAAGTTTGGACGCTTGAAAGTTTTGACAGATTGACACTTCACGCCAAAAAATTTTCTCCCGCCGAAGAGACTAACCGTTGGGCGATTTTAATTCACGGCTACGGACGCGACGGGACTTTTGCCTATGACTACGCCGAAGAATATCTTAAGCGCGGCTGGAATGTTTTGATTCCCGATTTGCGAGCGGCGGGCGAAAGCGAAGGGCAATTTATAACTATGGGCGCGTTGGAGAGCCGCGACGTTTTACTTTGGGCGGAAAAAATTCCTCAAGACGCGCAGATTATTATTCACGGCGTTTCAATGGGTGCCGCAACTACTTTGCTGACTGCCGCGCAAGAGCCGAAAAATTTAGTGGCGGTCGTCGAGGATTGCGGCTATACGAGTGCTTACGAAATGTTCGCCGCTCAGCTTGAAAAAATTTTCGGCTTGCCCGAATATCCCGTTATGCCATGCGCGAATCTTGTTTGCAAATTGAAGACAGGCGTTAAAATTTCGGACGCGGCTCCGCTTGAAGTCGTCGACAAAATTAAAGTGCCCGTATTATTTATTCACGGCGACGCAGACGGACTTGTTCCCTTTGAAATGATGGGACGACTTTACGACGCCTGCGCGGCTCCGAAGGATAAATTCATCGTTGAAGGCGCGGGACATGCCGACGCTAAGAGAACAAATCCCGCCGCTTACTTCGATAAAGTTTTTACGTTCTTGGAGGATAAGTTATGAAAATTTTTGTCGGGCTGGGTAATCCGACGCCCGAATATGCCGCGACTAAACACAACGTCGGCTTTATATTGGCTGATAAGCTCGCCGATAAAATTTCTGCAGATAATTGGCGCGAAAAATTTAATGCGCTGATTGCCGAGAGTTTCTTTAACGGCGAAAAAATTATAATCGTCAAGCCGCAGACTTTTATGAACTTAAGCGGCGAGGCAGTCGCTCCGATTATGAATTTTTACAAGCTCGGCGCGGAAGATTTGGTTGTCGCGCATGACGATATGGATTTGCCGCTCGGAACAATCCGCTTGCGTCCAAAAGGTTCGGGCGGCGGTCATCATGGCATTGAATCGATTATCCAACATCTCGGCGGCGAACAGAATTTCCCGCGTGTCAGAATCGGAGTCGGTCGTCCGCCTAAGAATTGGACGGTTAATCATCATGTGCTTAGCCCGTTCACTCAAGAGGACGCCGATAAAATTAATGTCGCGCTTGAAGAGCTGGTGCCCGCCGTGCTTTGCATTTTCAGCGAAGGAATTAATAACGCTATGAATAAATTTAACCCTAAGAGGAAAAAAGCCAATGAAGAATCAAATATCGGCGTTGATAGCTGACGAACGCGGGAATATCTTCGACGTGCCAGACGCGGAAGGAGTCGGGCGAATCGGCAATAAATTTTTCAAGCTCAAGCCCGAAGATTTAATCAAACTCCCCGAATCGGCTGACTTAATGTTTTTGCCCGAACGTCAAGCAATCGGATTTAAGCGCGGAGAATTTACGCCGTTAAAAGGTCGGGCAGTCTCGGCGATTTTGCCGCAAGGTTATACTCGGACGCATTTGCCCGCCTTCAGAAAAAATCCTTCCGCGCAAATTTTGCCGCTCTACGGTTATACTGCCGTCGTGCTTTACAAAGACGAACTTTATGCCGCCGCGCTTTACACCGACGAAAATTTTAAGTGGGAGCCGCAAAATTACAACACGCGGGACTTGAAGAAATTTATTCGGCGCGTCAAGAAAGATTTGCCCGATAATCGAATAGTCGCGCAGGTTGCCAAGTGTTCGCTCGAATGGCATTGTCTCACCGCGCAGAATTTATTTTATCGTCGTTGGGAGTGCGGCGTCCCGACTTCGCCGACGTGCAACGCGAATTGTTTAGGTTGTATATCGTTGCAAGCCGCCGAATGTTGTCCCAGCCCGCAAAGTCGAATCACCTTTAATCCGACAGTCGAAGAAATCGCCGACGTTGGGATTTATCATTTAAGTCACGCGACGGAGGGCATTATCAGTTTCGGGCAAGGTTGCGAAGGCGAGCCGTCTCTTATGGCGGATAATATCTGCGCGGCGATTAAAAAGATTCGGGCGGCGACGACTCGCGGACAGATTAACATAAACACCAACGCGGGCTTTACGGCGGGCATTAAGAAAATCGTCGACGCGGGCTTAAACTCAATGCGCGTTTCGATTATCAGCGCGAATGATGAAAATTATCAACGTTACTACCGCGCAGGTTACAAACTCGCCGCCGTCAAGGATTCGATTCGCTACGCGCTTAATAATGGCGTTCATGTTTCGCTGAATTTGCTTTACATGCCCGGTTTCAACGACAGAGATGACGAATTTGCCACGTGGAAGAATTTTCTTGATGAATTGCCCGTACAGATGATTCAAGTCCGCAATTTGAATTACGACCCCGACGAATTTTTTGCCGTCATGCCGCATGATGAAAATTTCTTTGGCACGAAAAAATTTCTGCGCGAGCTTAAAAAGAATTTCCCTGCCTTAACAATCGGTAACTTCAGCCATTACGTAGGGACTAGGGAATAGGATTTAGGGGCTAGATATGAATATTTGTTTGCTGATAAAGGATTTTGCAGTCGGGAAAAAATTTATGCCCGACGGACGCCCGACTAAGAGCGGCGCGGAAATTCACGGCGAAAATCACGCGCTCCAATTAATCAAACTCGGACACCGCGTAACGCTCATGACCAAGAAACGATTTTTCTTCACGGCGGCACGAGAAAATTTAAACGGAATAGATTTGGTAAGACTTCATCCGCCGTTTCGCTGGCTGGAAATTTTTTTACGGCTCCTCACGACGCATAACGACGTTGACGCCTTTTATATAATCGGCACGCCGAAATTTGCTGTCTGGGCGATTTTGTTCGCGAAATTTTTTAATAAGCCCATGACGTTGGCTTTGACGGGTAAGGCGGAGATTTTCAGCGCGGATAATTGGCGCAATAAAATTTTGGCGAAGTGCAATCATTACGTGGCGACGACCAAAGAAATTCGCGACGGCTTTATCGAACGTGGCGGCATTTCTCCCGATAAAATTTCAATCCTGCCGCACGGTATCGACACTAAAAAATATCCGCAATCGAATTCTGCGCGGCGACGCGAGCTTAAAATTTCTCACGGCATTAATCCCAACTCAAAAGTTTTGCTGTTCTGCGCGAGGGTCGTTAAAGATAAGGGCGTCGATACCTTGCAAGACGTGTGGCGAATTTTGCATAAAAAATATCCCGACGCGCTTTTATACGTTGTAGGCGGCGGGATAAATGAACTTTTGGACGAGCTACGGAAACTTTCTGCCGAGCTTGACGATTCAATAAAAGTTATCGGTGAAGTCGACGCACCGCAGGAATTCTATCAAATGGCGGACGTTTATATTTTCCCGTCGCGTCATGAGGGCTTGCCGACTTCGTTATTGGAGGCAATGGCAAGCGGACTGCCCGCCGTCACGAGCGACATTGGCGGTTGCGAAGACGTGATTCAAAACGACGTGAACGGCTACAGGGTTTATTCGGAAGACGCGGCGGCTTTTGCGGAGAAAATTTCTATTCTGTTTGAAAACGACGAGCGCAGGAAAATTTTCGGCGAGCGGGCGGCTGAACTTATTCGTCAAACTTGCGACTTCAAAACGGTTATTCCAAAACTTGCGCAGATTATTGCTACTGAATAAAATTTTGTCGGCGTCTGGAATTTGGGCGTTGACTTTTTTTTATATATCGCGTAAATTTTTTTGAGCGAGGTGATAAAGTGGACGACAAGAAAATTTTCAAATCGGAGGCTTGCGGAGTTTTTGAGCTGGTCGACGCGGAAGTTCGGGCGGAAGAAATTCTGACGGCGGGCAATTCCTTCTTCGACAAAAATTATTTTGGGACGCGAGTTTTGATTTTGGCTCCGCACCCTGACGACGAAATTAACATTGCGGGCAATATGATTTTGAATTTGGCGGCGGCTAAGGCTGAAATTTTTGTTGCCTATTCGACTGACGGCGGACTTGAAGTTCCTGCGGAAGTTCGGGCTCGTGAGGCGATTACGGCATTGAAAATTTTGGGCGTCTCGCATGAAAAAATTATTTTTATGGGTTACAGCGACGGGCAGAAACTTTCCGAACATACCCGTAAAAATTTCAAGCGCGATTTAAAAAATCTATTGCTGGAGCTTAGAGCAAATATTATTTTCTGCGTCGACTTCGACAGCCACCCCGACCATCGCACTTTGTCGATTTTGTTTGAAGAAGTTTTGGGCGAAATTTTATCTGAACGTAGCGATTATCGCCCCGAAGTTTATAAAAAATTTGCCTATGCGACTGCTTTCACTGCCGCGCCCGATTTTTACGCGACGAATCTCCGCGCTACTAAAAAGCCTAAGCTCGGCGAGACCGATACTTACGACTTTGACTTTATCGACCGCGCCAATTACGTTTGGGAACAGCGCGTTCGTTTTCCCGTCGCCGAAATTTGTCGTCAAACAATCTTGAAGGATAATCCTATTGCCGAAGCGATTTTCGCGCATAAGTCGCAACGCAACGAATGGAACGCACTCCGCATTTTGAATTCCGACGAAATATTTTTCGAGCGGCGGACGGACAGTCTGACTTTTTCGGCAAAAGTTACGGCAACTTCGGGCGACGCCTCCAAAGTTCGCGACTTTAAAATTATCGATACTAAAAATGTTGACGCCGCGCCCGCGCAGATTGAAAATAATTTGTGGCAAGGCGAAAAAATTAATTTTGAGTGGAAAGAAGCCGTTCAAGTTGAAAGAATCGTTATTTACGGCAACCCGCTTGACGACGCGCCCGAAAAAATTTCTTTGCGCCTTGAGTCGGCGAACGCGCAGGCAGTCATTGACAAGGCAGGAATTTATTTAGATAATGTAAAAAATTTTAACGTCGAATTACCGAGTCGCGGGCGTCCGCTTGTGCTTGACATAGAAAAAATTTTCGTGACGCGAGCCGAAATTAAAGCAGTCGACGCGGGGAAAAATTTTGGACTTGCCGAAGTTGAATTCTTCGCCAATGCCGAGCCGCTTAGGAAAATTCAGCCCTTCATAAAAATCACCGCCAAAGATAATTTTATCTACAGCTACGCCGTGCCCTACGAGGTCGATAAAATTTCTCTGGGGCTGTACAGATTTCATGTCGATGCGCCTGTTAAAATTTCTGCGACGGCGGGCGATGAAAATATTTTGTCGAAAGTTTTGACGGACGGCGAGTTGATTCTGAACTTTGGCAAGGCAACGGAAATTGTCGTTACAGCTGAAGTTATTGGCGACGCGACAATTTATGACAGGGTGATTATTCGGCGGGTCGGGGACTTCGCGCAGATTCAGCTAAAAGTTTGGCAATGGCTCGACAAGTTGCGCGTCCACAAAATCAGAAAAGTTGACAGGTAGATTTTATGAGCAATATTTTGACAATAAAGGAAGAACTTTTTATCGGGTCGGGCGGACATCAATCGACGTACATTCACCCGATTGACAGGACTAAATGTATAAAAATTCCGCACAGCCCCGACGACGGCGACGTTCGCAAGGAAATGCGTTATCGTAAATTATGTGCGAGAAAGTTGGCAAAATCGCGGCTTGTCACGGAGTATTTCGGGACGGTCGAAACGAATTTAGGGCTTGGCTATATTTTTGAGCGCGTCTTAGATTACGACGGCAATACCAGTAAGGATTTAAAAGATTTCTTGCCGAAAGTCGCGCCCGATACTCAAACTTTGCAACGAATTTGGACGATACTCTTAAATTTCAAATCGGACTTCCTGCACGAAAACATTGCGATAGTTGACACGGACATAACAAATTTCATGGTGCAAGAGCCTGCAAAAGGTTCGTACCGCGTGCGAATCGTCGACAATATCGGCACGCCCGTTTTAATCCCGCTCGTGTACATGTTTGACTTCGCGGCGGCGTGGAAGGCAAAACGTTATTGGAATAAAATTGTAGATTGGCTGGCGATTAATTATCCCGAAGTAATTCCGCCCGAACTCGTCGCGCAGCTTAAGGAGAAATAAATTATGTCAATAAAAATTTCGCTCGACTCGGCAATGTATAAAGTCGTGCTGTTTATGGCGTTGGTCGTCCCATTATCGACGGCGGCGGCGAGTATAGCTATTTGTTTGGGCACGCTTTTTATAGTCGGCTGGTCGCTGAAGAATAAATCGTTGCCGCAATTCGATTCGGAGGTTTTAGGAGTATTGGCGACTTATTTAGTCTGCCAAATTTTTATTGCGGCGTTGTCGTTGGAGCCATCGATAAGTTTTCGGGAAGTTTTCGGGGAGTTGCATAGATTTTTTCCGCTGATATTCGCAATGACGTTTATAAAAAAGCGCGAACAACTTTGCGGCGTCATGATTGCAACATTATTGGCGGCACTAATAAACAGCGCGGCAGGAATTTATCAATATTTCGTAATGGACGCGCCGCGAGCTTATGGTTTTACGAATACGCCGACGACTTACGGACCTGTAATGATAATGCAGTTGCCGATTCTAATTTTTATCGCGCAGTTAAAAATCATGCCACAACTTTGTCGGGGCGTTTCGATTTTGACGGCGGGACTTACGCTTTTAGCCTTGCTCCTGTCCATGACGCGAGCCTCTTGGTTGGCATTAGGCGGCATGATAATAATTTTTGTCGCGTTGAATAAAAACTATCGATTTATTACGGCTAAAATCTGCGCGGGCTTAACGACGATACTTTTAATCGCGTCATTGGTTTCACCGCAGATTCAAGACAGATTTTCAACCATATTCGACGCAAATTTTCAGAGCAATACCGAGCGCGTCTTAATGTGGAAGTCGGCAATAAATATTTTCAGCGATTATCCGATTCACGGCATAGGGCAGGAAATGTTCTATGAAGCTTACAATGAACAATACATTTTGCCCGAAGCTAAGGAGAAAGCCAACGAAAAACGCAATGGACATACTCAACCGCATAATGACATTCTGAACGCAACATGCGAGGGCGGTTTAATCGGCTTGGCGTCGTTTATCGGGCTTTACGCTTATTTTCTGTGGAGATTTTTTAATCAGCTGAAACGCGAAAAGGAATTTATCTTAAGCGCGGGCTTGACGGCGTTTCTTATTGTCGCCGCGCTGATGATTGAAGGCTTGATGAATACTTATACAAATATGACTTCACTAATGCGCGAATTTTGGCTGTTGGCGGGTATGATGATTGCCGCCGAGAATATTCTAAAGAAAAATTGACGCTTGAAAAAATTTCCGCGTCGTGATATTATTTGAATATCTTGAATATCCATGTGCGTCACACTTATAAAATTTTCAATAAAAAAATTTCCCTCCTGCATGTTATAATCTGCGCGGGAGGGATTTTTTTTATGACAGATATTGATATTGCTTTCGAGGCTAAAAAATTTTCTATGGATTGGCACGAACACGGCTACGAAAAAGGCGAAACTCAAAAATTCTGGCGCGCTCTCCTTAAAAAAATCCTGCGCGTCGACGAGCCAGATAATATCATCAGCTTTGAACAACCCGTTAAAATCGACGGGCAAACTAAATTTATCGACGCTTACCTTGCCGCCACTAAAGTTTTAATCGAGCAAAAATCTTTCGGCGTCGACCTTAATAAACCCGAAAAACAATCCGACGGCTCCGAACTTACGCCCTATCAACAGGCTCTCCGCTATGCACAAGCCCTTAACGAGCCGCCACGTTGGATTATCACTTGTAACTTCGCCGAATTCCATATTTATAAATCTGAACGGAAAACGCCGACCTTGCTAAATCTGCGCGACCTTATTTATGAATACCCGCGCTTAAATATCTTAATCGACCCCAACGCCGACGATTCCTCACCTCAAGAAAGAATTTCTAGTGCCGCACTCGCCGACATCGATAAAATTTATAACGCCTTCGCCCAAAATTATCAGAAAAATAAAATCACGGACTATAAAGATGCCCTTAATAAAATCTGTACGCGGCTCGTCTTCTGCCTCTACGCTGGCGACGCTAAAATCTTCGACACCGCCAATAAAGTCTTCGACTCCGATAAATTCTTTGGCTACATTTTCAAATTCGACGATAAGGAACGTATCAACGCCCTGCAAAATATTTTCGACGTGTTCAGCCTCGATAAAACTCTGCGCGATAATCTCGACGACGATTTGAAAAATTTCCCTTACATTAATGGCGGACTTTTCGACGAAAAAATTCCACTTCCCGCTTACAACAGATTTATCACTAATCCCGCTAAAGTTATCGAAAACGTCAAAGCTATTAGGAATTTCCGTTGGCGCGAAATCAGTCCACCCGTTTTCGGAGCCATGTTTGAATCAAAATTTAAGAATAGAAATGAAGGCGGAATGTTTTATACCAGCGTAGAAAATATTCATAAGGTTATCGATCCGCTGTTTATGGACGAGCTGCGCGACGAATTCAACGCAATTAAGGCTAAACGCAAAGATAAAATCGCATTCCTTAAAAATTTCCAAGATAAACTCGCCTCACTCAATTTCCTCGACCCTGCGTGCGGCTCCGGCAACTTTTTAACCGAAATTTTTTTGTCTCTGCGCCGTTTGGAGAATGAAGTTATCGAAGAGCTGGTTCATCTTTACGCTGATATTCCTTTTAATCCCATTAAAGTTACTCCGCGCCAATTCTACGGCATTGAAATTGATTCTTTCGCCGTCGCAGTCGCTCGTTTAGCTCTATGTATCGCCGATATTCAAATGAAACGCGAAACTTCTTGGATTATCAATCGCGACTTGCCCGAATTGCCTCTTGATAAATATATTTCGATTCGCAAAGCTAATGCCCTCCGCGTCGACTGGTCTGAAGTTGTTTTGCCCGCCAATGTCGATTATATTGTCGGCAACCCGCCTTATAAAGGAAGACGTTATCGCTCACATGAACAACAAGCTGAAGTTTCTATGTTTTTTGATTACAAAGATGTTGATTATGTTGCTTGTTGGTATAAAAAAGCCGCAAAATTTATTCACGGTACAAATATTCGCTGTACATTTCTCTCGACTAATTCGATTATGCAAGGAGAACAAGTTACTCCTATTTGGAAAGAATTTTTTTCAAAAGGAATTCATATAGACTTTGCTAACAGAACTTTTAATTGGACTAGCGATTCTGAGAATATGGCGCATGTTCATTGCGTTATTGTTGGTTTCAGCTCCGCGCCTAACAATAAGCCCAAAGTTATTTTCGATGGCAATAAAATTATTACCGCGCAAAATATCAATGCTTATCTTCTCGACGCGCCAAATGTTTTTATTGAAATTCGCTCAAATCCTATTCAAAAAGACGTACCAAAAATGCGAAATGGAAATGTTCCGCTTGACGGCGACGCTTTAAAAATTGAGGCGGAGGATTATGAAAATTTTATTCGTGCCGAACCTGCCGCTAAAAAATATATCAAGCGATTGATTGGCGGATATGAACTCATTTATAACAATCTTCGATATGTACTTTGGCTTAAAGGCGTTCCGATGTCTGAAATAAATAAAATGCCGCTTGTTGCTGAACGGGTTGAGCTTTGTAAAAAAAATCGCCTTGCAATGTGCGAATCCACTCGAAAACTTGCTAAAACGCCGACAACTTTTCGTGATACTTTTAATCCCGCTCATTATATCGCATTGCCAATGGTTTCTTCGGAAAATCGCCGTTATATTCCTATGGCTTATTTTAACGAAGATATAATCCCAACAAATCAAGTTCAAATTATTCCTGACGCCACAATTTATCATTTCGGAATATTAACGAGTTCAATACACATGGCATGGGTTAGAATAGTTGCTGGACGTTTTAAATCTGATTATCGTTATTCAAAAGATGTCGTTTACAATAATTTTATCTGGTGTAGTCCGAGTTCGCGGCAGAAACGTCGTATAGAGGAGACGGCGGCAGAAATTTTAAGAGTCCGCGCAGATTTTTCAAATCGAACATTGGCGGAGCTTTATGACGAAAAGAAAATGCCAGCCGATTTACGGGACGCGCACAAGGAAAACGATTATGCGGTTGCGTTGGCATATGGTTTTGAGAAATTTTTAGAGGACGAGCCGCGAATCGTCGCCGAGCTGATGAAACTTTATAAAGAGGTTAGGGAAAAGGTTTCAGGGGTAAAGGGTTTTTCCCTGAACCCTAAATCCTAGTCCCCAGTCCCTAACTATTGACATTTTGTTGAATCGGGATTATTATACCGCCTGTGCTTGGGCAAGACACGCCCGACAAGTTTTAAATTTCTAATGGGAGGCAGATTTTCATGATAAAGCCACTTGGAGACAGAGTCGTTGTTGAAGTTGCCGAAGTTGAGCTTAAAACCAAAAGCGGAATAATTATGCCTGAAACTTCCAAAGAGAAGCCGCAAAAAGGCAAAGTTGTTGCGGTCGGTACGGGTAAGCTCCTCGATAATGGCACTCGTGCGACTATGGAAGTCAAAGTCGGCGACGATGTTATTTTCAACAAATACGCTGGCAGTGAAGTCAAAGTGGACGACAAAGATTATCTCGTTATTCGCGAGAGTGACATTTTGGCAGTTCTTTGATTAGGAAACAGGAGCGAGGAACTAAGAACTAGTTCTTAAAAACTAATTCTTAAAAACTAATTTCTAAAAACTAGTTCCTAATTCCTAGTCCCTAAAGGAGGTTTTAAAATGGCAAAAGAAATTTTGTTCGATGAGGAAGCTCGTCGTGCTTTAAGTCGCGGTGTCGACGCTCTGGCGAATGCCGTTAAAGTTACGCTCGGTCCTAAAGGTCGTAACGTCGTACTCGAAAAGAAATTCGGCGCACCGACTATCACCAATGACGGCGTAACAATCGCTCGCGATATTGAACTCGAAGATCATTTTGAAAACATGGGTGCACAGCTCGTTAAAGAAGTCGCTACCAAAACCAATGATGTTGCTGGCGACGGTACCACCACTGCAACTTTGCTCGCGCAGGCTATCGTTCGCGAAGGCTTGAAAAACGTCGTGGCAGGCGCGAACCCTATGATTATCAAAAAGGGTATCGAGGCTGCTGTTGCTAAACTCGTTGACGAAATTAAAAACAACGCTAAAAAAGTCGAAGGCAAAGAGGCTATCGCGCAGGTTGCATCCATTTCTTCGGGCGACGTTGAAATTGGTCAACTTATCGCCGATGCTATGGAAAAAGTCGGCAATGACGGCGTTATCACCGTTGAAGAGTCCAAGACCATGACGACCAACCTTAAAGTCGTCGAAGGTATGCAATTCGACAGAGGATATATTTCGCCCTATATGGTCACCGATACCGACAAAATGGAAGCCGTTATGGACGACCCGTATATTCTTATCACCGACAGAAAGATTTCTTCGATTCAAGATATTCTTCCGATTCTTGAGCAAGTTGTTAAGCAGGGCAAATCGCTTGTTATCATTGCTGAAGACGTTGACGGCGAAGCATTGGCAACAATCGTTGTCAACAAACTGCGCGGAACCTTCAAAGCTCTTGCGGTTAAGGCTCCGGGCTTTGGTGACAGACGTAAAGCCATGCTTGAAGATATTGCAATTTTGACGGGCGGCACGGTTATTAGCGAAGAACTCGGACGTAAACTCGACAGCGCGACTTTCGCAGATTTGGGACATGCGCGTCAGATTCGTTCGACCAAAGAAGAAACTACGATTGTTGAAGGCGACGGCGATAAAGACGAAATTAAAGCTCGCGTCGGCATGATTCGCAATCAAATTTCCGAAACCAAAAGCGATTTTGATAAAGAAAAACTTCAAGAGCGTCTCGCGAAATTGGCGGGCGGCGTAGCGGTTATCGAAATCGGCGCGGCTACCGAAGTTGAAATGAAGGAAAAGAAACTCCGCATTGAAGACGCTCTTAACGCGACTCGTGCGGCTGTTGAAGAAGGCATTGTCGCGGGCGGCGGCACGACCTTTATTGATATTATTCCTGCGCTTGACGGCGTTAAGGCTGAAGGCGACGCCAAAGTTGGTGTTGAGATTGTTAAACGCGCCATTGAAGAACCTGTTCGCCAAATCGCCAATAATGCGGGTCAAGAAGGCTCGGTTGTTGCTGAGGCTGTTAAGAAGTCCGATAAGGGCGTCGGGTTCAACGCGCTCACCAATGAATATGTCGACATGATTAAAGCTGGTATCGTTGACCCGGCTAAAGTTGTTCGTTCGGCTCTGCAAAATGCGGCGTCGATTGCAGCGATGATTCTTACAACTGAAACTCTCGTTGCAGATAAACCTGAACCGACTCCTCCGCCTCCTCCCAGTATGGGCGGAATGGGCGGCATGATGTAAATTATTAGGAACTAGGAATCAGGAACTAGGAACTGATTACTACTAATTCCTAATAACTAATTCCTAAATCCTAATAAAAAAAATCCCTCCGAATTTGGAGGGATAATTTTTTTGTCCGCGCAGATTTCATTTTTTAATGCGCCAAAATAATTTCCTCGACACGAGCATTCTCCGCCTCAGCTCGGCTGATTATGCCGATTTTTTCCATTGCGTCGATAACGACGAGTTGTCTTTTCTTTGCCGCGTGAAAGTCGACATAGGGCGATAAAAGGCTTGGAGCGTTTGGAAGCCCTGCGAGCATTGCGCATTCGGCTATCGTCAAATCGGCTGGCTCCTTGCCGAAGTAGCCCTGCGCGGCGTCGTATATCCCATAAAAATTCGAGCCGAAATATATTACGTTCAAATAAATCTCCAGAATTTTATCCTTGTCGAAATCGTCTTCCATGTTCATAGAAAGAATAAGCTCCTCCGCTTTGCGCGTAAATGTTTGGTCGGAGGTAAGAAACAAATTCTTGACGGTCTGTTGAGTGATTGTCGACGCACCTTCTTGAATTTCGCCCGCCTCGACGTTCACAATCACTGCGCGGGCAATCCCGATAAGATCAAAGCCCTTGTGCTTATAAAAGCGCGTGTCCTCAACGGAAATAACCGCCTGTAACAAAATATAGGGCATATCTTTAATCGTGGTGTAGTGCGGGATAGTTTTTATTTTTTCTTCGACGGCGGGTTTAATTGAAGTCATTCTGCCGAGTGTGTCCAAAACGCCGAGTTCTTCCTTTTTACGCGGAGGCGGCGGAATTTCTTCATGATGCGGCGTTTCGTCTCTAAAATCTTCGGACGGCTTATCTTCAACTCGCGCAACTTTTTTATCGTCGGGTCTGACGGCATATTTTTCAGGACTGAATGGCATGTTGTTTCTTTCGTCGAATATCGTCTTTATTTCGGGCGTGTTTTCAATCTTAATTTCCTCTTCTTCCTCATAAAAAAATTTCTCTGCAAATGTTCCGAAACAATCGGCTACATTATCGCTTTTCATCGCCAACGTCGCCGAGAACGATATAAAAAATGTCAACGTCATCGCTATGACAAATTTTATCGCGCTAAAAATGATTCGGAATGAACGTCGCTTTTTGGTCGGTTTGTCTGTGCTCAAAAAAAAATTGCTCCTCTCAAATGTCGTTGTAAAAAGTATAACACAAACAAATTTTTTTAGCCAATCGTTAAATAATAAAGGACGCCCGAGAGTGATTTTTCGCCCACAAAATATTTTGAACAGTTGCTAGACAAAAAACGCCGCGTCATGTATAATTCTGAAAATATCTTGCAGAAGGAGGAGGCTCATTGTGGGTTATCCTCCTTTTGCAAGGGGAGCAAGTTATTCTTGACTCCATACATAAAAATAAATTGGGAAGGAGAATATTTTTTCACTCGAAAAATTTTTATCTAGTGGTAAGGAGGTTTTAAAATGAGCGAAGGAGGAAGTTCGGCATTTGCCGTAGCGCAACAGATCGGTAAATCGTTGTTCCTGCCAATCGCCGTATTGCCGTTCGCGGGCGTTTTGTTGGGTGTCGGTGCATCATTCTCGAACCCGACGACTATCGCGGCTTACGGTCTGGAGGCAGCTCTTCATCCCGGCAGTGCGCTGTTTAGTTTCATGGTTATTCTTTCTAACGTCGGCGGAGCAATCTTTGGCAACTTGCCCTTGATTTTCGCATTGGCAGTTGCGCTCGGCATGGCTAAGAAAGAAAAAGGTATCGCCGTTCTCGGCGCGGCAATTTTCTATCTCGTTCTCTTAACTACAATTCACGTCTTCTTGGGTCTTGACGGCTCCATTCACGCTGACGGCTCAATCGACCCCAGTGTTAAGGAAGGCGCGATAACTTCAGTTCTCGGTATCGTTACTTTGCAGATGGGTGTTTTCGCAGGTATCGTTACGGGCTTGGTTGCGGCTCAACTTTGTAATAAGTATTATAAAATGCAACTCCCGCCCGCATTTTCATTCTTCGGCGGCACTCGTTTTGTCCCGATCGTCTGCATGATTTTCGGCACGATTACCGGCGTCATTATGTATTTCGTTTGGCCGATTGTTCAGACTGGTATCTTTGCACTCGGCGGAGTAGTTCAGGCGGCAGGTTATTTCGGCACCTTCTTCTTCGGTTGCTGTGAACGTGCTCTTATCCCCTTTGGCTTACATCATATTTTCTACCTGCCTTTCTGGCAAACAGGTCTTGGCGGCACGGCTGTTATCGACGGACAAACCGTTATGGGCGCACAGAATATTTTCTTCGCAGAACTCGCCTCGCCGAATACCGAACATTTCTCGGTTGATGCCGCTCGTTTCTTAATGGGTAAATTCCCCTTCATGATGGCGGGTCTTCCTGCGGCGGCGTTCGCTATGTACACTTGCGCACGTCCCGAAAAGAAAAAGGCGGCTGGTTCGCTGTTATTCTCGGTCGGCTTGACTTCGTTCCTTACTGGTATCACCGAGCCTATCGAATTCACGTTCCTCTTCCTTGCTAAGGAACTTTTCATGATTCACGTTTTCTACGCGGGTGTTTCCTTTGCGGCGTGTCACGTTATGGGCATTGCAATGGGTACAACATTCTCCGACGGTTTGATTGACTTTATCCTTTACGGCGTCTTGCCCGGTCAATCGAAAACCAACTGGATGATGATGTTGCCGCTGTTCGCAGTATTCGCGGTTCTTTACTTCATCACGTTTAAATTCTTCATTATGAAATGGGATCTCAAGACTCCGGGTCGTGAAGCTGACGACGAGGAAGTCAAGATGATGTCCAAAGATGAATATCGCAAAGCTACTGGCGTTGGCGTTGCAGGTGGCGGCGCAAGTTCGGCGGCTCTTTCCAGCCTTACTCCTGACCAACAGAAATCTGCTACGATTCTCAGCGGTGTCGGCGGCGTCGATAACGTCACTGAAATTGACTGTTGCGCAACTCGTCTCCGCTTGACCTTGATTGACGGCTCCAAAGTCAACGAAGGTATTTTGAAATCGACAGGCGCGGGCGGCGTTGTTATCAAAGGCAATGCTATACAAGTTATTTATGGACCGAGCGTCACGATTGTTAAGGCGAACTTCGAGGAATTTGTTGAGGATATTCGCGCTGGCAAGATTGATCGTTCGATTCTTGAGGGCGCAAGCGGCGGCGGTTCTTCTGCGGCAGCTGAACCCGAAAAACCCAAGATGCAAGACGCAACTTTTGGCGCACACCTTACTGGTCGTATGATGCTCATGAACGAAGTACCCGACGACGGCTTTGCCTCTCGTGCTATGGGTGACGGCGTTGCTGTTGAGCCGACCGAAGGCAAATTGGTTGCTCCGTCCGACGGCACAATTACTCTTATCTTCCCGACCAAACACGCTATCGGCATGGTTACACCTGAAGGCGCAGAATTGCTTATGCATATTGGTATCGACACCGTTAAACTTGACGGTCAGCATTTTGAAGTTCATGTCACCGACGGTCAAGAAGTCAAACGCGGCGACTTGCTCGTCACCTTCGACATTGACGCGATTCATAAGGCGGGTTATCCTGTTACCACGCCGCTTATCGTTACCAATTCTTCCGCTTACGGCACAGTTCGTCCGCTCAAGACTGGCGATGTCAAAGCGGGCACCGACGACTTACTCGAAGTTCTCGGCTAAGTCGCTAACGTTTCAAAAGTTCGAGTGAATAATATTCTTCCTTAGTTTAAGCCCGTCAGCTGTTGGCGGGCTACTTTGTTTTTATTTATCACCTATAACCTAAATCGGAGAATTACCATGAACGTAAAAGAATTCGTGAATCAATGGCGCGAAGTCAGAGGCGAACGTGCCAACTATCAAAAGTTTTGGCTGACTCTTATCCGCGACGTGTTCAATATCGATAAGCCCGAAAATTTCATTCAGTTTGAAGTCCCCGTTAAACTCGCCCATAAATCTTTTATCGACGGCTACTTTCCCGACTCTAAAGTCATCATTGAACAGAAAAATTTCGGCGTCGACCTCGAAAAAGAAATTACCCAGTCTGACGGAACTAAATTAACACCCTACGAACAGGCGCGGCGTTATATCGTCGGCTTGCCGCTCTCTATGCACCCTAAGAAAATTACCACCTGCAACTTCAAAGAGTTTTTGATTTATGACATGGAGACGCTAGAGCCGCCAATTAAAATTTTGCTCGAAGAATTGCCCGAAAAATTTCACGCGCTCGACTTCCTTATCGATATTAACAGAAATAAAATCCGCATTGAACTTGAATTATCTCTGAAGGCGGGCGAAATCGTTGCAAAAATTTATGACGCCCTCCTTGCTCAATATATCAACCCAAATTCCGCCGAATCATTGGCAAGCCTTAACAAACTCTGCGTCAGATTAGTCTTCTGTCTTTATGCGGAGAGTAGTGGCATTTTCGGCAAGCATAAAATTTTTAGGGATTATCTGGCTAAAGAAAATAACATTCGGCGCGGCTTGCTCGATTTATTTGAAGTCTTAAACACGCCGATTGATAAACGCGACCCTTACTTAGACGATACCCTTAAAAAATTTCCCTATGTAAACGGCGGGTTGTTTGAAGGCGAAATCGAAATTCCGAACTTCACACCCGAAATTAAGGAATTGCTTTTGGAAGAGGCAAGTAGCGGCTTTAATTGGAGCGGCATTTCCCCGACCATTTTCGGCGCAGTCTTTGAAAGCACGCTTAACCCAGAAACGCGGCGTGCCGGCGGTATGCACTACACCAGCCTTGAAAATATTCATAAGGTAATCGACCCGCTGTTTATGGACGACCTTCGCGAAGAATTTAACGCCCTTAAAACCAAGAAACAATTCCACGCCTTCCACGACAAAATTGCCGCGATAAAAATCTTCGACCCCGCTTGCGGCTCTGGCAATTTCTTGACGGAAAGTTATCTAAGCTTGAGGCGTTTGGAAAATGAATTGCTGAAAAAACTTTTGGGCAGTCAAATAAGTCTCGGCGAACTCGATAACCCCGTTAAAGTTTCCATTAAAAATTTTTACGGCATTGAGATAAATGATTTCGCCGTCGCCGTTGCGCAGACAGCTTTATGGATTGCAGAACTTCAAATGCTTATCGAAACCCGCAAGATTATCCACCGCGATTTAAATTTCCTTCCTCTAAAAAGTTACGCCAATATCGTAAAAGCAAACGCCCTCCGAATCGACTGGAAAGAGATTTTTGAGGGAAGTAGCGAATTAGGGAATGAGGGAAGTAGGTCAACAGCTACTTCGCTATTTCCCTACTGCTCTAATTCCCTGC
>JAFYNH010000018.1 GCA_017549815.1 Selenomonadaceae bacterium
AGCGTTGCCGCGCAGATTAAAAACATAAATCGCGCTGAATTCATCGGCAAAACATTTGCGCAAGCCGTCCATAGCCGCGCCGTCAAGCCAACCGGCATTAGTGACAAAGCCGATAACTCCGCCGTCGGAAATTCGGTCGCTCGCCCAGCGAAATGCTTTGATATAACTGTCATAAAGCTTACTTTTTAATGTAGCATTGGTACCTTTTGCATAGGTCGCGGCAATACGAGCCTCAAGGTTTTTGTATTTTTGATTCTGATTGTTATCGTTAGCTGAGTTTTGACCGACTCGATAAGGCGGGTTGCCAACGATAACTTCAATGCGGGAAGATTTCTGTTCGTTGACGCGCTCGGAATTTTCTTTCATGACGCCTTCAAGCTTAAGCGGTTGTTCGCCGCGTTCGTAAAGCTCAAAAGTATCTGTAAAGCAGATTAGGGAATAAGGGAAGTAGGGAAGTAGGGAAGTAGAAGCTACTTCGCTACTTCTCTCATTCGCTACTTCACTGTAAAAAGCGTTTTCAATGTTGATAGCGGCAATGTAATAGGCAAGCAAGACAAGTTCGTTGGCGTGTAATTCGCTGTGATATTTGCGCAGGAGGTCGCGAGGCTTAATCAAGCCGCTTTGAATCAGCCGAACAATAAAAGTGCCCGTGCCTGTGAATGGGTCGAGTACGTGAACATTTTCATCGGAGAGCCGACGCCCGAAATTTTTATAAAGCACATCATCAACCGAACGGAGAATAAAATCAACAACTTCGACGGGCGTATAGACAATGCCGAGTTTTTTAGCAGTCTTTTCAAGCACCTTTTCAAAAAAATTTTCATAAAGGCGAATGATAATGCTTTGACGAGTGGCTGCGTCTCCCATATTGCTACACATATTGCGAACTTGCTCATAAAGGCGGGCAAAAACTTCGCGGTCTTTAGTCATGCCGTCGCCTTCCAGACGCTCCAAAATTTTCTGCATGGCGCGACTGACAGGATTTTGTTCGGAGAAGGAATAATTTTCAAAGAGAGCCTCGAAAACTGGGCGCGTGATTAAATGCTGGGCAAGCATATTAACAGCTTCATCTTCGGTTACGCTCGGATTAAGATCGTGTTGCAGGTCATAGAGAAAGTTATAAAAATCTCTGCGCGGCTCGCCTTCAACGCTGATTAGTTCCCTAATGCGTTGCATGTGGCGTTTAACTATATCTGCAATCTTATGAGTCCATTGAACCCAATAAAGATGATTGCCTACATGTTCAACCATGCGGGCATAAATTTTATTCCGCAAGTCGTCCCAACGTAACAAGTCTTCCAAAACCAGTTGCGGGTTGTCGCCATTGCCAATGATTACTTTTCTGCCACCGGGCACATTGTCAGAATCATTTTTACCACCCGTCAAAGAGTTGCGAATCCGCTCAATCTCTATGTTCATATTTTCATCGTGAGCACGTAGCGCGTTGATAATTTTCCATACGTCCTTAAAGTCTTCGGAGTTGCTAAGAGCTTCTTCGGGCGATTTATTCATTGGCACGATAACCGGAATGATTATGTATCCGAATTTTTTATGCGGAGCTTTACGCATGACGCGCCCGACAGCTTGCACAATTTCAACTTGAGATTTCTTTGACGCCATGAAGATAATCGCGTCGAGTGCAGGCACGTCAACTCCTTCCGCAAGGCAACGGACATTATTTAGAATTCTGCAAGCGTTGCCGTCAGTCGGCGTTGTCTTCAAGGCGTACAATTTATTTGAGCGTTCAGCCGAAGTCATTGATTCAATCTTCCTGCCGACTTTCCGCGAACCAAAGACAAAATCGGCGGAGATATTCACGAAGGATTTTCTTTCTTCGGCTGTTATCTCGGCAAAATATTTCTCTTGCACTTTAGAAAAATCATGCGCAAAGCGTTCAGCGTCCGATATGCTCTTATAAAATGCTACTACGGTATGAATGAACCGATTGGGGTCGTCCGATATGAATTTTCTGGACTTGCTGTCCATTTTTTTCGACAAGGCGTTGATACAGCCGATAATTTTTAGTGCGTCGTCTACGGTGAGCGAATCCGATTGACTGTTAATAGAATCTTTCAGCTGTTTAGTTAAAAAACTTTCGTCAACCGTGAACACAAAAACTTTATACTCGGACAGATAACCGCGAGCGGCGGCTTCCGCAAAACTTATGTTAAAAAACTCTTCGCCGAAAATTTCAACGTTATCCATAGACCAATCTGCTAGCTTGTTTTCGTCGATAACGTTATCTTTAACGCCCGTCTTAAAAAGTTTCGGCGTTGCTGTCATGTACATGCGCTTTTTGCCGTGAATATATTCTTCGCTGTGAACTTTAGTGAAAACTGTTTCCTTACTGCTCAGGCTTGCCGTCCTATGCGCTTCGTCGCAGATAATAAGGTCGAAGTTGATATTAAGTTCGTGAACAACGTCGATTGACTGATAAGTCGAGAAAATAACTTTCAACCCTTCATCACTGAACACTGACCACTTATCACTGATAACTTTAGCGTCTGTCATAGCGGGTAGCGGTAAATTTACATCAACTATATCCTCATCAAAATTTCCGACCGCTGTAGCGTCTGAACATATACAAATTGCGTTCAATGGCTTTTCGGCAAATGTTGCCCATTCTTCGAGTGTTTGACTTAACAGCGAGATTGACGGCACTAAAAATAAAATTTTACCGTCGGGAAATAATTTTTCGGCGATTTTGAGTGATGTAAAGGTTTTGCCCGTTCCGCATGCCATTATTAGCTTTCCGCGAGTATGATTTTGATAATGAATCTGCGCGGCGTTAATGGCGTCTTGCTGATAATCGCGGAGCTTGCGAACAACTACTGCCTCTTCATGAGCAAAGCCGTTATCAAGCAGTGACCAATTAACCTGCGCTCGTCTCAATGTAGCCAAGTCTATGAATTCTACAGCGGGCGATTGATTTTTAAACATTTCGCGAGCGTTATCGGTGAAATTATCTGAAGTAGCAATCCAAAGCCTGCGCGAGAATTTTTTATCGCCGTTAAAAGTCCGTGAGCTGTTAGAAATGAAAGAATCGACGGCTGATTTAGTGATTGTGGTTGATTCGGCGTAGAATTTACATTGAGCCGCCCAAAATTCGTCGTCGTGAGTTTTGACGACCAAATCAATTCCTAAATCCTTGCCGCCTAAATCTACGCGGAAGGGAAAATCTTTCCAACGCCACACGTCAGAAATTTTTCCGCGCCAAATCGGATAAGTAAGCAAGAAATTTTTCATAAGGCGTTCAAAGCGGTCGCCTTTTTCTGCCTCACTCATCGCGAATATTTCTCGATAGCTATTCAGCAATTCGTCAATCGTCATTTTTCAAACTCCTTACATCCAAAGCCACTTAACATAATTTTTAATTCTTATAAGTTTAACGGTTTCGCATTTTCTTTTCAACACTCGATGCCGTTGCAACCGCATGACGATAAGGGAAGATTAAAATGGCTTGACAGAAATTCTGTGCATTGATAATCTTGAAATAACTGGAGGTGAGATGATGAACGATGAAGATAAAAATCCTTGCGACTTGCAAAAAAATCTTCAGCAAATGATGAAAACTACTAAGCAATCAGATTTGGAAATAGCTTTGCGACGTATGATGCAGACTACCAAATCAAACGATTTGAAAAATGCCTTCAGGAAAATGATTCACGCAACTCATTCTTTCGATAAACAGGTCGAGGAAAAAGAAAAAGAAAGTGAACAAAATATCGCTGACGCCTTCCAGAAAATGATTCGGCTATCGCGCTCCATAGAAATAGAAAATGAAGAACAAATCGCTCGCGAAGAAGAACGCGCCAAAAAGAACGAGAAAAAAATCGATAAAGTCAAACGAAAAGTGCCGCGCAGAATTAGGAATTTTCCAGCTGCCTTTAAACGTAATCCAAAAGCCGTCATAAAATATTTTCTGGGAATGATATTCGGGCGCATGTTGGCGATTGTACTTTATATCGTCATGGCTTTTATCCCCGCGTTGCCGATACCCGACGCCGTCGCTAACATGAGCAAGCCGCCTGCAATTTTCGGCGCGGCTTTCAACTCAATGCGCGGATTCTTTAGCGACTTAAGCCCGCAAATGATAATCGCAAGTGTCACGGGCATTCCGACGGATATAAATAAATTGCTACAGAAGGTCGGCGAATTTTTTACCTACTACGCAAGACGAGCCGCCGCCTTCCTTATCCGAGCGATTAGACATCCGCGCCTTGCCTTCGACGATACACGGAAATTAATTCGCCTTAAAGCTCCGCTGTTTATAAGGTTATCGCGGGCAACAGTCAGCGTAGCATTTTCGTTCCTGCTGATAAAATTGGCGATGATATTCCTGTTGCCGTTGTTCGGCGGTATCGCGCTGACGGTTCTCGGTATAAAAGTTTCAATAATCCTGTTCGTAATCGCGAGAATGATAGCGGACAAAATCGGCGAGTTGCTGGGGAAATATATCTTCAATGGCGGCTTAAAATTAATTTGTATAGCCAAAACTATTCAAGAATCACAAATTGTTAAAGCTATCGGCGACTACCTTAAAGAGTGGCTCGACCAAGCAACAAATAAAAAATGACGCGGTTTAATCGCCGCGCCGTTTTATTTTTATCTTAAATATCCGCTGACCATAAAGAAACTCACAGTTAAGAAAATCACGCAACCGACAATCATGATGAGCCAATCGGGCGTATATCGCCAAATTAAATCGTTAGTCAATTTTTCGAGCGGGAGCTTGGAACTTTTGTGAGCAACCGGCATGTAAAGCAGAAAGCCGAGTGTTACTCCGAAAATCAGAATGCAAATTAGTCCGATAATGACATCCAAAGGCGGAAAAGAAAATAAGTCCGAAAATAATTCACTGAAAGAATAGTCCGCAACTTCCATTAGTCAACCTCCGTTTTCAGTCCAAAGCACGATTTTATTTTGTGTGCGAGTCTTATTTAGGTCGATTATGCGCTGATTACGGGAGCCGCGAAATTGAAGTTCAAGGTCGCGCAGACTTTCGATAAATGCGCCGTCAATCAGCACGTCGATATTTTGAATCAGAGGCGCGGCTTCGGGCGGAAGTTCTTCATAAATAAATCCCGTGTAACACCAGACATTGAGTCCGAAACTTTTAACTGCGCGGGCGATTTCATCAGCGGCGTTGATTTGTAGAAAAGGTTCGCCGCCGGTCAGGGTAATTCCGTCGAGTAGCGGATTTTTTTTTATCTCGGCGAGAATTTCTGCGGTATCGATAAGTCGTCCGCCGTTGAGCGCGTGCGTTTCTGGATTATGACAACCTGCGCAATTTCTTTGGCAACCTTGCATGAAGATAGCGAAACGAATCCCGTCGCCGTCAACAAAACTTTCTGGTACTAGTCCTGCAATACGAATCTGCAACTCAATCAGCCTCCGACGCCGATTATAATTCTTCGACGTGCAAAAGGCAATTAGATTTTGTTGTAAGGCGGTGCGTCTACTCGATTAAGCCGACTAATAACTTTTATTTATTTGCAAAACTTTTTCTTTGCGCGCCCAAAGAAAAAGTAACAAAAAGAAAGGGCGTTCGACCGGCAAAGAAACATCCATGTTTCTATTGCCGGCGGCGCACGTCCATGTGCGCCGGGTTTTCGCTCATCGCTGTTATTATTTCGACGTTATTTCGGAGTGACGGCTTCCAAAGACTTTATGGCGACTTCAATCATTGAATCATCTGGCTCGCGAGTTGTTAAATATTGGAGCCAAAGTCCGGGCAACGTCGCCAACTTGACAAATGAATTTCCAGACCGCGCAGAGAATCTGATTATTTCATAGGAAATGCCCGCCACTAACGGCAACAAAATTATTCGCGAAAGAATTCTTTCCAATAAATCTGGCCAGCCCAAAAATGCAAAGACGAAAATACTGACGAGCATGACGATTAATAAAAAAGCAGTTCCGCATCTCGGATGGAGGCGCGGAAATTTTTTTACGTTCTCGACTGTCAGCGGTAAATCGGCTTCGTAGCAGAAAATTGTTTTATGTTCTGCGCCGTGATATTGGAAGACGCGCTGAATATCTTTCATTTGCGAGATTGCGAACAGGTACGCCAAGAAAATTATCAGCCGCAAAAATCCTTCCGCCAAATTTAAAATTATTGGGTCGTCAGTCAGCGTATGAAAAAATTTTGCGGCGAAAGTCGGTATCGCGATAAACAACACGCAAGCCAAGCCGATTGCCAAAATTATTGTGCCGATTAATTCTTTGTCGGTGAGTTGCTCATCTTCTTCGCCCGCCGTCTGCGCGGAAAACGATAAAGACTTCATGCCAAGAATCAACGACTCGAAAAGTGTTACCGCGCCGCGCAGAAACGGCAACTTTAAAATCGGAAAACGTTCGGTTATCGAGCTGACTGGTTTGACTTGTACATTTATATTTCCGTCGGGTTCGCGGACGGCTGTAGCGACTTTACCGAAACCACGCATCATGACGCCTTCGATAACGGCTTGTCCTCCGACCAAAGGTTTACTCATAAAAATCTCCTCCAAAATAAATTTAACAACCCTATGAGATTATACACGAGCAACAGGAGTTTTTCCATTATTCAACACGCCCTAAAAAATTGACAACCTTAGCAGAAAAGTGATAGCCTTTGTCCAAAAAGTGATTGAGCCATTCTATTATTGACAGCGTAAAATATTTCGATAAAATTCACAGGTAAATTCTCAGAAAGGAGCTGATACCGTTGAACAAGGTCGGCGGCATTTGTCGCGATAAAAATTTTAGGAACGGGCTGGAACGTTGTTAAAAAATTCAGCGGATATAATTAAAATATTGTAGGTGATAATATGACTAACACTAATCATACGGATAACATGGTAATTAACGGTAGCGCAGAAGCCGACAATGTCAGCAACGACGCCTCGAACGTTACGATTAACGCTGAGGACGGCGCAGATATAATAAGTTTGGGCGGCGGCTCGAACATTTCGATTAATCTTGGCGACGGCGCAGATACAATTATCGTCGACAAGGCGGTTAAGTCGTTTACGGTTGCGGACTTCAGCTCGGTTGACGTGATTCAATTTGCGGAGTCGGTTAGTGTCGAGAATAACGGCACGAGCGGCATAATTGCAACCTTTGCTGACGGCAACAAAGTTACAATCGGCGGTTTGAGTGTCGCGGGCATTAGCGATTATGCTACTTGGGTTATTAATAACAACGTCGCGAGTTACGGGCAAGCCTATTTAGCGGGCAACCAACTTTCGGACGACGGCACGAAAATTGCTTACGGCAACGATAAAATTCTTGCCGCGCAGGTTGAGATTTCGGGCGTCAAGAGTGCTCCGACTATCGATGAAAATTACTTAATTAATTTGACGACTGAAAATTTGTCGGGCGATGTCAGCGTCGTTAGCAATATCGGCTACGGTTTCCTCTTGGAAGAAGATATTAGCGGCAAGAAATTCACGGGCACTGACGACGGAAATTACGTTGAAAACTACGCCTCGAACATGACAATTAATGGCGGCGCAAGTTCCGACCAAATTGCCAATGCAGGAGTTAATGTTGTCATTAATGCGGGCGCGGGCGATGATGAAGTTGTCAATTACGGCGACGCGGCGATAATTGATGGCGGCGATGATGCCGACATTGTTCAAAACGTCGGCTCAAATGTCACGATTAATGGCGGTTCTGGCAATGACACCCTTTATAACGAAGGCGAGAACGCGAGCATAGTCGGCGGTGTTGGCGATGACTCAGTTATCAACTACGGAGACGCGGCGATAATTGACGGCGGCGCAGGCAATGACAAAATTTATAACGGCGATACAAATTATCTCGGTGGTAATTCTGTCACGGTAGACGGCGGCGCGGGTAGCGATTACGTTTTCAACAGAGGTTCGAACGTTGTTATTAACACGGGCGCAGACGCTGATAAAGTTGTCAACTACACTTCAAACGTGACGATAAGCGGCGGCGATGGTGGTGATTCCATTTACAACGGCGATACAAATTATCTCGGCGGTAATTCTGTCACAGTAGACGGCGGCGCGGGCATTGATTATGTTTTCAACAGAGGTTCGAACGTTGCTATTAACACGGGCGCAGACGCTGATGAAGTTATTAACTATAGCGCGAACGTTAATGTTGATTTGGGCGACGGTGCCGACATCATTCAGAACGCTGGAGCAAACGTTACGATTAATGGCGGCTCTGGCAATGACACCCTTTATAACTTAGGTGCAAACGCGAGCATAGTTGGCGGCATTGGCGATGATTCGATTCTCAGCTACGGCGCGAATTCCACGATAAACGGCGGTTCGGGCGCAGATACAATCGCCGTTGATATAGCTGTTCAGTCTTTGACGGTAGAAGATTTCAGCGCAGACGACGTTATTCAGCTCGTTAAGTTCAACGAAGAAACTAAAGTTTATGACACGCTTGCCGCGACTTTAAGTAAAGACGGCGAAAATCTTATAGCAACGGCGGGCGGACAATCCGTAACCATTAAAGGCGTGAGTTTGTTTGAAGACAAAAGCGCGTGGACGTTTAATGACAATGTTGCAACTTACACCAGAGAAATTTTGGCGGGCGCGACGCTCGACGCTGAAGGAAATATTGTTTATCGCGCTGGGTTAAGTAGCACGGAATTAGTCAAGCTTAGCGGCGTTAATGGTAGTCCGATTATTAGCGAAGACGGCATGATTAATTTGACAGCTGATAATTTGTCGGGCGACGTAGCAGTCGTGAGCAACGCGGGTGGCTATGCTTTTAATTTGAGCGAAGACATTAGCGGCAAGAGTTTCACGGGCTTTGACGGCGCAGATATTGTTGAGAATTACGGCGCGAGTATGACGATTAATGGCGGCGCAGGAACCGACCATATTATTAACTGGGGCAACTCGGCGATAATCGACGGCGGTGACGATAACGACATTATTCAGAATGCTGGAGCAAACGTTTCGATTAATGCGGGCGACGGTATCGACATTATTGATAACTACGGAACTAACGTAACAATCAATGCTGACAAAGGCTTGAATACTGTCATAAATTACAGCGACAACGTAACGATTAATAGCGGTGCAGGTGATGATTCGATTGTCAATCATGGCGCGAGTACAATAATCGACGCGGGCGCGGGCAACGATACGATTACTAACTTAATCTTTGTCCACAAAGACACGCCATTTAAACCTGACAAAACGACGATTATCGGCGGACTTGGCGACGATTTAATTCAGAACGAAGGCGCAGAGTCGACACTTACGGGCGGCGAAGGCAACGATACCATTGCCAACAAAGCAGCGAATGTCAGTATCGACGGCGGCGCAGGACTCAATGTCATAGCCAACAGCGGCGCGAGTACAACAATCGACGCGGGCGATGATGACGATACCATTTGGAATGAATCAGGCGCAAAAGTTATAATCGACGCGGGCACGGGCGATAACTACATTTACAACAAGGGCGACGAATCCACGCTTAAGAGCGGCGACGGCAACGACAAAATAGATAACTGGGGCGCGAACGTCAGCATAGACGCAGTAGCAGGTTTCAACATTATTCAAAACGACGGCAACAACGTTACAATCAACGGCGGCGCGGGTACCGACTCCATTAACAACTACAAATCGAACGTAACGATTAACTCGAACGCAGGCTCAGATACCATTTCCAACTTCGCTTCATCGGTTGCGATAAATATGGGCGACGGCAACGATAGAATTTTTAACTACTTTACGACTGTCGGCGGCGGCGAGATTGAAAAGACGCCCGATAATGTGACAATCGACGGCGGCGCGGGCACAGACATAATAATCAATCATGGCTCGAACGTCAGCATAAACGCGGGCGATGGATATGACGCTATCGACAGCAATGGCAAAAATGTCACCATAGAAGGCGGCAAAGGTATCGATTTAATCAGTCTTGGCTCCGACGCGGCGAACAATTTAATCGTCTACACGGAAGGCGACGGCGAAGATTCAATCGTCGGTTTCAATGAGACTTCGACACTGCAAATAGGCGACGGCAATGGTAATTACTGGGATTCAATAGTCGGTAATGACAGAGTAGTCTCGGTTGGCAGTGGCGTTATTACTGTCGAAGGCGCGGCGAGCTTTGAAAATTTCAATATTAAGGGCGTCAAGAAAAATCCGCTGGACATTATCGGAACGGAAGGCGCAGAATCCATTGAAAATAATTTGGCGAGCGCGACGATTAAGGCTCTCGGCGGCGATGACACCATTAAAAATTCTGGTGACAAAGTTACGATAAATGCAGGCGCAGGCAACAATTTCGTAAACAATACCGGCAATTACACGACGATTCTTGGTGGCGACGATTCCGATACGATTTTAAATATGGGAATTAATGCTAGTATTGACGGCGGCGCGGGCGCGGATTCACTCTTAAATGGCGGCTCCGACACTACGATATTCGGCGGCGCGGGCACCGATGTAATTGAAAATATTGGCGACTTTACAACGATATTTGGCGGTGACGATGCCGATACAGTTATTAGCGAAGGCTTTAATATCAATATCGACGGTGGCGCAGGTAACGATTCACTCTTAAATATTGGCTCTTACACTACGATAAACGGCGACGAGGGCGAAGACAAAATTTATAATTTTAATGAGAATGTCAATATCGACGGTGGCGAAGATAATGATTATCTCTACAACGAAAGCAAGAATGTCAGCATAAATGGCGGAGACGGCGACGATTATATTCAAAACTTTGTTCAAGGCGACTATGACGAGAACGACAATATGGTTAGTATCGTGGCGACGCCTGACAATGTCACGATAGACGGCGGCGCAGGTGCTAATTACTTAGAAAATTACGGCGCAAGTGTCGTGATAAACGGCGGCGAGAGTAGCGATACCATTTACAATGCGATTTTCTTCCTTGATGAAAATAATAATTCAACGCCCGACAACGTAACGATTAATAGCGGTGCAGGTGATGATTCGATTGTCAACTGGGGCGCGAACGTCAGCATAAACGCAGGCGCAGGCGTTGACTACGTTGATAATTGCAGTTCTTCGGTTGCGATAGACGGCGGCGACGATAACGATGTCATTAACAACTTAGCACAGGCTGACGAAGACGGAAATATCTTAGCGACGCCCGACAATGTCACGATTAACGGCGGCGCGGGCGATGACACGATTTATAACAAATATGGCGCGAAGGTCAGCATAAATGGCGGCGCAGGCGACGATGAAATCAGTCTTTACAGCGTCGACGATGTTACGATAAACACCGCGCAGGGCAACGATACTATCAAGCTTGGCGAGGCAGTCAGTTCGTTGACGGTTGAAGATTTCGGCACGGGCGACGCGATTGAACTTGCGGCGGCGGCTACTCTCGAAGCAATTAATGGCGGCATTAAAGCTGGCAATATTTCAATCGGCGGACTCAGCTTGGCGAGCGTCGGCAATGAATGGTCTTCTGTTGATGACGGCGTTGTTTATCAAGCTGTTACGATTGCTGGCGCGAAGGTCAACGATAAAACGATCACCTTTGACGCGGCAAGTGGCAGAGAGACAATCTTTACGTTGACGGGTGTTGAGATTACCGACGGCATAACGATTGACACGAATGCCAAGAAAGTTACGTTGACAGAGGCTAACCTCAATAAAGCAAATATGACGGTTGACGGCGGTTATACTCTCGCGCTCGATAAAGATTATGCGTCCAAACAAACGAAGGCGGCAGGTTTCGACGGCTCCGCTTATAAGGCGGCGACAATGAGCGACGGTTACACTGCGGCAGGCAACACGATAACTTATACGCCTGTAAGCGGTGGCGAAACTTTATTCACACTCACTAACGTGGCAACCACCGAAGGAATCACTGTTGATACCGCTAATAAGAAAGTTACGTTGACAGAGGCTAACCTTAACGGCAAAACTATCACAGTCGACGGCGGCTATACTCTCGCACTCGATAAAGATTATGCGGCTAAACAAACTAAGGCGGCGGGTTTCGACGGCAACGCTTATAAGGCGGCAACAATGAGCGACGGTTACACTGCGTCGGGCAACACGATAACTTATACGCCTGTAAGCGGTGGCGAAACTTTATTCACACTCACCAACGTGGCAACCACCGAAGGAATCACTGTTGACACCGCTAACAAGAAAGTCACTTTGATAGAGGCTAACCTTAACGGCAAAACTATCACAGTCGACGGCGGATATACTCTCGCGCTCGATAAAGATTATGCGTCTAAGCAGACAAAGGCGGCAGGTTTCGACGGTTCCGCTTATAAGACGGCACAACTCAGCGACGGTTACACCGCTTCGGGCAACACGATAACTTATGTGGCGGCAATCGGCGGCGCAACTTTATTCACACTCACCAACGTGGCAACCACCGAAGGAATCACTGTTGACACCGCTAACAAGACAGTTACTTTGACAGAGGCTAACCTCAATAAAGCAAATGTGACGGTTGACGGCGATTATACTCTCGCGCTCGATAAAGATTATGCGTCTAAGCAGACAAAGGCGGCAGGTTTCGACGGCTCCTCTTATAAGACAGCGACAATGAGCGACGGTTACACTGCGGCAGGCAACACAATAAATTATGTTGCGGCAAGTGGCGGCGATACTTTATTCACACTCACCAACGTGGCAACCACCGAAGGAATCACTGTTGATACCGCTAACAAGAAAGTTACTTTGACAGAGGCTAACCTTAACAAGCAAACTGTCACAGTCGACGGCGGTTATACTCTAGCTCTCGATAAAGATTATGCGTCTAAGCAGACAAAGGCGGCAGGTTTCGACGGTTCCTCTTATAAGACGGCAACAATGAGCGACGGCTACACCGTTTCAGGCAACACAATAACTTATGTGGCGGCAATCGGCGGCGCAACTTTATTCACACTCACCAACGTGGCAACCACCGAAGGAATCACTGTTGACACCGCTAATAAGAAAGTCACTTTGACAGCGGCTAACCTTAACAAGCAAAATGTGACAGTTGACGGTGGTTATACGTTGGCACTCGATAAAGATTATGCGTCCAAGCAGACAAAGGCGGCAGGGTTCGACGGCAACGCTTATAAGGCGGCAACAATGAGCGACGGCTACACCGTTTCAGGAAACACGATAACTTACACGGCGGCAAGTGGCGGCGATACTCTCTTTACCTTAAAGAACGCCATAATCACCGATGCTATCACTGTCGACACAGCTAAGAAGACTGTCACACTGTCCGCTAATAATCTTAACGGCAAAGACGTAACGATTACGGGCGACTACAAATTGAATCTCGCTAAAGACGTTCCGACCGCAACCGTCAAAACTAACGGCTCCTTTACCAAATTCACTGACGGCACCGCTACTTATAAGACGGCTTCCTATTCCGATTACTACACCCTTAAAAATAATAAAATTACCTACACGGCGGCAACTAGTAGCAAAGCAATTACAATCGCGGGACTCAACGCAAAAACGAAACTCGCCACGATTAAATCAAACATTGACATCGCCGAGCAAAATGACGGCTCTTTAAAAATCACGTTTAACAATGCAAATGTCCTTACCACTAAAGCTCCGACAGTCACGGCAGATAAGGGCGTCAGCTATACTCTCGCAGTCGCCGACAGCCTCAAACCTTCCGAACTCGCGCCCGATTGGAAAGTCAGTGGCACTAATGCAAGCTTGAAAACCGATACAAGCGCGGGTTACACGGTCTCGAAAAATAAAATCGTCTACAGCGCGAATAAAACCGGCGCGGCACAAATGGAACTTAGCGGCTTGGTTAAAAATGCCAAACTGGATGCGCCCGCTAAAAAAGTCGTCACGCTCGATACGGCAATTCTTGGTACAAATGCCGCCCTTAAATCCAATGCGGGAAATTATTCCGTCAAACTTACGGGCAACATGAGCGGCAAAAAATTCACAAGTACGGCTAATGACGATACCCTCAATATCGCGGCGAACAATGCGGCTGTAATAGGCGGCGCGGGTAATGATAAAATCACAGTCAGCGGCGCGAAAGTTACCGTCACGGGTGGCGCAGGTAACGACATTTACACTTTGAGCGGTAAAAACTCCGTCCTGATTTACAATTCGGGCGACGGCAAAGACTCAATCAAAGGCTTTAGTACGACAAGCACCCTCGACATTGCGGGCAGTTCCTATTCGACTAAAAAGAGCGGTAGCGATATTGTTGTTACAGTCGGCAAAGACAAGGTAACATTGGTCGGCGCGGCAAGCTTGTCGAAGGTTAATATCAAGGGCACATTGAGCGGGACTATCTTGACTGTCACTGATAAGACGAAATCGCCTGTAACTGTTGGCTCGGCTATCAAAACTATTGACGCCTCTGAGCGCACGACTGCCGTTAAAATTACTGGCAACAAGCAAGATAATTCAATTATCGGCGGCAAAGCAAATGATACGCTCAACGGCGCGGGCGGTAATGATACGCTTACGGGTGGCGACGGCAAAGACATTTTCGTTTTCGGCGCAGGTAACGACGTTATTACTGATTATGCGACGGGCGATAAAATTTCTCTTACGGCGGCAATTACAAAGGCAACAGTCAGCGACTCCAACGTTGTCTTTGCGATTGGTGAGAATTCTCTTACCGTTAAGAACGCCAAAGGTAAATCGCTCAGCTTGATTGATTCGACGGGCACGAGTTTTTCAACGATAGTTAGCGGCTCGACGACCTTAACCGTTACTGATAAGACTAAATCGCCCGTGACTGTTGGTTCCGCGATTAAGACAATCGACGCCTCAAAACGTACAAAAGCTGTAAAAATTACGGGCAACGCGCTGAATAATACGATTATGGGTGGTGCGAAGAACGATAGCATTTATGGCGGCGAAGGCAACGATTCGATACTCGGTAGCAAGGGCAATGACATATTGTCAGGCGACGCAGGCAACGATAAACTCTTCGGCAACGAGGGCAACGACTCCATTTGGGGCGGCGCAGGTAATGATTCCATTTCGGGCTTTAGCGGCAACGATAAACTTTATGGCGACGCAGGAGATGATTCGATACTCGGAGGCGCAGGAGCTGATACCTTATCGGGCGGCAAAGGCGACGATAAACTTTACGGCGGCTCGGATAATGATTCACTGAGCGGCGGAGCTGGTAACGACACTTTGTTGGGCGAAGCTGGCAATGATAAACTTTACGGCAACGAAGGCAACGATTCCATTTTGGGCGGCAAAGGTAACGATACTTTGTCTGGTTACAGCGGCAACGATAAACTTTACGGCGGCGACGGCAATGACTCAATACTTGGCGGCGCAGGTAAGGATTATTTAAGCGGCGACGCAGGTGCTGATAAACTTTATGGCGGCGCGGGTAATGATTCGCTTATCGGCGGCAAAGGTAATGATAGCCTCTGGGGCGACGCGGGTAAAGATACTTTCATCTATGCGAGCGGCGACGGACAAGATATTATTTACGGCTTTGACGACGACGACATGTTGAAGATAACGGGCGATTTCACGGCGTCTTACAGCAAGTCGAAGAAAGAAATTGCGTTCACGGTCGGCAAGACGGAAAGCGCGATTACACTGAAAGATTTCACAGCGACAAGTTTCAATATCAACGGTAAGAATTACAAAATCAGCGGCAAAACTCTTAAATAAAAATTCCGCTAGACAATAAAAAAAGCGGTTGCTCCTTAATTGGAGTGACCGCTTTTCGTTTTGATGACTGATGATTTTGTCTAAATTTGAATTAAGCAATGCTTGACATGAAATAATTTTTTGCATAATATCAGTTGAAATTTTTAACGTGGAGGAATTTGTCTATGGCAGAAGATTTACCAAAAAGATTTTATGTTGAGGACGTCGAGGCATGGAAAAATGATTTGGCTAAGAAAAAATTCTCGGACAGAAAGCTCGAAGTCAAAACTATTGAACACGGAATCATTTTGCCGATGCGCAAAGCCAAAGGCACTTATGAAGGCGGCGTCTGTGACAAAGATTTTAATTTCATTGCAGGTTTTACGCGGACATCACCACCTAAAAAAACAATGGGCGGATTAAAATGGTGTTGTGTTGAAACTGGCTACACCGTCAACCGCGAAGAAATTATTCAGCTTGATGAGGACGTAATTTATGGCGGCGCATTCATTGGGCACTTCGGTCACTTTTTTACAGAGTTTTTATGCCGTTTGTGGTATGTCGTACAAAATCCCGACTCAAAATTGAAAGTATTATTTATCGTAAATAATGAGGTTTGCAAATCTTGGCTAGAAACATTCCTTAAATTTATGGGAATTGATTTGGCGCGAATCATTTACGTCCAAAAACCGACACAGTGCCGCTCAGTTAAGGTGCCAGATCAATCACAATATTTTTATAATGATTTTACAAAAGAACATGTACTTCCGTATCAAGCTATGAAATTGCGAGTGACACCTAGCAAAACCAAAAAAATCTATTTGACACGTGCGAATTTCGATGCAACAAGAAGTAATCCATTAGGAGTGCATTGCTTTAACGAAAAATACTTTGAAGATTTTTTCGCCAAGCACGGTTTTGAGGTAATTGTGCCGGAAAAATTAAGTCTCGAAGAACAAATATCTCTTATAATGGGCGCAGACGAAATCGCGACTACATTGGGAACTTTGGCGCATTGGTCAATATTCAAAAAGCCAAGCGCAAAATTTATTATGCTTAGCCGAACAAAAAATACCTTATTAACTGCTCAGACTTTTATTCTTGAAGCGTTTCATATTGATAATTATTATATCGTCGATGGCTGTCGAGATTTCATGTATTCAAACCATGACATAGGTGTATGTATACTTGGCTCAAATAAACATTGGAAAGAATTTGTGACAGATTATTTCGACGAACAGATAGAAGAAGATGACGACATTGAGTATCTTGGAGATTCATTAGATAAATATGTAGACTCTTGGTATCAAAGATACGCTGATCAAAAAGAAAAAGTAATAAGCTCGTTAAAGGATATGTGTCGGCGCATTGTTAATCTGGAGAGGGAATTAATAAAAAAACGTCCGTTGCTTACCTATCAAACACATATTGACAGATCTGGTTGGGACTCGTGGAGAAGTGAAAATCAAATTAGCAATGACGTTACGCAACAGCTGGACATTCAAGCGATTAAGATTAATTTTCCAGAGCACAAGGTTTATTATTCGGTCTACTACAACGACAAAGAAGGCTGGTCGGCGGAAATCTTAGCCCCAGAGATAGCAGGTACTACCGGACAAGCAAAATCGATTACAGGAATAAAAATTCGGCTCGACGAGACGAGCGCAAAGGAATTTGATATTCTTTATCGCGTTCACAAATTCAACGGCGAATGGACTGACTGGGTTAAAAACGGCGGAGAACTTTATTCTAACGGCGTCAAACTCAACGCCATTCAAATTAAATTGGAAAACAAGATTAATCGTTCGTCGCTCAGCTATCAGACACATGTTGCCAAAGACGGCTGGGGCTCGTGGATAGACGAAAATCAAATCAGCAATGATATTGCGCAACGATTCGATATTCAAGCGATTAAAATAAATTTTCCAGAACACAACGTTTATTACTCGGTTTATTATAACGAAAAAGAAGGCTGGTCTAAAGAAGTCTCTAATTCCGAGATGGCAGGTACGACCGGTAAACGTAAACCGATTACGGGCTTAAAAATTCGGCTCGACGAAGCGGGAACAAAGGAATTCGATATTCTCTACCGCGTACATAAATTTGACGGTGAATGGACAGCTTGGGCTAAAAATGGCGAGGAGCTAATTACTCACGAAAAATTAAATTCGCTTCAGATAAAGTTAAATCCTAAATCCGAAGAATCTCATTCATCTCTGAAATAATTTCTGCTGGCTTGCCCTTAATCGGCTCCAAAGTCTCGTTAATCGCCCTGTCGAAGTTGCAAAGCGCGGAGTACAGGCAATATTTACAGGCGTCATCATCGGCAGAAAATTTAGCGGGCTTAACTTCGATACAGCCATTCAGAATTTTTTCGGCGGTCGTCTCCAAAATCTTTTCCGCGTAATCAATAATCGTTTGAAAATCTGCGCGGCTGACAAGATTATCCTTTTTAAAATCGACAAAATTTTCGGTGCTGTCGACGGCAGTTTTAATTTCTTCGTCAACGCGAATCAAGCCGGGCATTTTCAATTCCTTAGCCGCCTCCGTCGCCGCGTCGGAATCGGTTCTGCCGCTCTTGCTCGGAATTTTTAAGAGACAGTAAAGCATTGCGCCCGCCTCGCGCCCGCCGACTTCCTCAAGACTTTTCGCCGCCCCAAGATAAATCGCCAGTTGAAGATTTAGCCCGTGATAAATTTTCTTCAAACTGATTGCCGCCTTGCCCGTCTTATAATCCATAATCAGAAAATATTTCCCGTCGCCGCTTAAATCTATTCGGTCAATGCGCCCGTTTAAATTTATCGCAACGTCGTCAAAATTTTTCTCCTCGTGAAAACCCGCCTCAAAAATCTGCGGATGAAATTCGCTCGCCTTATCCAGCTCGATTAATCGGCTTAAGGATTCGACGGCGACTTTTTTTATGCGCTCGCGACGGTGCTCCAAAGTTTTCGTGCTTAACAAAATTTTATTGTGCAGACGCGGCGTTATCGTCTCTAAAATTTTTTCAACGCGCCCTTGAAGTTCAATCGCATTAACCGACGACCATTGACGCCCTTCCTTTTTTAAATCGCGCCCAAATCGGCTCATAACCGCATGAAGAATATTTCCTATGTCGGGCGTTTGAATTTTGTATTCGACACGCTCATTTAAGCCCAAACCGAACTTAGCAAAGTATCTGAACGGGCAAGAATTGAAATTTTCAAAGCGCGTGATTGACGCTTCCATTTTCTTAGCGGGCGCGTAAAGTTTTTTAGCCGTTTCGCCCGATAAAACTTTTTCGTTCGCCGCAAATTCGATTTCACTGCCTAAATTTTCCAAAACGTCTAGTTCAACTTTAATCGTCGGCACGTTCGGGAAAATTTTTTTTATCTTGCTTAGCAATGACGACGCGGAAATTTTTTTACCTTCAGCGTCGGCTAGAGGATATGAAATTTGTAAAAACTCCCGCGCCTCCGTCAGTCCGCGATAAATTAAAAATTTCTCCGCCAACGAATTTTCTTTGCCGCCTAATGAAATTTCTAAGCCCGATTCGTTCAATCTCAATCTGTCAGCGTCATTGAGTAAATTTTTTTCTCCGACTCTGCGCGGAAAATTCTCATCGTCAAAGCCTAAGATAAATATTGCCCGCGAATTCTGTAAAGAGTTTTGATCGAATTGCGCGACCGTCACTTCGTCAAGACCGGGCGGAATAAGCGACATTTCCAAAGCCTCAAGCCCTTCGCCGATTATAGATTCAAATTCGGGGCGCGTGATTGTTTCTTCGCCCAGCGCGTCAACTATTTGCTCAAATAAATTTATAACGTCGTCCCAGATTTTTAAATGTTCTCGCGAAAGAGCAAGATTCCCGCGCAGTTCCTCTGCTTGCGACCATTCCAATAATTTTTCGTGGACTTTAAGCTCTTCAAGCAAATTAAATAATGCCGTCGTCAGCAAAATGACTTCTCCCTTTGAATTTTTTACTCGCTCGGCGAAATTTATCATCGGAGCCGCGCAGATTTTTCTGACTGAATTAATTTTCTCCAGATATTCTAGCTCATCAACGGCGGCGGGACGTTCGGGCGCGTCTAAAGATTTTACTCGCCGATAATCCCAATCCCGCTGCCAATTCGCCGAACCTTTTATCCCAAATTCGATAACATAATTCTCCAAAAGGTCGATTTCCTCTTGCCGCACGTCGAAAAAGCCCGTCTTTAAGCAACGGAAAATTGATTCTCGCCGCCAACCGCGCAGAACTTCCAACGCCGAACGAATTAACTCCGCTAATGGGTGTTGCGACGCCGCCCTTTTCCTGTCGATAAAGTAAGGTATCGCGTGAATCTCGAATATCGGCTTTATTAGAGAAAAATATTTGTCGTCACGTGCCAAAATCCCTATGTCGCGCAGGCGATAATTTTTTTTGACGAGTTGTAAAATTTCTCTCGCGACTGATTCGACTTCCGCCCGTTTATTGACCGCCTCAACTATTTTTAAGCCCGTCGCTCCGTCAAAACTTTTTGGCGAATAATTAAATAGCCTTTGCTCCAAAATTTTCAGCGGCTCATGCTTAAATCTGCGCTGAATATCAAGGCGCGTAATTTTAAAATCAATGTTAAGCTCCGTAGCAAAATTTTTCAGCGTGTGAAAAGTCTTCGACGAACGATTAAAAATCCCGACCTCTGAAAGATTCTCGCGGCTGTTCAAATCAGTATCCATCGGCAAAGTTATATGGACATTCCTAGCGCAGGTGAATAATTTCTTCAAAAAATTGCGCTGTTGCGGGTCGAAGAAGATAAATCCGTCAATAAAAATTTCCGCATTGCCTATAGTCGGCGATTGCTCCATAAATTCCGTCGCCCGTTCCAATAAATTTTCGTCATCAGTCAATTTGTCTGCCAACGCCGCCTTAAAATCTTCCGTCAAAAGTTCCAAGTCGCGCAATTTATCCTTAAGCTCGTCATTGTCGACTTTGTCCGCCGCCTCGTTCAATTTTTCCGCGTCGATTGAATAAGTCCTTAACTCTTTGAGCTCTTCAGATAAAATTTCGGCGAATCCGTGTTGCTTTGCCGCTCGAACGAAAAATTTTAAATCGCCCGCCTTATCGCGTCTCAAAAGAATTTTCCTAAGCAAAAGTCGCCGTCCGATTTCCGATATGCGCGGGATTAAGCCGCCGCCGATTTCGTCCAGAATTTGTCTTGCAAATCGATTAAAACTGTTCATGCGCGTATTGAATGCACCGCCCGTTATCGCCGCCAATTCCAATTCTGCGCGATACGTTTGATACGCAGGCAGTAAAAAAATTATTTCCGTCTTAAGCGGCTCCGTCTCCAAAATTTTCTTCGCGCACTCAAGGCAATGAACAGTTTTGCCGACGCCCGCCCTTCCGATTATCATTTCAATCATTTAAATCACTCCCACGCACATTATACAAAAAATTCCACGTTGTGATATAATCGCCGTAAAAAATTTTTGGGAAGTGATAATGTTGATAAAAATTTCCCCGACGCTCGAAGATTTTCAAACCTTCGCGCAGAATTCTAACTTAATCGCCGTGAGTGCCAATATCAGTACCGATTTGGATACTCCCGTCTCCATTTTTTATAAAATCGTTGACGGGCGCGGCTTTATCCTCGAATCGGTCGATACTACGCAACAATCTTTCGGGCGATTTTCTTTTATCGGTGCCGAACCGTTCGTTGAATTGCAAGTTTTCAAGTCAAAACTCATGATTCGCGACGGCGATTTAATGAAATGCATTGACGGCGAACCTGTCGACGCCATTAAAAAGTTCATGGCGCGTTATAAGCCCGCTAATCTCGATAAAAATCTCCCGCTCGCTAACGGCGGCATGGTCGGCTACTTTAACTTTGAAGTTGCCGCTACTTTCGACAGAATTCGCGGTCTCGAACTCGGCGACGAAGAACTTTTGGGGCAATTTATGATTTGTCGCGTCCTTATCGTTCTCGACGCTCTTAAAAATTCTGCGCGGCTCATTTATCTCGCCGACATTAAAAATCAAGACAATTTGCCCGAACTTTACGACGAAATAACTGCGCGGATGAATGAACTTGCCGAAAAAATTTCCGCGCCCGTAAAAGTAATCGCGCCTGAAAAAATTCCTCACAAACCTATAAATTTCTTGGAAAAATACGGTGAAGCTCCTACAGAAGTACTTAAAGCTATCGAACGCGCTAAGGAATACATTTTCGCGGGCGATATTTTCCAAGTCGTGCCGTCTAAGCAATTCAAAGCTAAAATTTCTAAGCCCGCCTTCCTGTTTTATCGCAAACTACGCCAAATTAATCCGTCGCCCTATATGTTCTATCTGAATTTCGGCAGTGTTAAATTGGTCGGCGCGTCGCCCGAAATGTTGGTTAAAGTCGCCGGCAAAAAAGTTTATACCTACCCGATAGCCGGCACTCGAAGGCGCGGTAAGGATTTTGAGGAAGATAATTTGCTTGCCGCCGAATTGAAAGCCGATATTAAGGAATGCGCCGAACATTCAATGCTTGTCGACCTTGCGCGTAATGATTTGGGCAGAATTTCAGAGGCAGGCACTGTTAAGGTTGAAAAACTCCGCGCCGTCGAATATTTTAGTCACGTTATGCATATGGTTTCGAGTGTTTCGGGCATTTTGAAGGAAAATTTCAAGGCGATAGACGTTTTGAAGGCAACATTTCCTGCTGGGACGGTCAGTGGTGCGCCTAAACTTCGCGCAATGGAAATTATTCATGAATTGGAGCCTGTACGCCGCAAAAGTTATGCCGGAACGGTCGGCTACATGGATTTTTGCGGAAATATGGATATGTGCATAACATTGCGGACGATGAGGATAGAAAATGACGTTGAGGCGATAATTCAGACGGGCGCGGGCATAGTAGCTGATTCGATTCCGATTAACGAGTACCGAGAATTCCTGCAAAAGGCTAAAGCGTTATTTGAAGTGGTCGAGGAGGTGGAGAATAATGAGAAATGAGGAATTAGGAATGAGGAATGGGAAAATCCTTCTGCTCGATAACTACGATTCGTTCACATACAACGTCTATCAGCTGATTTCGGAGTTAGGCGGGTCGGTTGAGGTCGTTCGCAATGATAAAATAACGATTGAGGCGGTAAAAAGTTATTCAGCAGTGATAATTTCGCCGGGACCGGGAATACCGAGCGACTCGGGCATATCAGAGCAAATAATTTCCGAACTCAAAGGCGAGTTGCCGATTTTGGGAATTTGTTTAGGACATCAAGCGATTGGCGAAGTATTTGGCGGGAAAATCATTCGGGCGGCTGAAATAGTTCACGGGAAGACTTCAAAGCTGATACACAATGGCAAAGGGCTTTACGACGGGTTAAAACAAGGCGTGGAAGTCGGACGGTATCATTCATTGATAATAGAGCGAGAAACGTTGCCGAAATGCTTAGAAATAACGAGCGAGCTGGAAGACGGCACGATAATGGGAGTTCGGCACAAGGAATTTGAGATTGAGGGGATACAATTCCACCCCGAATCGATATTAACGCCGAGCGGGCGGCAAATGATGATAAATTTCTTGAAGCGGCTGTAGAAGTGATTGACAGAATAAAAAAAGGTTCCTGTAGCGATGAGCTGCAGGATTTTTTTTATCCGTTATGATTTTGTTGGTTGAGAGTAAAATTTTTCTGTTGGAGCCAGTGAAAGTAGTTTTGGAGGCTTGAAAGTGATTTTAAATCTTTCGAGAGCTTTTGAGCGTTTAAAATCGGTTTGAAAGGGCGTTTGAAAGGCTTAAAAACCAAATCCGCCATAGTGGACGATTAAAAGTATATAAATGGCGTGGTGGCGCGGTTTATTAGGAATTGGGGTTTTGGAGTGGCAAAAAGGGCACAAAAAATCCGCCATAACGGATTCTATCGTTTAAATGTCCGTCATAGCGGATTTTGAAATTTCAGCTTGCGATGTTCCGTTTTTGCTTACGAAGTCGCGCAGGTTTCATTTTAGCGAGTTCCTCATCAGTCAATGGCGGAATATCGCTGTAATCAATTTCATCATCTTCAAGGTCTTTAATTTCTAAAATGCGCTGTTGCTGTTCGGCACTTATTTTCATGCCCTTATATACAACCATACTGCCCATTATATTTGCTCCTTTCTTTTTTATTAGCACGTCGAGCCGATATGAGACGATATTTTTCGCCGCGTTCAGTATAAATGACGACAAGAATTTTTCCGACTCGACCTATTACCTTGATTCGGTCTTCGTCATCACTATGTTCCGCGTCGTAGTCATCAATCAGATTTTCATCAAGAAAGATTAACGCCGCGTCCTCAAAATGAATTCCGTGTTTCTTATAGTTAATTTCGGCTTTGTTGTCGTCCCACTCGACTATTTGTTTGCCAACTTCAATCTCGCCCATATAATCACCTCCGCAAATAGTTTAACAAAAATTTTTCAATGTGTAAACGAAAAACCCCTCCGACATTACGCCGAATGGATTTTGGAATTTGTTCGTCTTCAGCAGTTGTATACAAGTTTTTACTTGCCAATAGCTTTAAGACAGGCTTCACGATTATTTTTTGCCTTTGTATGGTTCGGATTAAGTTCAAGAGCCTTTTCAAAGTCTTTAAGTGCTTGTTCATATTTTTTCATACAATAATAAGCCCAACCGCGATTGTTGTACGCATTGGCGTAATTCGGATTGAGTTCAATAGCTTTGTTGTAATCTTGAATAGCGAGTTCGTTTCGTCTGGTTTCATTATAAGCAATGCCGCGATTGTTGTACGCCTTATCAAAATTCGGATTCAGCTCGATAGTCTTGTTATAGTCCTGAATGGCTCGCTCGTATTGTCCTAAAGCTTTATAAGCATTGCCGCGATTATAGTATGCATCTGCATAATTCGGATTAAGCTCGATAGCCTTGTTGTAATCTTGAATAGCTCGCTCGTATTGTTTTAATCCGTCCATATAAGCAACGCCGCGATTGTTGTACGCCTCTGCATAATTCGGATTGAGTTCGATTGCCTTGTTGTAATCTTGAATAGCTCGCTCGTTTTGTCCTAAATCAGAATAAGCATTGCCGCGATTGTTGTATGCATATGATAAATTTGGATTGAGTTTTAGTTCTATTGCCTTGTCAAAATATTTAATCGCTTGTTCATATTGCTTTAAGCCGTTACAAGCAGTTCCGCGACCGTAATAAGCTCCTGCATTGTCAGGATTTAATTTAACAGCCTCGTCGAAAAGATTTTTGGCACCATTGAAATCTTTTTGTTCCCAAAGTTTCCAGCCGTCCGCAACTTTTTGATTCGACAGGAAGATTTTATCCTCTGCTTCAAATTTTTTGGTTATTTGTTCTCTGTCCTGAGGTTTGGCGGCAAGTTGACGTTTGAGTTCGGCGATTTGGCGAGCTTGTTCCTCATTAGCCTTGCGAAGAGCTTCCATTTGCGATACGAGAGTAGATTTTTCTTGTTCGTCCTTATTAAGCCAGCGCGTGATGTCAGAATCGTCGATTTGAGCCTTGACAGTGACGCGAATCAGCAGACCTTCCATGTTATCGATTTGTTCATATGGTAAAAAATGCGGTTCCTCAACCAATTTGATGATATTTGCGGTTATAGTTTCGATAACGTCTTCTTCAAGTTCAAAATTTCTCTCACGAGAATAACTCTTGACGTAAACCCCCGCTTGTTCACAAGCATAACGCATGGCGTCGGCTTTAGCGCGTTCTTTAGCGACTCCGAGATTTTCACCTTCGCTCATACAGTAAGAACCTTCGCCGATATATATTTCAGCGTGCGAAACGGCGGCGAAAAGCATAATCGAGACTGCAAACAGAATAGAAACGGTTCGTCGAAAGATTTTCCTCCAGTTCATGACATTAACCTCCCAAAATGTTTTCTTTATAATAACAAACGGAAAAAGATAAATCAAATTTTTATTGCGCAAAATAATTATGGGCGATAAAATTACTGCAAAAATTTTGGGGAGCAAATGAAATGACGAAGCTTGACAAGTTAAAAGAATATCTGCGCGGGCTGGGAAGTGTAGCGGTAGCGTTTTCTGGCGGTGTTGATTCGACATTTTTATTAAAAGTCGCGCAGGAAGTTTTAGGCGATAGTGTTTTGGCGTTGACGGCGGAAAATAAATTCGTTCCGATTAGAGAACTTAACGCGGCGAAGAAATTCTGCGAGGAAAATAAAATTCGCCGAGTAATTTTTATATCGGACGTATTAAAGATTGCGGGCGTCAAAGAAAATCCAGTAAATCGCTGTTATCTGTGCAAGCGCGAACTTTTTAGTAATTTTTTACGAATAGCGGCGGAAAATAACTGCGCGGCGGTAGTTGAAGGCTCAAATATGGACGATACAAAGGATTATCGACCGGGCATGAAAGCGATTGCGGAATTGGAAATAAAAAGCCCGCTTATCGCCGCCGGACTGTACAAGGCGGAGATTCGCGAGTTATCTAAGGAAATGAATTTGCCGACGTGGGATAAGCCGTCGATGGCGTGTTTAGCGTCGCGATTTGCTTACGGAGAACTTTTAACGGTTCAAAAGCTCGCAACGGTCGATATGGCAGAAAATATTTTATTAAAAGCGGGCTTTGGACAACTGCGCGTTCGAGTTCACGGGAAAATTGCGCGGATAGAGCTTTTACCAGAAGATTTTCCGAAAATCCTAAGCATTCGGGAAGAAATAACTGCGCGGCTTAAGAATTTAGGGTTTGATTATGTTACTTTGGACTTGCAAGGCTACAGAACGGGCAGTTTGAACGAAATTATAAATCGCGAATAGCATAATTGCCTTTTCCGTCAAGATTTAATTCAATGTCATGCAAATTAAAGAGTGTAGAGCGATGTCCGACGCTGACGACAGTCATTTTGGGCAGTTGACGGCGCAGGAGTTCATACATTTCGATTTCTCGCGGCTCGTCGAGTGCGGAGGTTGCCTCGTCCAAGAAAATATAATCTGGTAAGGATAAAAGTACTCTTGCGAAGGCGAGCCGTTGTTGTTCGCCCAAAGATAGAATTCTGCTCCAATCTTCTGCCGCGTCGAGCTTATCGACAAGAGCCGGAAGGTCTGCGAGTTGCAAAGTTTCTTTTAATTTATCGTCTGGAGGCGAATTTTCTTCTGCTAATGGGTAAATTAAGGCGCGGCGCAGAGTTCCGAGCGGCAAATAAGGTTTTTGAGGCAAAAACATTACTTTAGAATGGTTAGGCAAGGCGATTTCGCCCGATGCGTAAGCCCAAATTCCTGCTAAAGTCCTAAGTAGGGTTGATTTTCCGCAACCGCTGGCACCGGTAACTAATAAAGCCTTAGAATTCTGCAGTTCGAGCGATAATTTCTTTAAAAGTTCGCGACCGTTGGGCAATGACACGTTTAGAGCAGAAATTTTTAATTCTGGAGCCTGCGCGGTCGTAACTTTGCTTTTAATTTGCTGTGCTTCGTCAATATGCTCTGTAAATCCGGCTAAACGATTAATTACAGCCGCGAGACTCGCTAAAGTGTCGTATGAATCGACGAAATAGCTTAAAGCGTCCTGAACGCGCCCGAATGCCGATGATATTTGCATAAGTCCGCCGAGTTGAATTTCTTTAGAGAAATAACGAGGTGCAGCCATGATTAGAGGCACGATTATAGCTAATTGTCCGTAGCCGTTTACGTAGAAGTTTAAGTGCTTAGTTTTTTTCATGAGTTGCCAGTAATTTTTTATGACGTTAGAGAATTTTAGGTTAAAACCTTCCATTTCAGCCGCTTCGCCGCGATAAAAGGCTATGCTTTCCGAATTTTCCCTAACTCTCATCATGCTGAAACGGAAATCTGCCTCATATTTTTGTTGGTCGAAGTTCAAACTGATTAATTTACGTCCGACCTTATGGGCAAGGAACGTTCCGACGCCCGAATAGACGAATGAGAACCAAAACATATAGCCGTAAATGATTATTTCGGTTCCGGCGAGATTAAAAGTAAATGAGCCGCTTAATTCCCAAAGAACTACGCCGAATGCTGCCAAAGTAGTCAGTTGTTTTAGGAATCCGATGATTAAACCGAGCGATAAGTTGACGAATTGCCCGATGTCTTCGGAAATACGCTGATCTGGGTTATCAGCCGCGTCCTGAAGTCGATAATAGGTTTGATTACCCATCCACGCGCTTAAATAGTTATTGGTCATCCAAGTTCGCCATTTTATCTGCAACATTTGCCGCAAATAGACAGCGTAGACAGCAATAACGATGTAAGTGAAGGCAATCGCGCTGAATTCGCCGATTAACGACCAAAATTTGTCTGCTTCGTAGTTTTGCAAGGCGTTATAAAAGGTATTGTACCATTCATTGAGTTGGACGAGCAGATAAACCATAGCGAAGTTGAGTGAAATCACGAAAGCGAGCAAACCGCGAGCCTTCCACTTTTCTTCTGATGACCAATAGCCTTTGAACAGTGTCCAAAAGCCTCGAAATAATTTTTTAGTATCCAAATTTAAAACCTCCCGCGCAAGTATAATTGGCACGGGAAGTTTTTTCAACCATAAAAAATGAAAACCGCTTGAAAATGTGTCGGTAGACAGTACGATAATCAAAGTGCATCAGGCGGCAGGCTCCAAAGAAGAATCAATAGGCAAAAGTCGCGGTTGTCTTACTACAAAAATTCATGCCGTCGTCGACGTCTTAGGGAATCCGCTGAAAGTAATGTTAAGCGGCGGGCAAGTCCACGATTCTCGACATTTTACCAGTGGAGAATTTAACAAGAATTTGTTCTGCCATAAAAACTTCTGTTTTTATCTTTAATTCTTGATTCGGATTATATCACACAGCACATAAATGTACGAAGTGTGCAGATACAGAATAATGAACTGTTTTCCATGCTTGCTTAAAGGATTCCACTAAATTTGGCGTCAATCAATAAACTCAAAAACAAAAACGGATATAAAACGAAAAGCCGCCAAATTTACAGCGGCTCTTTGTTTCCTTATCTTGTCGATTCAATCCGAACAGAAAAAAATAAGTTTACTTTCACCATGATGGAAGATATTTTTCTAAAATCTTCAGTAAACCATTGACTTCTGTCAGCTTGTCAGTAATCCGCTCGCATCGAAACGCCTTCTCGGAAACAATAAGCGTCTGCGGAAATTCTTTCCAGTCTATCGCATTGATGCCTTTAATTTCGTTGTTGAATAGCTTCAGTTCTTTACCGCTTATAAATTTTTGGAACAAATTCTGTAGCGTCTTGGCTATATCCTGATTCAGCACGTTTCCATACATCTGCGCCGCCTTGTTGTTGCTCAAAAATGCAGCCAACACATCAACGGTTCATGAACCGAGATTTTCGATAAGCGGTTTTACATCCCAGTAAAGAATATGAACTTTGTTGCCACTCTCAACCAGTTTTTTCGCATATTGATAAGTACTCAATATGTAGGCTTGCTCAATAACTGTCTTTTTTGCTTCCAAAGCCGAAGTTCGTCTTGTTTGCTCCTCGATATAGGCATTCATGGCTTTTGCTTCGTCAGGATAGTTGGTTTCAATGTATTTTAGAAAATTATCCGTCTCTCCGGTTACGGCATTTTCATATTTTTTATTTCCGACAAAGGATTTGTAAACGTGTATTTCGTTGCTTGCAATGTCAACCGGAAATTCAACGCCGGAAGCAATTCCTTTTTGATAAGCGGCGTAAACGTCTAATGGAATCAATTTTCCATCGCAGGTCGGAGCGGATAAATCTGACATGAGTTTTCGGGCAACGGCTCCGGTGCTTTCCAACGAAGTTCGCCGACAGGAGGCTTTGCATAGGGAATTCCGCAGAAAAATATAGATTTCTTCAGTTTCTCACCGACAAAGCAACCTGTTGTAAATATTTTCTTCATTGTTTCCTCCTGTTCCGTAGCGGGTTTTTATTATTATCTTATACAGCGTTTCACAAAGCAAGGGGGTTCCAAAATGTCACCCCTGCTTGATTTGGAATAAAAGATTTGCCTGCAGAATCATCCCGAACTTTTCTAAACTCGTTGCCGCTGTTATAATCAACACGAACACATTTAACTTTATTTAATGTCTGTGAGGGTTTATTATGAACGACGTAAAAAAATTTATCGCGCAATGGTCGGGTCGCGGCTACGAGAAAGGCGAAACTCATTCTTTCTGGTTAAGCTTTCTGCGGGACGTTTTGGGCGTCTCTGAGCCAGAAAAGTTCATTCGCTTTGAAGTGCCAGTAAAACTTAAGCATACCAGTTTCATCGACGCCTTTTTACCTGACACCAAAGTTATCATCGAACAAAAATCTATTTCGGAGGACATTACGCAGGGAAAATCACAATCCGACGGCTCGACTCTCACTCCTTACGAACAGGCGCAACGCTACGGCAGTTCTTTGCCATATTCAATGCGCCCGCGCTGGATTGTCGTTTGTAACTTCGCCGAATTCCTAATCTATGACATGGAAACGTTGGAGCCGCCGATAAAAATTCTTTTGGAAGAGTTGCCGAGTAAATATCATCTGCTGGACTTCCTTATCGACGAAAACAAAAATAAACTCCGCGTCGAACTAGAATTGAGCTTGAAAGCGGGCGAAATCGTCGGCAAACTCTACGACGCCCTTCACAGCCAATATATCAACCCAAATAACGAAAATTCCCTTGCAAGCCTTAACAAACTCTGTGTGAGACTTGTTTTTTGTCTCTATGCCGAATCAGCCGGCATTTTCGGTAAGCATAAAATCTTCCGCGACTGGTTGCAAGGCTCCAGAAATATTCGGCAAGATTTAATTCTGCTTTTCGACACCCTAAACACCCCGATTGATAAGCGCGACCCCTATTTGGACGACACATTGAAAAAATTCCCCTATGTGAACGGCGGACTGTTCGCGGGAGCTATCGAAATCCCTAACTTCACGCCCGAAATTAAAACTCTCCTGCTCGAAGAGGCTAGCAGCGGTTTCAACTGGGCTGGTATCTCTCCGACTATCTTCGGCGCAGTTTTTGAATCAACTATCAACCCCGCTACCCGTCGTGCAGGCGGTATGCACTACACCAGCGTTGAAAATATTCATAAAGTCATCGACCCGCTCTTTTTGGACGACTTAAAAGCTCAACTTACGAAATTCAGTATAGCGGATTTTGTAAATCGCGGCTCCAAACGCAAGAATTTTTTGCTCCAACTACAAAATAAGCTCGCTGAAATCAAAATTTTCGACCCCGCGTGCGGTTCAGGCAATTTTTTGACCGAATCTTATATCTCGCTACGCAGAATCGAAAATCAAATACTTAAATCACTCTTCGGCTCCCAAATTCAGCTCGGCGAACTCTCTAACCCCATTAAAGTTTCTATCTCCCAGTTCTACGGCATCGAAATTAACGATTTCGCCGTCGCCGTCGCTCAAACCGCTCTCTGGATCGCCGAACTACAAATGATTCAAGAAACTCAAGCCATTATTCATCACGATTTGGATTTTCTGCCCCTAAAATCCTATTCAAACATCGTCGAAGGTAATTCTCTCCATCTCGATTGGCAAAATATCTGCCCGCAACCTAATTTCATCATCGGTAACCCGCCCTTCGTCGGTTTCACTTATCAATCTGCCGCTCAAAAAGCCGATATGCAAAATATTTTCCCTAAAGTTAAGAATCTCGACTACGTGGCGGGCTGGTTTAAGAAAGCCGCCGATTTTATGCGCAATTCAACCTGCCGAGCCGCCTTCGTCGCCACTAATTCCATTACGCAGGGCGAAACCGTCACCAGACTTTGGAAAAATCTCTTCGCGGCGGGCAATCATATCGACTTCGCTCACAGAACTTTTATTTGGAACTCCGAATCAACTCAAAAGGCGCATGTGCATTGCGTTATCGTCGGTTTCAGCTCCGCTCATAATATTAAGCCCAAAATTATCTTCGACGGCGATAAAAAAATCAGCGCGGCTAATATCAACGCCTATTTACTCGACGCGCCCGATATTTTTGTCGATAGCCGACCTAATCATATTCAAGACTTCGTTACGCAGATGAATAAAGGCAGTACACCCATTGACGGCGGCAATTTTTTATTTAAGCCAGAAGAACTTACCGAATTTCTAAAGCGTGAACCTGCGGCAGAAAAATATATCCGTCAAATACTCGGCGCGGACGAATTTATCAATGGCAAGCTCCGATATTGTCTGTGGCTGGTCGATTGTTCGCCTAAAGAATTAAAATCTATGCCATTGGTTTATGAGCGCGTTAAAAATGTTCGTGACGTTCGTTTAGCGAGTAAAAGAGCCGCTACAAGAAAACTTGCCGATAATCCGACGCGATTCGCCGAAATTCGTCAACCAACGACAAATTATCTTTTAGTTCCGTGTGTAAGTTCTGAACGCCGCCGATATGTGCCGATTGGCTTTATGACGCCTGATATAATCGTCAGCGATTTAGTTTTAGTCATTCCGAAGGCAACGAAGTATGAATTTGGAGTATTAACGAGTTCGCTACATATGACATGGCTGCGAACGGTCGGCGGACGGCTTAAATCGGACTATCGCTACTCTAAAGATGTGGTTTACAACAATTTTATCTGGGTAGAGCCGACTGATAATCAGAAAAATGCAATTGAGGCGAGTGCGCAGTTGATTTTAGACATTCGGGCGAAATTTCCCGATTCTAGCCTTGCTGAGCTGTATGACGAAATAACAATGCCGTATGAACTACGCGAGGCGCATAAAAAAAACGATTTGGCAGTCGCAAAAGCATATGGCTTGGAAAATATTTTGGACGACGAGCCGAAAATCGCCGTTGAACTGCTAAAACGTTACGAGGCGTTGACAAAAAGTTGATTGTGTGGTAGATTTAGCGCGTTGATTTAAGGCAACAACTGCATTGGGTGAGAATCGCAGTTCTAGCATATTATCACAAACGAATAACCCCCGCACAGAGTAGCGAACTGCGCGGGGGCTTCGTTTTTGCCTAATCGGTTAGCGAATCCGATTGTCATGGGCACCTAGAGTCAGAGATCTGCCGATTAGCGACGTTTGTTGATGATGTAATCGAGGATAAGCCCGCCGACCACGATCGCAACGACGTCTATGCCGATCTGGGTGAGAATCTCTAACATGTTATCACCTCCCTCCTCAAGCGTAAGCTTACCGCCGTCAAGGGAGCGGCATTGAAGAAATTATATCAGAAAAAATTCATGCGTCAACGTTAATAAAAAAGCGACTCACTCAATCGAGCGGGTCGCAAATTTTTTTTATAGTTCGATAGTCGCTTTAATCTGCGCGGCAACTTGTTTCATAGTGTCGGCAGTTTGAACGAGAGCCATTCTTACGAAACCTTCACCGCTTTTGCCGAACGCCGAGCCGGGCGTCACCATGACATTGGCTTTTTCAAGCAAAGTCTTAACGAATTCCTCTGACGTGGCAAAGTTTTTCGGGACTGGAGCCCAAACAAACATTGTCGCCTTTGGTCTATCCATATGCCAGCCCGCCGCGTTCAATCCGTCAATCAGCGCGTCTATGCGTTCGATATAAGCCTTGCGCGTGTTGTCAATAACTTCTTGAGGACTTCGCAAAGCCGCAATCGCCGCCTTTTGAATTGGCAAGAACAAGCCGTAATCAATATTGCTTTTTAAAAGTTTGACGTGCTTGACAACATCTTTATTGCCTAAGCAAAAGCCTACACGCGCTCCCGCAATACCATAAGTTTTCGACAGGGAATTGAATTCGATGCCGACATCTTTCGCGCCCTTAAAGCTTAAGAAACTCAAGCCTTGCGAGCCATCAAAAATCAATTCGCTATAGGCGTTATCGTGCAGGACGATGATATTATTTTTCTTAGCGAAGTGAACAAGGCGTTCGTAAAAGTCGGCGGGCGCGGTTGCAGTTGTCGGATTGTTAGGATAAGAGACGACCATAAATTTTGCACGCTCGGCAACGTCGCGAGGAATTTTGTCAAGCTGAATAATATAATCGTGCTCCTTAAGTTGCGGCATGAAGAAAATCTCCGAGCCAGCAAGCTTTGCGCCGTCCGCAAAAACTGGATAACACGGGTCGGGCACCAAAGTTAAATCGCCGTCGTCAATTATCGTTAGGGCAATGTGCGACAATCCTTCCTGCGAACCCCATAACGAACAAACTTCCGACGCAGGATCAATTTCAACCCCGTAGCGGCGACGATACCAATCTGCGGCTTCGTTCAAAAGTTCGCGGGTATCGGTTATGGCGTAAACGTAATTTTCGGGCTTAAGAGCCTCTTCTGATAAAACTTTCATGACATGCGCAGGCGGCGGAATATTCGGCGCACCGATTGATAAGTCAATGACTTCTGTGCCCGATAAAATTTTTTGCTGTTTCATAGCGGCAAGTCTCGCAAAAATGCCTTCGCCGAAATTCCCCATGCGCTTTGCAAATTTCAAATTATCAGCCTCCAAAATTGTCTACATAGAAAAAATTCCGTTGTCGAGTGCGGAGATTATTTTAACGTCTGTGTCCCAAAGGTAATCCAGAGCTTCAAGCGTCGTCATCTCACGTGTCGTAATAAAATGCGTAGCTTTCCTCAATGCGGCGGGCGAAAAATTTTTGTCGTGTTTGAATGTGAGAATATTTTTGCTGTTGCCAATCGCTTCAGTCACAGCTTGCGAATTTTCTTCCGTCGAATCTTTAGGGAGCCAAATCACGAGTGTAGCATTTTTCAATTTTGCTTTTTGAAAATCTTGTACGACTTTAAGCCACAGCGGATTCTGCGCCTCAAAGTCGGGAATAAAATGATAAATATTTCCCGCGCAGTTCATAATTTGTTTACTGAAATCATCTTCGGGAAATTCTTCAAGTTCGGGCAAATAATGCATCTCCAAAAATTTTTCAACGTCATTCATGAGCGGGAAATTATCGGCGATTTTTTCCAAATCCCAATTCCACCACTTGACGGCGAGCAATTTCCTAATCGTCTCTTCGTCAAAGCGATACCTAACGACCTGCGCAGGATTTCCGACCGCGATTGCATAAGGCGGAACATCTTTAGTGACAACGGCATTTGCTCCGATAACCGCACCAGTGCCAATTTTTACACCACCCATAATAGTTGCGCTTTTGGCAATCCAAACATCATGTCCGAAAATAATTTGATAGTGTTGTTTACGAACGTTTGGAATTGGTTTGAGTTCAGGGCGAACTTTCCCGAAAATATCTTTGACAACAAAGCCAACATCGAGTGGAGAAGTTGTGACGCTTTTCATTGAATGGTTGCCGCCCATAGAAAAATAAATTCCATTTGCAAGAGAACAAAAACGTCCGCCAAGAACATTCATTTTTCCAAATTGAAGAGGAAGGTCAAAAGTACTTGTGCAAGAACCCCTACCAAGCGTGAAAATATTTTCTTCATTGCCATAAATATTATGGAAAAGTTTCTCGTCGTTCGGCGAGCGTTTCATTGAAAAAGCCATAAATTTATTCCTCCAAAATTATTTCTTGACTTTGACGCAAGCCGCGAATTTCTCGTAATTTTCTTTGACGACTGCATTAGTTGTACTCTGCGCGGCGGCTTTTTGAATGTAATTCCAAGTTTCCTCGTAATTCTTTTGGCGGAAATAGGCTAAGGCAATGTCGTTGTAAGCGTCGGCGTTAATCGTCTCAATCGCCAGCGAAGATTCATAATCGCTTATCGCGCCCTTAAAGTCGTTTTTGGCAAGTTTCAAACGCCCGCGATTATACCAGCCGTCAACAAATTTTTCGTCAATGGCAAGGAGCGTGTCATAAGTTTTAATGGCGTCGTCGAGCTTATTAATTTTCTCCTGCGCGAGTGCAAGGTCGAAAAGAGCTTCTTTTAATTCGGACTCAACGTCCAACGCCGCTTGAAAATCGTCCGCCGAACCATAAAAATCTTCGCGCTCAAAGTTTACAATTCCGCGATAAACATACGCTGCCGCCTTATCGTCTTCAAGCAAAACTTTCAAGTTCGCCGCGTCCAAAGAGGCGTCGGAACCGTCGGGCATTTGCGCCTGCATCCACAAATTCAAAATATCTTCGCCGTAATGATTGCCCGGCACCGCCCAAACGCCGTTTAAATCCGTCCACTTAGTCAGCTTGCCGAAAATCTGCGGACGGAATTTTTTTATTAACTCATAGCGCGGGTCGACGACTTCAACTTTCGGCGGACGCTTTGAAGTGTAAGACAATAAATGTTGAATATGCGCCCTTGCTCCTAGCTGAGGAGTCGCAAAAAATTCGCCTTTGACGCCGCCGCCCGTCGTACCAAGCCCGCAATAATTATTCTGTTCGGGAATAACATCGCCGCCGTAATTCCAAACGCCCGTTTCCTTTATCGCTTGGCAAATTGCAATGTCGGGACGGATTCCTTCGCGCTCCGCCTCGACGTAATATAAATGAACAAGCTCTTCGACTGAGCAATTAAGTTTTGGATTCGGATTGCGTTTGTTGATGTAATTAACCATTTGCGCTTGAGTGGCGACCGCCTCGCCCATTATCGGTACGTCAGAATAATTTTCGCGCAGAATTATCATCGGCTCCCCGTGCGAAGGTGATTCAACCAGTTCAATCTTCTTGAGTTGTTTCTTGTTGAATTTTATTTTTGATTTCTTCGCCGCGTCCGCGCAGGCTGTCAGCGATAAAATAAACATTAAGATTAAAACAAGACTTAAAAATTTTTTCATAGAGAACTCCTTACACGTTGAAATAATCAATCTTCATAGCTCTTTTAACTCTGTTCAAAACTTGCGACGCTTTAGCGCGAGCCTTTTTAGTGCCTTCTTTAAGAATATCCATAACTTCATCGGGACGCGCCTCGTATTCGGCATGACGGCGGCGAATAGGCTCCAAAATTTCTTCCAGAATTTCGCGCAGATATTTTTTAACTGCAACGTCTCCAAGCCCGCCGCGTTGATAATGTTCCTTAAGCTCGGCGACTTTTTCTTTATCCGTCGCGAAGGCGTCAAGATACGTAAAGACAACGTTGCCCTCAATATGTCCGGGGTCGGAAATTTTAATGTGCGTCGGATCGGTGTACATGTCCTTAATCTTCGCCGCAACCGTCTTGCTGTCATCGCTCAGATAAATACAGTTGCCCAAAGTCTTACTCATCTTAGCTTTGCCGTCGACGCCGGGCAGTCTGCAACAAACCTTATTGCTCGGCAAGAAAATTTCTGGCTCAACCAAAATTCCTTCGCCGTAAAGTTCATGCATTTTGCGGACAATCTCCCGCGTCTGCTCAAGCATAGGAGCTTGGTCTTCGCCGACTGGTACAACATTCGCGTCGAATGCCGTAATATCTGCCGCTTGACTGACGGGATAACATAAAAAGCCGGCGGGAATACTCGTCTCGAAATTTTTTTGAGCGATTTCAGCCTTAACAGTCGGATTGCGTTCAAGGCGCGAAACGGTGACGATATTCATATAGTACGCCGTCAACTCGAAGAGCTGGGGAATTTGCGACTGGATAAAAATCGTAGACTTCGCAGGGTCAAGCCCGACTGCTAAATAATCCAACGCGACGTTCAAAATATTTTCGTGAACTTTGGCGGGAGTACCCGCATGGTCGGTTAAAGCTTGCGCGTCGGCTATCATGATATAAATTTCGTCGAACTCGCCCGAATTCTGGAGCCTCACACGCTCGCGAAGACTCCCGACGTAATGTCCGAGATGAAGTTTGCCCGTAGGTCTGTCGCCCGTCAAAATAGTTTTCATAAAAATTTTTCCTCCTTATTTGCACTTAACTTGCAGTTTCTTGATATATTTTGAATTCACTAACAGCCACCTTTAATCTTTGCCTCAAGTCGGCGACGTAATTCCTCATGAAATTCTTCCGCGCCCGTCTGAAATTTTACTTCGACGCAGATAACGTAAATCGGTATGTTCCAATTTTCCCGCGCCACTTCTTCAGGAATTTTAACGGCGTCCTTTTCCGTAACGACAATCATCTCCGCCGCGAATGAATCCGCCCGCCGCAAAATATCTTCCATTTCCATAATTGTATAATCGTGGTGGTCGGGATAACGCAAGCTCGAAATAATTTCCGCGCCTAAATCTCTTAACGTCCGTTCAAATGACGCGGGATTTCCGATTGCCGAGACAGCCATAACTTTTCTTTTAGAAATTACCTCGACGGGAACGCCCTCGCCCGCCAAATCAGTTGCCCAATTCGCAATCGGTATCAGACAACGCGGTCTGTGAATACTCTCTACAATCTGCGCGGAAGAATTATATCTTGCAACGGTTTCACGAATCAAATCGCAGGAGCCTTCGCGAGCTTGGTCAACCTTCGTCATTAAGCAAACATCTGCGCGGCTTATATGCGACATAGATTCACGCAAAATCCCACGCGGCAAAAGATAGCCATTGCCGAAAAGGGAAACCGCGTCTATCAGTAAAATATCGAAGTCGCGAATAACTTGCCAATGTTGATAACCGTCGTCCAGAATCACAACTTCCGCGCCGAATTTTTCTATCGCATATTGTCCAGTAACCGCCCGCCTTGCGCCGATTAATACTGGCACGTCCGGCAAATGTTTAGCCAACATATAGGCTTCGTCGCCCGCCTGCGTCGCGTCCATTTTTAAATTTTTCCCGTCCGAGACTATACCGACTTCGCCTTTAAACTTCGCCCGATAACCGCGATTCAAAATTACGACGCGATAACCCATGTCATGAATTTCTTTAGCCAATCGCTGAGCCGTCGGAGTTTTGCCCGTTCCGCCGACCGTGATATTTCCTAGACTTATAACAAAGCAATTCAATCGCTCCTTGCCCGAAAAGCCCAGTTCATAGCCGAGCAAGCGCAAATCAACCAACCCACGATAAATCAGCGAGCCGAGATATAAAACAAAAATTATCAGCGGCGTAAAGGCTCCGCGAACTTCTTCATCATGAATCAGCTTTAGGAAATATGTTTGAACGTTTTCAATTTTCTCCGTCGTGCGAAGGCGTCGAGCACTTTCTTTAGCCTCATACTCTGTCAACATTTCCCGCAAAAGTACTGCAGACTTCCTCGACGCGCCGCGATTTTCATGAACAATTTTAATCGTTTCTTCCTCAAGGCGTTGACGCTCAGCGGGTTCGTCGAAAAGTTTTTTAACCTGCGCGGCAAGCTCATCATCATTATTAACCGTGATACAAGCGTTGCGATTTTTAAACAGCGCGTGCAAGTCCTTAAAATTTTCCATGTGGTGTCCAACGATAATCGCCTTGCCGTGCGCCGCCGGTTCAAGGATATTATGCCCGCCGTGCGAAATCAAACTGCCGCCGACATAAATCACGTTGCCGACGCTGTAAACCTGTCCGAGTTCGCCGATTGTATCAAGGATAATAATATCTTCGTTCGCGGGCGGACGTTTTTGTAATTCTGTCCGAGTGCCAACCGTAAAGCCCGCCGCCTTGCATAGCGCGACGACTTCACGAGTCCGCAAAAGTTCACGCGGAGCAATAATAAGACGCGCCTTCGGGTGATTTTCGCGAATCGCTTTGAACGCCTTAAGTACAAAATTTTCTTCGCCGCGATGAGTACTGCCCGCTAAAAAAATTTCCTTAGCGTCCGTCAAGCCCATGTCCGACAGAATTTTTCTGCGCTGTTCGTCAGTCACGTCAGTATAAGTCTGATCAAATTTCGTGTTGCCCGTGACAGTCACGAGTTCGGGCGGTGCTCCAAGCTGTTTGACAAAGCCCGCGTCGACCGATGACGCCATTGCGAAAAGTTTCACCGTGCCTATCATGTCGCGCAGAATCGAAAACATGTACTTATAACGCTTAACGCTCTTTTCCGAAATGCGCCCGTTTACCATCATGACAGGTACTTGATTTTCTCGCGCCGCCTTTAAAAAGTTTGGCCAAAGTTCCGTCTCGACGTTCAGAAAAACTCGCGGGAAAATTTTTTTGAACACCGACTCCGATATAAACGGCAAGTCCAACGGGAAATAAATTATGCTGTCCGCGTCTTTGATGATTCGATTTGCCATTTCGTAGCCGCTTGTCGTCACTACCGAAACTAATATTGGCGACTTCGGGAACTCGCGGCGGAATTCTTTTATCAGCGGACTTGTCGCCACAATTTCGCCGACCGACGCCGCATGTACCCAGATACAATTTTTTTTCGCCACAGGGTCGAGTGCGCCCTTCGGGAAAAATCCGAAACTCTGTTTGATTCGCTCCACAAAGCCCCGCTCTCTTATCGAACGAATCATGAACACCGGAATTATTAATATCACGACGAGTATCGCCGCAAAGTTGTAAAGTAATTGCAATTAGCGAGCTCCTCTTTGTAAAAATTTTTTAAATTAAAGGCGCAAGTTCTCTTTGCATTTCAAGCGAAATACTTAACGCGCTCATTGCCGCCTCTGCTGTCAAATGAAAATTGACCATCAAGTTACGAATATTTTTAAGTGTGGTTATGCGTTCGCCTTCAGCCAAACCTTCAGCCAAACCTTCTTCGCGACCTTGAGCTATGTATGACCTTTTGGCGTCTTCCTCATTCCAAATAAGGTTTACCATAAAAAATACCTCCTTCATATGTGCCGATAAATAATTACGCATAACGTCGTTTTCTATGCACCATTTCATAGCGGAAATAATCGCCTCGTCGCGACTCATACCAATTTTAAGATTAAACGCGACCCTGTCAATAAAACAACTGTAATCGTGTACGGAACGACATTCGCGAATCAAATTAAAATTTTTGTTGTAATTAATGTTGTAAACTTTAACCGTCAATTCGACGTCGCCCGTCATGGAAAAAGCATCCGAAAGTTTCAAGGTACTCTCTTCCGGACAAGGTTCCTTGCCATTGTAGAAAACAAAAAACTTCGGCGCAGGTAATTTGATGATCCTTGTCCGATAAATCAAATCCTCTTTAATCGAACCGCGATAAAGCAATGACAGATAGAATAACATTCGGAGCGGCATATTAAAATTCCGCGTGCTCTGGTGCTCGAAGAATACAAAACAATTTTCTCCCGCACTAAATGAAACGTCATTACGAAGGTTGCTGAATAAAATATCATCAACATTATTTTCGCTGAGTTGCTCCGCTTTCAAATTCAAACCCGTCACCACATTGCAAAGTTGAACGAAATTTTCTTTATCCCTGAAATAATCTCGGAACAGCGAATCACGGTAAATCTTTTTCGAGGAGTCCAATAAAATCTCTCCCTCTTTATAAAATTTTCGCGATTATATCATACGCAGGAAATTTTTCATACTTATCAAAAAAAATCTGCCGCCCGCAAGCGACAGAAATTTTTTTATCAATCGGTTCTCTGGGCTTTCATCGCTAACTTGTTTTGATACATAAGCGCATCCGCCCGCTTGAATACTTCGTCCGCGCTTTTATCTTTTTCTTTATCATAAAACGCAATGCCGACTGCCGCCGAAATTTTCTCCCAAGGCTCAAGCAACTCATTTGTATTCTTGCGATCCATTTCCATTTGAAATTGCTTGACGAAATATCTACAAAGCGAAACCTTATCGCCCGAAATTACAACGACAAATTCATCGCCGCCTATTCTGTAAACATGCTCCGTGCCGAATACCGAACAAACCAACCTGCAGGCGTTAATCAAATACTCGTTGCCGCGCTCGTGCCCGTAGTTGTCATTGACTTTCTTTAAAAAGTTTACGTCAACCATAACGATACAAAATTCCGCGTCGCCGTCCTCAATATGCTGGTCAAGCTTGGCAATCGTAGTGGCGTAGGCGGTCTTGTTCCTTATGCCCGTTAAAGAATCCGTGTTCGCCAATTCGTCCATAGCGTAAACTTTAACCTTCATGTTCTCAACTTGTATCTTGGCAATCTGCAAACTCTCTAAGTACTTAGAAATATTATCCGAAGATTGAATCAAGGCGGCATATAAATTTTCTATCTCGTCGCCCGTCTTAATTTTTAAGCTCTTAATTCGTTCAATACTTTTCTTGCGCTCGTCAGGATTGTCGTAGGAAACATTTTTCGCGCAATAAGCCATTGTGTTCAGCGGCATAACTATATTGTTATCGACAAACCACAAGCCGAGTACGAAAATAAAAACAAAACAGCCCGCGAATAAAATTAGCAACTGCGCGATAAAGCTCTGTGTGTATTCCGTGAGCGTGTCCATTGAGAAATCAACTGCCGCATAACATTGGCATTTGCCCACATTGTCATAAAGCGGCTTGTAAAGCGTCATCAAATAGCCGTATTTATCATCGGTAATTATCGGCGGAATCGGTCTGCCTATAATTAAATCGTCTTTGTACTTGAGAACAGAGGGTTCAAAATCAATAAAAGTTCCAGGTTTGTCCCCCGTCAAGTTCGCAGTATTGATGTCAAATATAACTTGGCAGCCTTCCTCCGTAAATCTGTACACGTAAAGGAATTTTACTTCAATACTGCTATTTTTTATGCCGTAAAGTTTTTGTTCAACGTCCCTGTAATCTTTGGAATCGCGTCCATATTTTATGTAATCGTCGATTTTGGAAGGTTCGAGTTCATTAAGCACGACTGAAACTATTCCGTCAACGGCTTTTATACGGTCATTTACGGTCGCACTTCTGAAAAGTAAACAGCTGATAACTGCAATCGAGAATGAGACGAAAAACGCACTCAACATTAAGATTAAAAGCATTTTCGTCCGAAGTGAAGCCGTTAATAAATCATTTTCCTTGTAAACTTCGGCTCGTATTTCGTCGGATAAAGGAGCTTGTCTTTGTCCCAGCAAGCGGAAAGAACGCTTTATCGGCGCGGGCACCTTTTGCACTAAGGCGAACGCCAACATAATCGAAACTGTTTTGTCTAGGAATTCGTATAAAAGATTTTCGACGAAGTTCAACTGAAATGTGCCGACCATTTGAAGAAAACTCGTCGTTTCCACAAAAAATTCTATCAATATTGCACAGCCGCCGACCAAAAGCGTCAGCATGGGAACGAGGATTAATGCTTTTCGCAAGTCGTTAAAAAAACCTTTGCGGGCAAAATATGTTGTAAGAATTGCAATGAGTACGCTGACAGAACAGAAATACATTTGAATTGGATCGAAAAAAGATTTAAAAAGATTCGTCAGGAATCCGATTGTAATGCCGGGCATGTAGCCGCCCAATGCCGCGATAAAAATTGTGCCGCTCGTGTCGAGAAAAACTGGTAGGTTAAAAATTTTTACCAAAAAAGAGCCGAGCAAGTTCATTAGCAAGCCCATTGAGCATATGAACATAAATTTTCCGACAGACATATAAATCACTCCCTTACAAAAAAATTTTTAGCTATTGTACCATATGCACGAAAAAAAATCTGCCGCGCTAACGACAGATTTAAAATTTTTATGCGGGCTATTTTAGCTTTGAATTTCGTCTTTTGGCGCAACGTAACAGGGCGTCGACGTAAAAATAATTTCATCGGTCTGAAACATTGCGTCGAGAGTAAAAAGGAGTTCCGCGTCCGCGCCGATTTTTTCGTTAAATCTGATTTTATTTTCCATGAGAAATTTACGTTTGAAAATCATCGTCTCTAAAGGCGGAAAAACTTCGTTATTTGTTAAGATTCTTAAAAGCGTCAGCTTATCTAATTTCCCATGAAAAATTCCATCTAGGTTCTGAAACGCAGAAATACGCTCCATGCTGAATTTTTTATCGTTAATGCTAATGTCGCCTTGTTCATTTTCCTTGAGCCAAGATACGGAATTGAAAACATCCCGTTTCCCTTGCATTAAACAAAAATAAGAGATTGTATTTACAAGAATTCTGTCGTTCCCTTTTAAAAACAAAATAAAATCACCTTGGGCAACATCAAGGGCTTTGTTCCACGCGGCTTCGTTTTGAACTTTGTCATGAAGTTTTATTAATGTGATATTGTCGTATTCTTTAGCGACTTGCTTACAAATTTTGCCACTGTCATCAGTCGAAGCGTTGTCTATTATAATAAGCTCAAAAAATTTATAATCCTGTCCGATTATGGTGTTCAAACTTTCGACGATTGTATCAATGTTATTGTTCACAACAAGCAAAATGGAAAAATAAGGGTGAATTGTAAAGCTCGCTGATTGATTATTTAAGTCAAATGGAATTCTTATCCACCTGTCAGAATCGAACGGGGAATTTTCATTTCTTTCAGCCGAAAAATGACGGTAAGTTTCTTTAGTTCCTAAGATAGAAGACGGAATTGGCACGAAAACTTTTTTATCAGGATTTTGATTAAGCCATGCACCCCACCAACTGAACGTACTGTTGGCAATAATGTTATGCTTGCAAAAGCTCATCAAATAAATTTCCTCAACGTCTTGTAAATTTTCTCCCTCAACAAATTCCATTGGTACGCCCGCACGCAGATTTTCTTTAACCCACTGCAAATCATTTGAGAAGATAAACAGCGTAAGATTTTTGTACTGTTGTTTCAAAATCTCTATGCATTCATAGTAGTAATCAAGCGGCAGAATCGCGAACATTGGAAACTTTGAATTCTGAATAAAATCGCCGTGACGAACATGCAAAGATACCGAGCAATCAGCGGCAAGAATTTTTTCTTTCCAATTTTGAGCTATTGAGCCGAGCGGTTGTTTTAACGTGAATTCTTGACGCAAAATATCAGCAATGTCAGCAAAGTATCTCTCATTTTCCCAGTAACCGCTAACATAAATATTATCTGGATAATCCAAAACTTCCGGCATAAATTTTGCGTTCATTACATTTTTTTCTATTCCAATTGAAGTGCCTTCACAATTTTTTTTGAGTTGTTTAATTTCTTCAGGCGAAGCAAAGCTTGATGTAATATTCAATTTATCTAAGACAAATTGTGGAAATTTACCCTCCACATATCCGAGCTTTTCGATTTTAAATTCTGTGTTAAGTTTATGTGCCAAACGTCGTCCTGCCGCATATTGAAAAAGTTGATTGCCGATACCGCCGCCTATTTTTGAGATTATCAATCAAATCATCTCCTGCCAAATAATTTTATCTTCAACAGTTATATCCTCGCCGAATTGAACTTCGATAATTTTCATCAATTCATCGGCAATGACAGTGTGTTTGCAACTGACAGGAATTTTTACGCTGTCACCTGCGCGGACAAATTTTTCTTCGCCGTCGATTATAATCCTGCCCGAACCCGCTATAAAATTCCAAACCTCGTTGCGCCGCTCGTGACTATGATATTTCATGCGACTGCCACGATTTAAAGTTACCTTAATCGTCAAGCTTTTTTCGTCGGCGTCAATGATTTTAAACGTTCCCCAAGACTTTTCGGCAAAGCGAATTTGCTTGTCCAAATTTTCGACGAACGGTTTAATGAAACTCGACGACACTTTGTCAGAAACTAAAATGCCTTCGGGCGAGGCGGCAACAACGGCGTCTTTTAAGCCCATGCAGATTATCGGAACGTCGGAGCTATTTATAACGTGTAAATTTCTGCAAGTTTTATCCGATTGAACTTGTCCTATAAAATTTGATTCGAGGACTTCAGTTAGCGTGTTCCAAGTGCCAATATCTCTCCACTCGCCGACGTAGCGGACGACTTTAATATTTTTCTCATGCTCGACAACGGCATAGTCAAAACTGATATTCGGCAGGGCGTCATAATTTTCTTTAAGCTCAGCGTGCGAAGAAGTTCCCAAAAGTTTTTGCGCCTTGTCTAAAATATAACTAAGCTTGAAAGCGAAAACTCCGCCGTTCCATAAGCCGCCCGCGTCGATAAATTTCTGTGCGTCGATAAGATTCGGTTTCTCTTTGAACATTTTGACGCGACTGATTTTATCGTTGGTGTCGGGGATAATGTAGCCGTATTTCTCGCTCGGATAAATCGGTTCGATTCCCATTAAGATTAACGGGGCATTGTCGGAAATTTGTTCGACAAGCAATAAAAATTGCGCAAAAAAATTATCGTCAACATAAGGATCGACGGGACAAATTATAATATTTTCGTTCGCGCAGATTCTTTTAATGTCGTGAAGATAAGCCGCCGCCAAAGCTATTGACGGAAAAGTATTTCGGCGACAAGGCTCAACTGATAAATCAAAGTTATCTCCAAGATATTTTTTTAGGAGTGTCACCTGTTTTTTAGCCGTAGCGATTGTAACTATTGCTTCCGCGCAGGTTCGGCGAATTTGTTTCAAGACTCGTTGCAACATGCATTCTTCGTCCTTAAAAATTTTCAGAAATTGTTTTGAGTAAACGTCATTTGACAACGGCCATAATCTTTGCCCGCTCCCGCCCGATAATAAAATTATTTTCAACGGCATTTCTCCTTCCAAAAGTCGTGAATACATCTAATAATTTTGTCTAAATGTTCCCTTTGCAAGCCGTGATGACAGCCCACATAAAATCCGTAATGATTAATCCACTCGGCAACAGGATAATCTTTTTCCACGTCGCCGAAAAATTTTTTATAAATCGGCTGATTTAAAAGCGGCATCATCGGGCGCGTCTCAATATTATTTTTCTCAAGCCAAGTCGTAAGCTCCCAACGTGTGAACGGCGCATTTTCTTTAACGACAATAGGATACATCATGAACGAATGCTCGACGTGTTCAGGATACTGCGGCAGTTGCAGATAATCCTGCACGTCCTGCAAATTTTCTGTAAGATAAGCCGCATTTGCCTTGCGCGTATTCATTATAAAATCCTTATGCTCCAACTGATCTAAACCAATCGCGCCTTCAAACTCGCCGATTCGGTAGCTGTAGCCGAGCCGAACAAACGTAAAGCGTTTATCCATTTCCGTTTTTGTTCGTAGCGGACAAACTTTTCTGGGATTCGAGGCTACGCATTCCTCGCAAGTGCAAGCTCTGCCGTGAGCAATCAACGAACGTACAATTTCCATAATCTCGCGGTCATTAGTCGTAACAACTCCGCCGACGCCCGTCGTTATCGTGTGTGCAACGTAAGTGCTGAAACCCGCAACTTCGCCGAAACTGCCGACGGGTTTATTTTTATAAGTGGCAAAGTGAGCCTCCGCGCAGTCTTCAATAATTTTAAGATTATATTTTTCGGCAAGCGCAACTATCGGTTCCATGTCGCAAGGTTGTCCGAAAAGATGAACGGGCATTACCGCCACCGTGTCGCCGTCAATCTTAGACTCAATCTGCGCGGGGTCGATATTATAAGTTTTTGAATCAACGTCGACAAAGACAGGCTCAAGTCCCGCGTGTAAACAGGCATTGGACGAGGCAATAAACGTTACGGCGGGGACAAGTACTTTGGAATTCGTTTTCCAATTAAATTTCTCCTTCAAAGCCTCAAGTCCGACATGTAAAGCACTCGTGCCGCTGTTTAGCGCGATACCATATTTTTGATCGTGAAGTCTGGCAAATTCCTTCTCAAACTTGCGAACAAAGGTACCTTGCGACAACCTGTTTGCGTCGAGCATTTCATTGACAAGCCGTTTACCTGTGTCGCTTATAAACGCCCAGCCAATACCAATTTTGTTTTTATTTTTAACGTCGATATGTTCACGGTAAAAATCAACCGTTAATTTAATGCCGTCTTCCAAACTTGTCTTCGGACGCCAACCAAATTTCAACATGCGCGTTACGTCGGTTAATTTGCGTTTCATGCCGGCGGGTTTAGTTAAATCATGCGTAAACGTACCCTTGTAGCCTACAACCTTCGCAATAGTTTGATAATAATCATCAACGGAATAATCTTCGCCGAGTCCGACGTTCATAAGGTCAGGCAGTTCGTCAAAGCGTTCGACGGCTTGCCAAATGCAATCAGCCAAATCGCCTGCATACATGAATTCCCTGCGAGCCGTGCCGTCGCCCCAAATCTCAAGCTCCGTTTTGTCGTCGTCGATTGCTTTAATAATCCTTTGAATGACTGCAGGAATCATATGCGCTCTTTCGCCCGTGAATTTATCCCAACGTCCGTAAATGTTGCAAGGAATTAGCGTCTTATATTGGAATTCGGGATTTTCTCGCATAATGTAACTGCACATTCTGGCGCAAGAAATTTTTGCAAGCGCGTAGCCTTCATTGGTCGGTTCGAGTTCTCCCGCTAAAATCATTTCTTCGGTTAAGGGCGTTTCATGATTGCGCGGATACATACAGGAGGAGCCGAGATTTATAAATTTCTTGACACCTGCGCGGTAAGCTCCGTAGATGACGTTGCGCCCCATGTCGAGATTTTCAACCAGAAATTTAAGCGGCTGTTGCATATTTGCCGCTATGCCGCCTACGACGCCCGCCGCATGTATCACCAAATCAGGACGATTCTTTTCCAGATAATCATAAACCGCGTCTTTATCAATCAAATCTAATTCCTTATGGCTCGGCGTGAGGAGTTCATATTTTTTGCTAAAAGGCGACTCTAAAACGTTATGACCGACCAAGCCGCTTGAACCCGTAAGCAAAATTTTCATATTTAGTTCCTCCTATAACTTCTAATTCTTTTCCATATATTCACCGTCCGTAAAGTTTTAAATCGGCTTGAACCATAATTTTAACCAGCTCGCGGAAGGAAACTTTGCGTTGCCAACCCAAAATTTTTTGTGCTTTGGAAGGGTCTCCCAAAAGTAAATCGACTTCGGCGGGACGAAAATATTTTGGATTAACATCGACCAAAAGTTTTCCCGTTTTCGCGCAGTAACCTTTTTCTTCGACGCCTGTACCTTTCCAAGTAATTTTTATGCCGACCTCTTCAAATGCCGCCTCAACAAATTCCCTAACCGTGTGGGTTTCGCCTGTCGCCAAAACAAAATCGTCGGGTTTGTCCTGTTGAAGAATCAACCATTGCCCTTCTACATAGTCTTTCGCAAAGCCCCAATCGCGTTTAGCGTCCAAATTGCCTAACGATAATTTTTCCTGCAAGCCCGCGCAGATTTTCGCAACCGCGATTGAAATTTTCCGCGTAACAAAATCTTCGCCGCGTCTCGGAGATTCGTGATTAAATAAAATCCCGTTGCAGGCGAACATACCATAAGCCTCGCGATAATTTACCGTTATCCAATATGAATAAAGTTTCGCCGCTCCATACGGACTGCGCGGGTGAAACGGCGTTTTCTCGGATTGCGGCGCGGTTTCGGGCAAGCCTCCGAAAAGTTCAGACGTTGACGCTTGATAAAACTTCGTGTCAATCTTATTTTGACGAATCGCCTCTAAGATTTTAAGCGTGCCGACGCCCGTCGCCTCCGCTGTGTATTCAGGAACTTCAAACGAAATCCCCACATGCGATTGAGCCGCCAAGTTGTAAACTTCGTCAGGCTGTATCTCGCGAATTAAATTGTTTAACCCCGATGAATCCGTCAAGTCGCCATAGTGCAAGAAAAAATTTGCGTCGTTGATATGGTCAATTCGTTGTGTGCAAGGCGTGCTATGTCGCCGAATAAGCCCGTGAACTTCGTTGCCCTTCGACAGCAAAAGCTCCGCCAAATAAGAGCCGTCTTGCCCCGTCACGCCCGTTATCAGTGCTATTTTCATAAATGCTTCTCCTGTTATAACACTTTTTAATCCCAAAAGCCCGCCGTGTCGTAAAGTTTAATCATAATTTTATTTGTCGTCGTAATGACCTTTGCAAGATTTGACCGCAATAATATTTCCGTCTTTGATTTTATAAATAAGGCGGTGTTCGTCATTGATTCTGCGCGACCAACCTTCCTCATGCTTAAGCTTTTCGGGTTTACCGATACCTTTAGCCGCGCCATTGCGTTCGATATCGTTAAGAATAGTGTCTATCTTGTCGAGAATTTTTCTGTCGTTATGCGCCCAATACATGAAGTCATTAAGAGCGTCATTTAAAAATAAAACGTTCGGCATTAAAATTTCCTCAATTCTTCCAACGTAAACATTGTGCCGCAACCTGCCTCAAGTTCCTCTTCAGCGCGGTCGAGCTTGGCAAGAAACTTTGCGTTATTAATGCACTGCTCAAATTTTTCTATCCCACGCATTTTGACTTCTTCGATAAAATATTTCCATTCACGCGGCGAGAAAGTAGTATTTTCGTCCGGAATGTCAATTGGATTTGTTTTATACTTTGCCATTTTAAACCCTCCTTTAAAAATCGGCGAGCGACAAAATTTTTTCACAGAGTTCTGGGAATTCGATACCAGCCGCCCTTGCCGCGTCGGGCACGAGTGAAGTCTCTGTCATACCGGGGATTGAATTAATCTCTATGACGTAGGGAATATTTTCTTCCGAAAGCATAACGTCAATCCGAGCGACGCCCGCGCATTTGCAAATTTTGAACGCCGCAATCGCCAACTTTTGAACTTCGGCGGTAACTTCGTCGGGAATCTGCGCGGGTACAATGTGCGTCGACAAGCCCTTAGTGTATTTAGTTTTATAATCGTAGCGACCAGTCGTCGTGGTAATTTCAATAACGGGCAGAGCCTCTGCGTCGTCCTCATTACCCATAACCGCAACCGTCAATTCGCGCCCCTTAATAAATTCCTCAACCAAAATTTCGTCGCCCAAACTGAAAGCGTCTTCAATCGCCTCGTCAAGGTCAAGAGATTTTTCGACGATACTGACGCCGATACTGGAGCCTTGCGACGACGCCTTGATAACGACGGGCAAGCCGAATTTCTTTTCAATCTCGGCGGCAAGCTCAGTGTTGCGGTCGACTTCACGATAGACGGCGAATTTAGGCGTAGAAATCTGCGCTGAGTTAAGAAAATGTTTAGTGGCGATTTTATCCATAGTCAACGCGGCGGCAAGCACTCCCGAACCCGTGTAAGGAATTTTCATCATTTCGAGCGTACCTTGAATCAGTCCGTCTTCGCCGTATTTTCCGTGAACCGCGTTAAAGACTATGCCGCAATTTTTTTCGCGAATCGTCTCGGCGAAAGTCTGCGGATTAAGTTCCATAAGTTCGACGTTATAATTTTTAGACTTAAGCGCGTCGGCAATCGCCTTTCCTGTGCGCCGCGAAACTTCAGCTTCCGTCGAAGTGCCGCCGCATACTACGACAATTTTTTTCTCGTGAAAGTCCTTGAGTAACTCCAAAAGTTCATCTCCCGTTTTATAAATATCGCCCGCGCCCATTGTGATAACCAAATCGCCCGGTGACAGTTGGTCTTTAATCGCGGCGGCAATGTTTTCACGATTAGGAATGTAGGAGACGGCTTGATTAGTTGCGCTCAAAACTTCTTGGACAATCGACTCGCCACCGACGCCCGAAATTTTTTCTTCGCCCGCAGAATAAACGTCAGTCAAAATCAGATTATCCGCCTCGCGAAATGCCTTGCCGAATTCTTTAAGCAAAAGTTGCGTGCGGCTGTATCTGTGCGGCTGGAAGATACAAAAAATTTTATGGGGCTTAGTCTCGCGAGCGGCTTTAAGAGTGGCGGCAATTTCAGTCGGGTGATGCGCGTAGTCGTCGACAACCAAAATATTTCTGACGCGCCCTTTTACTTGGAAACGTCTCTTTGCGCCGTGAAAATTGCTTAAGCCTTCGGCAATCTTATCAAAACTTACGCCGACCTCAAGAGCCGTTGCAATCGTCGCCAGCGCGTTAAGGACGTTATGCCGCCCGTGAATCGACAAATTTATCTTGCCGAGAGTTTCTCCGCCGCGAACCGCCTCAAAAATAATTCCCTTAGTCGTCGTGCGAATGTTGCGGGCGGTAAAATCGGCGTCGTTATCAATGGCGTAGGAAATGACTTTACGCTTGATGTCCTTTGCAATGTCGCGCAGATTTTCGTTGTCAAAGCAGAGAACTGCAACGCCCGACTCGCGATTGACATTTTCGATAAAAATTTTGAAGGCGGCGCGAATCCTTTCAACAGTGCCGTAATGGTCGAGGTGGTCGTCTTCGACGTTGGTAACTACGGCTATCGCGGGCTTGAGCGTCAAAAAGGAGCCGTCACTTTCGTCGGCTTCGGTAACGAGCCAATCGCTTTTGCCTAAAACCGCGCCCGTGCCCAAGTCGGTTGATTCGCCGCCGATAATGATTGTCGGGTCGACGTCCGCGCTGTGCAAGACGTAACCAATCATTGAAGTCGTAGTAGTTTTGCCGTGCGAGCCGGAGACCGCGATACCTTTGCGCGAATTCAGCAGGTAAGAGTTAATGTCGGAGCGGTGGAGCTTAGGAATTTTAAATTTGCTAGCCGCAACGACTTCTGGGTTATCGGCGGGAATAGCTGACGAGCAAACGATAGCCTCAACAGGATTGCCCTTTTCGTCAAGGATATTTTTAGCCTTATGTCCGACGAAAATTCTCGCGCCAAGATTTCTGAGCATGTCGAGCGTAGGAGAATCCTTGCTATCGGAGCCGCTGATTTCGCAACCGAGTTCAATCAAAATTTTAGCGAGCGCACTCATACCCACGCCGCCAATTCCTATAAAGTGATATTTTTTCAAGCCGTCGAGTTTCAAATTATTTTTCCTCCCGTTTTATAACCTTGTTTAAATCTTTATCGAAAGTGAAGACTTCCGCATTTTCCACATCATGATATGCCGCCAATATACAATCAACGAAATCAAGTTTTGTTTCGGCAAAAATTTTTATAGCGCGAAATATTACTTCTCTGCGCTCCACTTCGACAAGATTCACAGCCGTAAAAAGTTGTCGAGCGATGTCTTTTCTTTCGACGTTATAAAATGTGCGTAAAACATGATCCACTTCTGCCAAAACTTCTGGCAACGTCCAAGCACCGGCTTTTATAATTTCATCGGCTTGTTTAGCCTGTTTTTCATTGTCATGTAAAAGAGCGCGAAGTATAACATTTGTATCAACCAAGACTTTCGACATATTTTTTCACCACAGCCCTTTCCAATGCACTCTTTTCAAACGGAATTAATGCAGGGTTTGCATACTTTGCCAACGCGCCGAAAAGTTCTGTGTGTTCAACTTTGGGCTTATTTACAGGAATGCCCTCGCTTTGATTGACGTTGTACTTCACCAAAAGACTGATTGCTTCTGATAATGTCAAACCGATACTCGTATAAAGTTTCTCTGCCGCTTCCTTCAAATCGGCGTCCAATTCGATTTCAACAGTGATTTTGTCAGCCATGATAAATCCTCCTCAAGTCAATTCTAAGATTAAGTCGGCGATTTCGTCTGCCGCATTTGGTTTTCCGAGTGATAAGCTTGCCGCCGCCATAGACTTTAATTTTTCGGACGAAGATAAAAGTTCGTCGAGATTTTTCTGTAAAAGCTCTGCCGTCAAGTCTTTATTTAAAATCATACGAGCCGCGCCCGCGTCGACAAGTGTACGCGCATTGAATTCTTGATGATTTTCTGCCGCGTAGGGATAAGGAATTAAAATTGAGGGAATTCCTCGCGCCGTCAATTCCGCTAAACCCGTTGCGCCTGCGCGGAATATTGCCAAATCAGCCATAGCCATAGCTTGCGGCATGTTGTAGAGGTAAGGCACGACTTTTATATTGGGCGCGTCGAGTACGTCGGTTAATTTACTCGTGACAGAATCGAATTCGCCCTTGCCCGTGACGTGAAGAAATTGCGCAGAATTTTTCACAGCCGCCGACTTCAAAACGCCAATCATCGCGTCGTTAATACTTCGTGCTCCGCGACTGCCGCCCGATATTAAAACAATGGGCTTGTCGGTAGTGAATCCGAATTCTTTAAGCCCGTCTTCCCTATTAGCCAGCAAAACTTCTGCGCGAATCGGATTACCCGTGTAAATCGTCTTATCGGCGGGGAAATTTTTAAGGGCGTCTTGAGTGCCGACCGCGATTTTATTCACGAACTTAGACAAAATTTTATTCGTGACGCCTGCAACCGCGTTTTGTTCCTGAATCAGCGTGGGAACTTTCATAAGGCTTGCGGCAAGGAGAATCGGACCGCAGACGTAGCCGCCCGTCCCGACGACCACATTGGGTTTAAAATCTTTAACTATGTCGGAGGCGCGTTTTATACTCCAAATGGCGTTGGCGGCGCGAGAAATATTTTCCAAAGTGAAATGACGTTCAAGCCCGCCTTCCAACTTCAGCGCAGTAAAATTTATGCCCGCCTTCGGAACAATGTCAGCCTCCAAGCCCTTTTCGGTGCCGACGTATAAAAATTCGGCGTCGGGGCGTTTATTTTTAATTGCATTTATGAGCGTCAACGCGGGGTAAATGTGTCCGCCCGTGCCGCCGCCGGATACGATTATCTTCATGCTTTGCTGTTGCCTCGTTTTTTAAGCTTTGAGCTTTAAGCTTTAAGCTTTAAGGATAATTTATTAATCATTGAATTCAACATGCTACTAATTTCGGAAGATAAATTTAATGCCGTTTCAAGCTCAGATTCACTAAGATAATTAAGTCGAAGACAAACCAAAAGTTGAGTTTCAATTTCAGCTCTTGAACCTCTGGCAATAAACAAAAAACGAAGAAAATCCTTTTCAGAAGAACGCCCTCTCCCTTCGGCAATGTTTGAAGGAATGGAAACAACAGCGCGACGCATTTGGTCTGACAGCGCGTAGGTTTCTTCTTTTGGTAATTTTTTGACGAGGTGATAGACTTCAACAAGTAAGTCCATAGATTTTTGCCAAACGATTAAATCTTTATGGTCTTTAGCAAACATAACGAAACTCCTTTTTTCCTGAAAGCTGACAGCTCTAAGCTAAAAGCTTTTTAATTTTTGAACAATCCGCTTAAAGTCGCGCCCTCGCTCCTCAAAATCGCTGTACATGTCGAAACTCGCGCAGGCAGGACTGAGCAACACAACTTGCGGCGGACAAGAAATATTTTTTGCAAGTTCAACGGCTTTTTCCATTGAGTAACCCGCCTCAAGAATTTTATCAGCAGGGAAATTATTTTCAACCGCGCAGGTTTTGAATCGAGCCGCCGCATCGCCGACTAAGATTAAATAATCGACGCGCTCCTTGACAAGTTTTAAAAAGTCCGTGAGGTCGGTACCCTTATCGTCGCCGCCCGCTATCAAGACAATATGCCCCGCGAAAGTCTCTAATGCCTTAATCGCCGAATCGGTATTGGTCGCCTTGCTGTCATTGTAGTATTTAACGCCGTCAAGCTCGCGAACAAATTCTATCCTGTGTTCGACGCCTTGAAAAGTTTTCAGCACGTTGCGAATTTTTTCAGCCTCGACGCCCGCGAGAAAGGCAATAAGCGACGACGCCAAAGCATTTTCGACATTATGCCCGCCCTTGATTCCGAGTTCGTCAATCGTACAGAGTTCATAAGTTGCGCCGTTGAATCTTACCACGAGCAAATTATTTTTAACAAACGCGCCTTCGTCAAGCGTCACTTTTCGGCTGAAGTAAAGCACTTTACAAGCGGCGCGGTTAATCATTTCGCGAGTACGTTCATCATCATAGTTAAGAATCAGAAAATCTTCGGCGGTCTCCTGCGCGAAAATTTTTTCCTTCATCGCCTGATAAACTTCCATAGTCCCATGCCGCTTTAAATGGTCGGGCGTAACGTTCAGTATCGCCGAAATGTGCGGCTTAAAATTTTTAGTCGCCTCCATTTGATAGCTGGAAATTTCCGCCGCTAAATAGCCGCCCGCGCCGACTGCCAAAGCAACTTCGCTCAACGGTACGCCGATATTCCCGCCGACGCCGACTTTAGAATATTTTTCCTTAAGCAAAAGTCCGAGCAAAGTTACGGTTGTCGTCTTGCCGTTAGTGCCTGTCACCGCGCAGATTGGAGACTTCGCCAAGTCATAAGCCAATTCGACTTCGCTGATAATTTTAATGCCCTGCGCGGTCGCCGCCTTAAGCAACGGAATTTTAATCGGGACGGCGGGCGAAACAACTATTAAATCAACGCCGTTTAAAAGTTCGTCCGTCTGCTTGCCGAGTTTTATTTCCACTCCGCGCAGATTAATGTTGAGATTTTCTTTGCTGTCGCTCAATACGACTTGTGCGCCGATTTCATTTAAAATTTTCGCCGCCGCTATGCCGCTCCGAGCCGCTCCGATTACCAATACTTTTTTATTTGCCAAATCCATTTAAAAGACTCCTCATAACATTGTTAAGCCCAACACGCCGAAAATCAATCCGACCGTCCAGAATACGAAGACAACTTTTATTTCAGACCAGCCGCCCAGCTCGAAGTGATGATGTAGCGGACTCATGCGGAATATTCGTTGCCCCGTCGTTTTGAACGAAATGACTTGCAGAATTACCGACAACGCCTCGCAGACGAATACGAATCCAACGATTGCCAATAAAATTTCCGTGCGCGTCAAAATGCCGACTGCCGCGAACGCTCCGCCCAATGCAAGCGAACCTGTATCGCCCATGAAAACTTTCGCGGGGTGGAAGTTGAATTTCAAAAAGCCTATGCAAGCTCCGACTGTCGCCGCGCAGAAGATTGCCAAGTCGTCATGTCCCGTTAAAAGGCAAATCACCGCGTAACAACTCGCCGCTATTGCCATGCAACCCGAAGCCAAGCCGTCTAATCCGTCCGTCAAATTAACCGCATTCGATGCGCCAACCATTACTATCAACATGAACAATAAATAAAAGCTCCCCGCGTTAATCGTCGTGTTGATTATCGGTATCCAAATTGTCGGGCTGAAGTCCGTTAAAAGTTCGCTCGCTACAAACGTCGTCACGATTACGATTAAAATTTGACCCGCCAATTTGTATCGCGCCAAAAGTCCTTGATTATGCTTGCGGACGACTTTTAAATAATCGTCGACGAAACCTAAGATAAAGTGTCCGAGCAATATGAACAGCGCAAGGAAAATTTCCGTGTTCCACTCCGCCATTATCAGCGTCGCCGCCACTATCCCAGCAATTAAAAATATTCCGCCCATTGTCGGTGTGCCGCTTTTCTTTTGGTGACTCTTCGGACCTTCGGCGCGTATGCTCTGTCCGAATTTCAATCTGTGTAAAATTGGTATGCAAATCGGCGCGAGTAAAATTACAACGCCCGCCGCGATTGCTCCTGCTATTAAAATTTTTTCCATATTCAACCCCGCTCGTCAGTTGATTGTTCATTTATGCCGCTCGAAATCAAGTAAATAGCAAGCTGATTGAGTTTAACGCCCTCATACTCTGCGCGTTTCGCAAGTTTCCTGTGCAAACTCTTTGGGATTCGCAATTTCAATCGCCCGTTGTATTTGTCAAAGTCAGGCTCGTCAATCGATTGCCCCAAATCTAACGCCGTTTCAAGCCAGCAAATTTTTGCGTCCTCTATCATTTCAAGAACTTCTTCGCGAGTTTCGCCTTGAGTTATGCAACCGGGCAAATCTGGTATTGTTCCGACGTAACCGCCTTCGGGCGAAGGGATTATCACGATTTCATAGGGCAACGCCGCATAATATTTTAAATCCTTTTCCGAAGTCATTTTTTCTTCCATAGAAATTTCTCCTCGTTGAGATTATAAATTCAATGCGCGAATAACAGCTTGAACGTAAATTTCATTAATGTAAGGTTTATGATAAGGAATCGTTATCGGATCGTTATTCGGTTTCCTGTATGTGTAATGGCTTGAACCGCCGCGAGGTTGTGATTTTTCATAGCCTGCATTCAAAAGTATTTTATCAAGTTCCTCAAAGCGGACAGTCTTGGGATTATTTTTGATTCGTTGAAGGAGTTTTTCAAGTTTACTCATTTAAATCAGCTCGATAATTTTTTCCATATGCATGACGTGTGACGCCTTGAATAAAATCGTATCGCCGTCGCGAACAAGTTCCAAAATTTTTTTAGCAGCGTCTTCGTGCGTGTCAAAGCTGTAAATATTTTTTAAGCCCGCGTCACGTGCGCCCGCCGCTATAAATTTTCCAAGCTCGCCAAGAGTTACTAACGTGTTAAAGTTATTCTCGGCAAGCTCCGCGCCAATTTCTCTGTGAACGCGCTCCGAAATATCGCCAAGCTCCAACATGTCGCCCAAAACCGCGATTAATCGCCCGTCATAAACTTCAGCCGCTGTCTTAATAGCAACACGCATTGAAGCAGGGCTTGCGTTATAAGCGTCGTTAATTATTGTCAAGCCGTCGCGCCGAATCACCTCGAAACGCATTTTAGTCGTTGTCAACGTAGAAAAGCCGCGCTGAACTTCGGGAACAGTCAAGCCGCAAGCATAACCCGCCGCGATTGCCGCCAATGCATTTGAAACATTGTGGCGACCGAGCATCGGAATTTCAAAGTCATATTCCTTGCCTCGAAAACTCAAAGTGAATTCCGTCGAAACGCTCCCGATTAAAACATTTTTGCCAATAAAATCCGCGTCCTTTTCAAGCGCGTAGGTCAAAACTTTTACGCCGTCGCCCGCAAGATTTTTCATCGCCGCCGTATGGATATTATCCGCGTTCAAAATAATCGTGCCGCCCGCTTGAATCGCCTCGACCAATTCGCCCTTTGCCTTAGCAATATTTTCTATCGAGCCTAAAAGTTCAATGTGCGTTTCGCTGACATTAGTAACAATGCCGATTGTCGGTTTGACGACCTGCGCGAGAATCTCAATCTGTCCAAGCCCGCGCATACCGATTTCGACGACCGCCGCTTTATGTTTATTGTTAAGCTCAAGCAACGTCATCGGAACGCCGATTTCATTATTAAAATTGCCCGAAGTCTTTTGAACTTGCCCCAAGCTGTTAAGGGCGGCGGCGGTTAAATCTTTTGTGGTAGTCTTGCCGTTTGAACCCGTCACTGCAACAATCGGAATATTAAAGCGATTTCTCCACGCGCCCGCGATTTGACGATAAGCTTTCAATGTGTCGTCGACCTTTAAAACAATGCCGTCGAGATTCTTATTGAAATTTTTGCTGACAAGGACGGCAGACGCTCCTTTTTTAAGCGCGTCGTCGGCAAAATCTTCGCCGTTGAATTTTTCGCCCTTAAGTGCGACGAATAACACGCCGCTTGTAATTTTCCTGCTGTCGGTCGTGACGCCCTCAAAAGTGATATTCCCTTTATCCCCGACCCCTAAATCCTTAATCCCTAAAACCTGCGCGACTTCTGCCAAACTTAATTTATTCATTGTTAATTCCTCCAACATTTTTTATTGCCTCCAGCGCAACTTCTCTGTCGTCGAAGTGAATCTTCCCTGTATTCAAAATCTGATAAGTTTCATGCCCCTTGCCAAGAATTAAAACTACGTCGCCCGCCTTTGCAAGTTCAATCGCCCTAAAGATTGCGGCTTGTCTGTCGGCAATGCGCTCGTGATTTTTCTTGCCAATCCCGACTTCAATATCGTCCAAAATTTTTTCGGGGTCTTCGGTGCGCGGATTGTCGCTCGTGATTATCAGTATGTCGCTAAGCTCGGAGGCGGTTTTACCCATAATCGCCCGCTTGCCGTGATCTCTATCGCCGCCGCAACCGACCACCGTTATAATTTTTCCTTTGACAATCTGCGCGGCTGTCTCCAAAACATTTTTAACACCGTCGGGCGTGTGCGCGTAGTCAACGATAACCTCGAAAGGAGCCGTTGAAAAAATTCGCTCGAAACGTCCGGGCACGCTTTTAAAATTTTCAAGGGCGCGTTTAATAATTTCGGGATTAATATCTTCAGCCGTCGCCGCCCCGACCGCCGCCAATACATTATAGACGTTAAAAATCCCCGTGATCTTTAGGGAAATAGGGAAATGGGGAATTAGGGAAATAGTCATTCCGTCGGAGCGAATATCAAGTTCTGTTCCGCGCAGATTAGCAGGATTTTTTATGCCGTAAGTAATCGTTTCGCAGAGACAATGCTTTAAAATTTCCGTGCTTGCCGCGTCGTCAACGTTTATGACGGCGTGTTTATTTTGCTTGCGACCTCTGCGCGATACAGCGTCGAAAAGTTTAGCCTTCGCCCGCAAATAATTTTCCATTGTCAAATGAAAATCCAAATGGTCTTGAGTTAAGTTTGTAAAAATCGCCGTGTCGAATTCGACGCCCGCAACTCTGTTTTCTGCCAATGCGTGGCTTGAAACTTCCATGACAACTACTTGAATATTTTTATCAAGCATTTCAACGAAAATTTTCTGCAAATCGATAACGTTGGGCGTCGTGTTGCGGACGGGAAAACTTTCTTCGCCGATAAGATTTTGAATCGTGCCAATCAATCCGACTTTAAAGCCCGCGCAGGTAAAAATTTCGCGCAAAAGATAACTCGTCGTCGTCTTGCCGTTCGTGCCCGTGATTCCTATCACTCTCATCTTCCGCGAAGGATAATCATAAAAATACGGGACGATAACCGCCAGCGCGTTCAGCATATCGGGGACAATCAGCGCGGAAATATTTTCGGGCGGAGTAAAATTTTTTCTCGTCGTCAAGACAGCAACCGCCCCTTTGTCCGTCGCTTGCGGAATAAAATTATGCCCGTCAACGTGTGCGCCTTCCATACACACGAACAGATTTTTTGTCGTAACCTTGCGCGAATCGTGTTCAATCCCGCTGACTTCGACATCTTCGCCGACAATCTGCGCGTCGGGAATAAGCAATGCAAGTTCGCTCAATTTCTTTATCAAAACCTCGCCTCCCTCCTGTTTGCCGTCAATTATAATTGAACTTTACATGAAAAGACAATGCCGAATAAAAATTTTTAACCCAAACTTCTTGAAGATTAATTTTCGACAAGAAAAGTTTTCGCAAATGCTTGACAATTTAGGGGGTGTTTATAATGTTAATGTTTAGTATGAATTTGTCTTTTGGTTTTTATGAAAGGATGATTTTATGAACGACAAAGAAGACGACTCGACGCGGATAACTCTTTTATTACTTGAAAGGAAGTGACGACATGGCAGTAATCTCAAATTCTAGCGATAATACACTAATCACAGGAACTGACATGAGTGACAGCATAAAAATTGGCTCTGGTTATGCGACCTACAGTGATAGGCACTACGGTAAAGTGACAGTAGACGCAGGAGCTGGCAATGATACTATTGTTTCTTTCGCCCGTCAAAGTTCAATCAATGCAAGCACAGAGAATGATTTCATTGACAACAGAGGCGCAAGTTCAACAATAGACGGCGGCGCGGGCAACGACACAATCACCAACATCGGCAACTACGTATCAATCAATGGTGGCATGGGCGACGATTCCATTTATACCGATAAAAATAAAGTTGTTGGCATATTCTACAATGAAGGCGACGGCAATGACACAGTCGAGGGCTTTAATTCAAGCTCTATGATTCAAATCGGCGATGGCTCAGGTACTTATGCGACACAACAAAGCGGCAGTGACGTTATTGTCTATGTCGGAGACGGCTCAATCGTCCTAACGGGCGCGGCGTCTTTGAGTAGCAAAATATATATCAACGGCGTTGATGGTAGAATTCCCGCTTGGCGAATTAACGGCACGACAGCCACTTACGGCACAAGTTCAAACACTTTAATAACAGTCAGCGGCGTTAAATCACTCAATAGCATTTCATTAAACGGAAATGTAGTAACAATTGATGAATCGGCGTTGAATCAAGGCACGGTGACAATCAGTAACGGTTACGCGCTTTCACTCGGCAACAACGTCACAACTCCGAATTACACGGCGGCGAGTTGGTCACTCAGTGGCAACACTGCAATTTACAGCGGCGGCGCGAACACGGCGGGCTATGAGCTTTCCAACAACCAAATCAGCTACGTTGCGGCTAAAAGTAGTGATTCTTTCACGGTAAGCGGCGTTAAATCGACTAACGGGCTTACGGTCGCCGGCAATGTTGTTACGGTCGGCAATTCCGCGCTGAATCAAGAGACGGTGACAATCAGCAATAATAATTACACTCTTGCGCTGGGTAATGACGTAACGCAATCGACAACGGCGGAGGCAGGTTGGACGCTCAGCGGCACCAGTGCGACTTATAAGACGGCGGCGACTTCGGCAGGCTATAAGCTTGCGAATAATCAGATAAGCTATGTTGCGGCAAGCGGTGGCGAAAGTGTCAAGGTCAGCGGTGTCAAATCTCTCGACGGACTTTCAATCAGCGGCAAAACCGTCACAGTCTCGAATGCCTCTTTGAATCAATCGAAGGTCACAGTCAGCGACGGCTACACGCTCAAGCTCGGCAATGATGTCGCAACTCCTTCAAGCGTCGCGGCGGGCTGGACTGTCAGCAACAACATTGCCACTTACAAAGCCGCGCAGACTACGGCGGGTTATTCTGTTTCTGACAATCAAATAACTTACGCGGCGGCAAGCGGCGGCTCGGTTTTGGCGCAACTCAGCGACGTAAAAGGAAAGCCGTCTATAGAAAGTTACTCATACTTAACAGACAAGGTTATTATCTCAGCCGATAATTTCGTCGGCAACGAGATTTCTGTCGTGAGTAACGCGGGCGATTATATATTCAGTCTGGCAAGCGGCAGTTATGGAAATGTCGTATTCAACGGCGGCACCGGCAATGATGTAGTTTGGAATTACGGCTCGAACTTGACGATAAACGGCGGTAACGGTGATGATTATATTAAAAATGAATATGAAATTGAGCGGGACGACGCAACCGGCGAATGGATAACGCTGAATTCTAACGATAATGTTTTTATTAACGGTGGTGCAGGCAATGATTCCGTTTATAATTTGTCTAGCGACAATTGCACAATCAACACGGGCGACGGTAATGATTTTCTTTACAACGAAGCCAACAACGTTTCAATGAGTGGCGGCGCAGGTAACGACTCCATTGAAAACTGGGGCGGCAACGTTACTTTCATATATAAGGAAGGCGACGGCAAAGATACGATTTACGGCATTAATTCAACTTCGACACTGAGCATTGCGGGCGGAACTTACTCAACGCAAATCAGCAACGCAGATGTCATTGTCGCGGTCGGCGGAGAAAAAATCAACTTGCATAACGTCTTCGCAACGGCGGACACTCTCAACATTAACGATGATAAAATTGTCCTCGAACGCCAATTCAAGCTTACCGACGGCGACGATTATGTCTACGGAATTAAAAGAGATTCCATTTCGGTTGACGCAGACGCAGGCAATGATAGAATTGACAATTATGGCGACAACGTTAAGATCGACGGCGGCGCAGGTAATGACTCGATTTATAACGAATACGGAGATAATGTCAGCATAAATGGCGGAGACGGCGACGATTATATTTCCAACAGCGACTATGGCTCCAACGTGAAAATTGACGGCGGCGCGGGTAATGATTCTATTCAAAGTAACGGAGCAAGCGTAACAATCAACGCAGGTAACGGCAACGATACTATTCATTTGGGTTACTATTCAGAGAATAATCTGATTGTTTATAACGCTGGCGACGGCAACGATGTTATTTACGGCTTCAAAGCGAATTCAACGCTCTCGATTGGCGGCGGCACCTATTTGAAGTCAACAAGCGGCGATAATGTTATCGTGACAGTCGGCACGGGCAAGATAACTTTGAACGGCGCGGCGAGTTTGGCAAGCGTGAACATTGCGGGCGAAGAGAAAAAAACTTGGCAACTCAACGGCACGACCGCCACTTATGGCACAAGCACCGATACCCTAATCACTGTGAGCGGCGTTAAATCGCTCAACGGCATTTCTTTAAGCGGCTCGACGGTGACGATTGCCAATTCTTCTTTGAATCAATCGCCGGTCACAATAAGCAAAGGATACACTTTGGCTTTGGCAAATGACGTTACGCGCTCGCAGACGACGTCGGCGCATTGGGAACTTAAAGGCTCGACTGCTACTTACAAAAATACTTCGACCAGTGCGGGTTATTCTGTCGTTAGTAATCAGATTGTCTACAACGAGGCAAACGGCGGCGAGGCTTTAATTACGGTTAATGGTGTTAAGTCTTTGGACGGAATTTCTCAAAGCGGCTCTAATATCACAATCGCGAACTCCTCTTTGAATCAATCAAACGTCACGATAAGCAACGGTTATAATTTGAAACTTCAAGGGGTTGCGGCTCCGAAACATACTGCGGCTCATTTCGACGGCATGACTTACAAGTCGGCAAGCAACACGGCGGGTTATACTTTAGCCGACAATCAAATCACCTACACGCCGGCAGTTGCGGAAAAAGATTTATTTACAATCAGTGGTGTTAAAAACACGAGCGGCATAACGATTGACGGCACAACAGTTAAGATTCCGCTGTCCGCGCTGAATAAGGCGAACGTCACAATCAGCAATAAAAATTACAATCTCGCGCTTGCCGACGACGTGAAACCGCCCGAAACTACGGAGGCAGGCTGGACGCTCAGCGGCACGACTGCTATTTATAAAAATGCCTCGACGACTGCGGGCTATAGTTTGAATGCAAACAATCAGATTGTCTATACGCCAGCAAGCGGCGGCGAGACTTTAATTACAGTTAAAGGTGTTAAATCGCTCGACGGACTCTCTTTAAGTGGCAAAGTTGTCAATGTTAAAGCATCATCTTTGAATAAGTCGAAGGTCACAATCAGCGGCGATTATAAGCTGGCTCTCGATGATGATGAAGTTCCTAAGCCTAAGACGACCAAAGCTTGGAGCTTTAACAAGAACGATTCTGTCGCCACTTACAAGCAAAAGACGACGGCAGGTTACACTCTCGCCAAAAACGCCAAATCCATTTCCTATTCAAATAAGTCGACTAAGAATTTAATAACAGTCAAAGGTGTCAAGTCGGCGAACGGGTTAAAGCTCAACAGCAGAGTCGTCACCGTTCCGAAAGCGGCTCTTAATCAAAAGACGGTAACAGTCAGCGACGGCTTTACTTTAAAACTCGGCAATGGTGTTGCGACGCCCGAAACAGCTTCGGCAAATTGGGTTCATAACGGCACGACTGCAACCTATAAAAGTTCCTCGACAAGCGCGGGCTATTCCACTTCAAGCGACGGCAAATCAATCACTTATTCGCTGGCAACAGCTTCTTCAACGCTCGCGACAATCAAGGGCATTAAAGACAACGTTAATCCCACGCCGAAAAGCAAAGTCATCACGCTGAAGAAAGCAAATTTGAGTGGGAGCAAAGTAACAGTCAGCGGCAGTTACGGCTTCAACTTCGCAAAGGGCAATTACAACGATACTTCGATTGTCGGCAGTAAGAATAAAGATTCGATAACGAGTAATGGTTCCAACCTTTCTATTAAAGGCGGCAATGGCAATGATGTTATCAGCCTTTCCTCTGCCGCGAAAAACAACGTCATTGTCTATAACAGCGGCGAAGGCAACGATACAATTTATGGCTTAGATGACAACGATACCCTCAAGATTGCGACAGGCACGACAAGCGTTACAACCAAAGGCAACGACGTTATCTTTACGGTCGGCAATGGCAAAATCACGGTCAAGGGTGGCGTCGGCAAAACTATCAATTACGTTGACAAAAACGGCGAGAATACTTATCCCAAATCAAAGAGTGTTACGCTTACTGAAGATTACGCCAAGAAGACTTACACAATGGGTAA
>JAFYNH010000019.1 GCA_017549815.1 Selenomonadaceae bacterium
ATTCAGCGCGATTTATGTTTTTAATCTGCGCGGCAACGCTCGTACTCAAGGCGAACAACGTCAGCGCGAAAAGGGCAACGTATTTGGCAGTGGTTCACGTGCGCCGATAGCCATTACGATTTTGGTTAAAAATCCCGCGCACTTTGGCAAGGCTGAAATTTTTTATCACGACATCGGCGATTATCTTTCACGCGAACAAAAGCTTGACGCCGTTAAAAATCTCGGCTCGGTTTTAAGCGACGAGTTTAAGCCGCTCACTCCGAACGACAAGGGCGATTGGCTCAATCAGCGCGGAAATACCTTTGAAACCTTCATTCCTCTGCACGAAATACAAAATTCGCTATACCGAATTTTTTTCATGACACGTTCAAGAGGCGTTTGTACAGGTCGCGACGCATGGATTTACAACTTTTCGCGGGAAAATTTGGCTCGAAACGTTCAAACGACGATTGATTACTACAACACGCACTCGACGACCGATTTTGACGCTACAAAGATTGTTTGGAACCGTTCAACCATTCAAAATAAGAATCGCGGGCTTAAAATTGAATTTGACGCCTCAAAAGTCGTTGAGAGCATGTATCGACCGTTTTGCAAGACAAATTTTTATTACGAACGAATTTTAATCGACATGACGTATCAAATGCCGAAATTTTTCCCGACGGGGCGCGAAGACAATCTTTTAATCTGTGTAACGTTCGGAGACAGAGATTTTTCGGTTTTCATCACTGATAAGATAACCGACGTGCAATTTCAGTTCAATGGGCAATGTTATCCGCTGTATTATTATGAATCAGAGCGACAGGGTAATTTATTCGGCGAAAATATGACTCGACGAGACGGAATTTCGGATTGGATACTGAATCGGGCTAGAGAGAGCTTTAAGCTTGGAGCTTTAAGCTTTGAGGAAAAAAATCCCGCCCTTAAAGCTCAAAGCTTACAGCTTAAAGCTGACAACCAAATCACTAAGGAGGACATCTTCTACTACGTGTATGGATTCTTGCATCTGCGTAGTTATCGGTTGAAATTTAGTGCGGAGCTAAAAAAATCGTTGCCGCGAATCATTTTGGTAGACGACGCGGAGAAATTTTGGCGATTAAGCCGCGCAGGACGTGAATTAGCGGCTATTCATTTGAATTACGAGCAACAACCGCCCGCGCAGGTTGAAATTATCGGCAGTGGTGATTATCTGGTAAAAAAAATGCGTCTGAGCAAGGACAAGACACTTTTGCAATACAACGAGCACATCACGATAAGAAATATACCGTTGCGGGCGTTTGAATACGTTGTCAACGGGCGCAGTCCGCTTGAATGGGTGATTGAACGCTATCAAATCAAGACAGACAAGGCTAGCGGCATAGTGAACGACCCGAATTTATGGGCGAGCGAGCACAATTCGCCGCGCTACATCTTAGATTTAGTGTTGAGTTCGATAACAGTGAGCTTAAATACGCTGGACATCGTAGAATCACTGCCCGAAGTAGATTTTGGGTCTTGAAAAAGTTTTTTGGACGGTTTATAATACGTGCATACGATTTTGCGAGGTTTCTTTCACCGTTATCACAAAAGCAAAAACCCCCGAAGAATCTGCTGACACAGACCTTCGGGGGTTGCGCTACGTAAGCGCAAGTTGTTCGTGCTCAATCGTTATCCTTGAAAAGATTTTTGAGCACGTCGTAGATGAAACGTCCGATGACGCTTTCCACGATTCTTTTAACGATTCCCTTAACGCGTTTTTTATCGCGCTTGCGGTGTTTCTTCACCGTTATCACCCCCTTACCCAATACTACAACGGTGGGGTCGGATAACGACGTAATTATTTTATCACAGCCGCGCAAAGTTATCAAAGGCTTGCAAAAAGTTTTTGAGCGGTTTATAATGCGCACACGAGCTTTTTAAAGAACTGAACCATCGTTATCACAAAGCAAAAACCCCCGAAGAATCTGTTGGAGCAGACCTTCGGGGGTTGCGCTAACCTACAGCGCAGTTATGGCTCAATCGTCGTCATCCTCGTCAAAAAGATGCTTGAGCCAATCGTATATTGAGCGGACAATCTCACTCGCAACGATTTTCTTTACGATCACTTTAAAGAGCTTCCCCATCGCTATCACCCCCTTGCCCGGAACTACTGCTTTGGGGTCGGATAACGACGTAATTATTCTATCACAGCCGCGCAGACTTATCAAAGGCTTGCAAAATCTTTTTGGACGGTTTATAATAGCGGCGAGAATTAAGGATTACTTTCACATCGTTATCACAAGCAAAAACCCCCGAAGAATCTGTTGGTCGCAGAACTTCGGGGGTTGCGCTATACTTCACGCAGTTTTGGTTCAATCGTTATCCTGAAAAATGGATTTGAACCAGTCGTATTTTGATAACTATAAACTTAAATGGGAGGAACTTTTATGAAACAAGCAATAAAAACGAGCATTAAGCCGCAAATACAACCGTCGCTTAAAGTTTTGGGCAAAAAAAAGACTACGAAACAAATTTTTGAGGAATTCTACGGAAAACCTTACGACGAAATCAGCGAAAAAGACATTGGCGCGGGTGAGGAGATTGATTTTGGCGAAGATGTTGGCGAGGAAGTCATAAAATGAAATTCAAGCGCGGCGACATCATAAAATTAAATTTCAATCCTACAAAAGGACACGAACAGGGGAATTTTCGTCCGGCACTCGTAATGAATTTCTTTCCGTTGCCCGGCGATTTGAATATTGTCTTACCAATCACGAGCAAAGAAAAAAGTTATCCGTTTGAGGTTGAACTTGACGACAGAACGGAAACTAAAGGTTGCATTTTATGTTTTCAAGTCCGTACAATAGACGCGAACAAAAGAGGAGCCTATTTTTTAGAAAAGGCTCCGGAAGATATTATCGAGCAATGCGCAGAGTATTTATCGCGGCTTATACGTACAGATATTTAAAATCGCTGGAAATTATTCGGTAGCTCGAATTTAACAGTAATCGGGGAATTCATGTCGAGTATTCGTTTCAAAAAGCTGGGTTTAGGCGCGGTATCGGTTATGGAGAAATCTTTTTCGTCGCCATGAAGAATTTCTGTGATTAAATAGGTTAAAGCGTCGTCTTCTGTGCCTAATCTGTCGATAAGATTGTTTTCGAGTGCGGTTTTGGCGTCAAGAACTCTGCCGTCCGCCAATTCTTCAAGATTTTTTGAATTTGGGCGCGTGAGCTTAATAAAGTTGATAAATTCGGCGTGTGCACTCTTTACGAGCGTTTCAAGGTAAAGTTCTTCTTCAGGCGTCATTTCGCGATAAGGATTGCCCAAATCCTTCATTTTGCCAGCTTTAATCGTTTTGAAAGCCACTCCGAGCTTTTTCGACAGCTCTTGAAAGTTAGGCAACATCATAATAACGCCGATTGAACCCGTCCAAGATAATGTGTTGGCAAAAATGTAATTGGAGGCGGCGGCAACCATATACGCGCCCGAACAAGCACTATCGCCAATGGAAGAGACGACCGGAACCGTTTCCCTTAAGCTTAAGACTAATTTAGCCAATTCCTCACTGGTAGCAGCCCTGCCACCCGGAGAATTTATTTTCAAGAGAATTCCTTTGTAATCGTCCTTATTTTTTTGTTTTACTTCAAGCAAAGTACTTTTTAACTTTCGAACTGAATCATCGCCGCTGAATTTTGACGAGTTAGAAGTTATTTCGCCGTTCAAATAGAGTTTTAAAATTTTTTTGCGAGAGAAGATACTCATATGGTCAAACCACCTTAATTATTAGCTAAAATAATAGTAACGCGGGCATTTTATCACAGCCGCGCAGATTTATCAAAAAAAATTGCCCTCCGCAATCGGAAGGCAATCTTTAAATCGTCGGGATAGTCAGCGTAAAGGTTGAGCCTTCGCCTTGTTTACTCTTCACGCTGATTTTAATGTCGTGGCGGTCGGCAATCCATTTTGCAACCGATAAACCTAAGCCAACCGAACTTTCCTTATCGCTAAGTTTGGTACGCGCCTTGTCCGTGCGATAAAATATGTCGAAAATCTTTTCTTTGTCGTCTTTTGAAATGCCAATGCCCTTGTCGATGAATTTTAGAATTGCCGCGCCGTCAGCAACTGTTAGGTCAATTTTAACCGTGCCAGTGCTATATCGGAGCGCGTTATCGAGGAAAGCGGCGAACATTTTCTTTAAAAATTCTCCGTCCGCCAAAATTTTGCAGGGTGGGAACTTAGAAAACTTTACTCGCGGCGAACGATAAGCCTCAATGAACTTTTTCAACAGGTCGTCCAAATAGACGGGTACTTTAGTAAGCGGTTGGCGTCCCTGATCTGCGCGGGCAAGGAATAATAAGTTTTCAATTAGATTTTGCATGTTCTGCGCGGAATTTTTTATTGAAGTGATTGCCTCCTTGAAAAGTTCCGGGTCTTCCGTGCCGCAACTTTCCAATAAGTCAACGTAGCCGCGAATTATCGTTAAAGGCGTCCTGAATTCGTGCGATACGTCGTTCACAAAGCGTTGTTGACGAAGAAAACTCTCTGTAGCCTGCGCCGCGTCAATCTCTGATTGCATAACCGACGCCTCTTGTCGTGTAAATGTATTTTTCGCCAAACCGCTCGTCAATCTTGGAACGCAAATAACTGATATAAACGTCAACAACATTGGTATCGCCGATAAAGTCGTAGCCCCAAACCGTTTGAAGTATTTGGTCGCGACTAAGGACATTACGCTTATTTTCGACGAGATATTTCAACAGCGCGTATTCCTTATGCGTCAACTCAACAGGTTCGCCCTTAACCGTGACTTCGTAGCGTTCGGGATAAAGAATCATGTTTTTAACGACGTAGCGCGTTTCTTCCGACGCACGGACTTTTTCATTATGGCGACGAAGTGTGCCGCGAATCCTAGCCAAAAGTTCTTCAGCGGCAAAAGGTTTCGTCATATAATCATTCGCGCCCAAATCAAGCCCTTCAACCTTGTCGCGAATTTCGTCACGAGCTGTCAACATAATAATTGGAACGTCGCTGACCTCGCGGACACGTTTGCAAATTTCCATGCCGTCCATTTCGGGGAGCATTACGTCAAGCAAAATCAAATCGTATTTCTCTTGAAGAATCCTTTCGTAAGCGCGACGCCCGTTCAATTCGGTTGCAGTTTTGAAACCTTCGCGCTCCAGTGTTAATTGCAGAAGTCGAGAAATTGGACGCTCGTCTTCCACGATAAAGATTTTTGCATTATCCGCCATAAAAAAGCCTCCTTATTATCAGTTAGTTAAAGTTAGCGAGAACCCGGCGCACATGGACGTGCGCCGCGCCGCGTTTTTCACGTGATGTGAAAAGCGGCGTTGACGCCCCCGCGAGGCGAATTTCTTTGCTACTTTCTTTCTTCGCTGAAAGAAAGTAGATTCTAAACATAAAATTTCACCACACGCGACGCAACATAACCGACGCCGTAACGTCTTTATCATATTCGCCAATTTGAAATTCAGCCTCACCGCCCATAAACCAGCCTCGCGCAAATTCATTATCACCACGCAACGAATAAACAAAATGCACCTTGTCGCGCTTATATCGCATGTGGTAACTTTCAGCGTCATTGCCCTCATAACGAATTTTTAAATCAGGGTCTGCGCCCGTAAAGCCGCGCTTAATCCCAAATCGCATTCCAAACATTCCGCTACGATAATATCTTTTAAAATCAACGCCCGCTTGCGCCGCAAAATATGTATTGCTCGCCGCGTCGACATGCTGATTGTAAATCCCTGCGCCGCGTTCGCTGTAGCCGTCCTGCTTTAAATGCGACGTTTGAACATTTACGAACGGACTGACATGCCAAATCTTTTTCGGCGAAAGGTCATATTTATATTCGCCGCCGACTTCGACAATGCGACTTTTATAATTAGCGGCGGTCGTTAAGCCGAGCGATGAAATTCCCCTGTGCAGAGAATTACGCAGTTGCCCGCCATTGACGTAAAAATAAACGTCGCTTGCCTTGTTATGCCAACCCATATAAAGTCCAAGCCGCGTATCGTAAACCGTAGCCCGCGAAGTATCCGCGCCATAGCCGATTGTCCCATAAGTCGCGAAAATTCCAGCCCTAAACTTTTTCCCGAACGATCTATCATAGCCGCCCACGATAACGCTACCATGATAATCAGTGCCGCCGCGCAGACTGCCCCAATTTTTCATGTAGTTAAGCCAAAAATTATTTTCCTGCCGCGAAGGAACTTTAACTTTGATTTTCATTTCGGGCGAATTGTCCTCGCCGTTCGTAAATGCCAACGGTTTAATATTCACGTCAATAAATTCAGCCATAAGATTATCGAGCGCGAAAATTTTCGTGACGCGGTCGGAAATCATTCTATCAACGGCAGTATTCTGTTGCGCGACACTCATAATCTGCGCGGAATCATTTGAGCCAATTTGACTTAAAGCTCTCCTAGTTTCAGTCGGCTCCATATGATAAAGCCTGCGCATTTCTGCCTTTTGATTCAAAGTCTTGAGGCTGTCATACATATCGTTCATTGCGCTGAAAGTTTCGGATTCTTTCGAGTTCATTTCTTCCGCATTATTCGTGCTGTAAGTCGTGACGAGCAAAGTATTATCGACAATTTTGCCCGACGCGCTAAGCATGGCGGAAATCGGAACGGGCTTGCCTTCGGGGTTTTTAATGTTGCCGGTTATGGAATTGGCAATCAAAACAGTCGCGGTTTCGTTCGGGAGCAAAGTATCAGTCGTGACGGTCGAGCCTTCGATATTGGCATTTCCATTAACGATAATTGAACCCGCCGAGCCGCCGCTAACTTTTTGTAAAATGCCGTCGGAAATCAAATCGCCGTTGATAACCAAGTTAGTATCGGGCGAACCTGCCGCAAGCGTTCCATGATTTATAAATTTCCCCGCCGTCGAGTCGCTGAACCCTTCGGCAAGCGCGGGATTGTTAAGGGTGAACGTTCCGCCAAAAACTTTCGCGCCCGTCATAACGTCGACGCTCACAACGTCCGCCGCGCCCGAAAATTTCAATGTGCCCTTGTTGACGTGAATTTTAATGTTGTCCGCGCCCGAAATGTTCCCGCCGTATTCCAAATCCGTATTGATATTCAAATTCGTAACCAAGTCGGGAATATATTTCGTCGCGTCGATAAGTTGTCCGTCGTATTGAATTTTAATCTGCTCGCCGCCGTCAATCGCCGTAAAATGTTTCCACTCGGAGATAATATCGCCGTTTATTTCCGCGCCCGTGTTGACGTTGATATTTTTAACGAAGGCATTTTTCCCGATATAAATTGCCCGACTGCCCGCGATTTTGCCCGATAAATCGAAATCGTTGACGAGTGCGCCATTTAATTCTCCCGCCGTCATTGCAAGCGGAAGATTAGTTACGATTAAATTTCCTTCGTCGTCGACGCCGCGCAGATAACGCAAATAAGAGCCGCGATATTCGCCGTTAAAAGCATCCGCGCCGAAATTGAATTCAACCGCATTGCCCGACGCCGAAATTTCTCCTGCAACTTTAAGATTATGCCCGCGACCGTAGGAAATTAAAATGCCTTTGCCGCCCGTCTCGACGATTATATTTTTCGGGACTATGATTTGATTTTCAACGCCGTCAACTAAAATGCCGATTGCGTCGCTGTCGCTCAAGAAAATATTTTCGCTCGGCTTGACGACTTTTTTTATCTCGGAATTTTGCGAATCGTTCGCGGAGTTCGGAACGTCCTCTAAGCTATTGTCGCCGCCCGAATCGTCTTTGCTGTCAAAAACCTCGACGACCTCCGAAGTAATTTCTTCACTCGGAAGATTTTCGTCCGTTTCAGAATCGGCGGCTTGACAGCTCGTGACGTTCATACCTAAGAAAATCGCAACAGCAATGAACCGCGTTCCAAAATCTTTTTTAGTAACCATCCCCATTGAAGATTTCTCCCTGTTGATTTCTTATCCAAGTTTCGCCGGAAAATATTTTTCTAAGCTTAGCACAAACAAGGGTAAAAAAAAAGCGGCAAGACGGTTTAAAATCGCTTACCGCGAGATTTTTAATCAAAGATTAATTTTTAGTCTTCGCTATCAAAATTTTCTTCTTCCTCTTCGACAGTTTCAATCTCGGCGGTTTCGAGCGGCTTAATCGATTTAAGAACCGCCTCGCGAATTTTTTTATCTATCTCGTCGGCAACTTCGGGATTATCGCGCAGATATTTTTTAGCATTTTCTCTGCCCTGACCAAGCTTTGTGCCGTTGTAGGAGAAAAACGCGCCCGACTTCGTGACAATATCGAAATAAACTCCCAAGTCGACGATACTGGCGGTGTGGGAATAACCTTCGCCGTAAATCAAATCGAACTCGGCAGTTCTGAACGGCGGCGCGACTTTATTCTTTGCGACCTTAATTTTGACGCGATTGCCTATAACTTCCGTACCTTGCTTGAGAGCCTCGCCCTTTCTGATTTCAAGACGAATTGTGGAATAAAATTTCAAAGCGCGACCGCCCGTCGTAGTTTCGGGGTTGCCGTACATGACGCCGACCTTTTCGCGAATCTGATTTATAAAAACGGCGATTGTATCCGTCCTGCCGATAACCGCCGTGAGTTTACGCATAGCCTTGCTCATCATTCGCGCATGGAGTCCAACATTGGCGTCGCCCATTTCGCCTTCGATTTCGGATTTGGGCACAAGCGCGGCAACTGAATCGATAACGACAATATCAATCGCGGCAGAACGAATCAAAGCTTCGGCGATGTCAAGTGCCTGTTCGCCAGTATCGGGCTGAGCAAGCAAAAGATTATCCACGTCGACGCCGATTTTTTTAGCGTACATTGGATCGAGCGCGTGTTCAGCGTCGATAAATGCCGCCATGCCGCCTTGCTTTTGAACTTCGGCTATCATATGGAGCGTAACGGTCGTTTTACCGCCCGCCTCTGGTCCGTAAATTTCGGTGATTCTGCCGCGTGGGAGTCCGCCTATTCCGAGTGCAACGTCGAGCGGCAAAATTCCTGTCGAGACGGCTTTAACGTCCATGCGTGCCGCGTCGTCGCCCAGCCGCATTATCGAACCTTTGCCGAAATCTTTTTCGATTTGTTTCATTGCCGCCGCCAACGCTTCTTTTTTATCCATAATTGCTCTCCTTTGCATTTTAAGTTTGGGCGTAAATTATATCAGATAATCGGGCGGTTGTAAAATCATAACGGTCGGCGGAGAAATTTTGACGAGAGTTTTTAATTTCAAAAGCCGTTAAGCGAAATATTGATTGTAGACGACGAGCGCGAACAGGATAATCGCCAAAATCATAGCGGCAAGTCCAGTTCGCTCAATCCATAAGTCTTGAACTTCTGTAAAGTTGTAATGGCGTCTGGCGTAAGTCGAGGAAAGCGATACCAGCAATGCGAGATAAAGTCCGCGATTTAAAGCTGTAAAGTTCGACCAGCCGACGAGTAAAAATACGATTGTAAGCGCAAGGACGATGATTAAAAGATAATCTTTGCCGACTTTTTCTTTAACCGGTTGTTTATTTTCTGCCTCAGCCTTTTTCTTGGGCTGAATTTTTTTCGCGATTTTTTTTGATTGACGCGCCATGCGGATTCTCCTTTAAAAAATTTTTATCGAGTTTATCAAAGGCGGCGGCATTTGTAAAGTTCAATGGGTTGCGGCGAAGATTTTAAAGCTCAAGTCGCAGGAAAGAATTTTTCCCGACGAATTTTCCAAAGAAATTTTTTCAATGACGATTAGGCGACCGCCGTCAATTATTTCTCGGATAAAATTCAGCAGAGAAATATAATCCGCCTCCAATCTTGCGTTGATGACTTGCGCTTGGAGTTCTTCCGAAGAATTTGTTTCGCCTGCGCGGATTGAAATTATTCTTACGTCGAGGACTTCAGCAGTCCGATAAAGTTCGTCGATAAATTTATCCTGCGCGAGCGTCGGCGGTAAAAAAATTCGTGCCGCGTCGAGTTGCGACTCCTTTTCTTCGACGAATGCCGCTAAATCTTCATGACGCGCCTTTAACGCCAAAATTTCTCGCTCAACTTCGCGCAGTCGTCGCGTTTCCAGCTCCATATTTAAAATTTCGCGCCGCGCAGGTTCGTAAATGAATACGTACCAGCTGACCGATAAAATTATTATCAGCGCGAAAATTATCTGTGGTAAAAATTTTTTGTCGTTCATTAGCGTTGCTCCGAATGATAAATTTAAATCCCCTGCCAAAATCAACGACAGGGGATTTTTTATCGGTTAAAAAATTTTATTCTGCAGTGAACGGCAAAAGCGCAATGTTGCGGGCGCGTTTAATGGCGATAGTCACTTGACGCTGATGCTTGGCGCAGTTGCCCGAAATGCGACGCGGAAGAATTTTACCGCGTTCAGTAGTGAAACGGCGAAGTTTAGCCGCGTCCTTGTAATCTATTTTTTCAACTTTATCGACGCAAAACGCGCAAACTTTCCTGCGCGGGCGACGACCTCTTTCTCTACGCATCTTCAATCCTCCTTAAAACGGCGTGTCTTCAGGGTCAATAGGCTCGCCGCCGAAATCGTCATAGTTATTTTTTCTCGGCGGAGTCTGTTCGCGACGATTTGAATAGCCGCTATTTGAATAATCGTTGTTGCCCGAAGAACGTCCGCCCGAATAATCATCGTTGACGCCGTCAGAACGTTGTTTGGAGCTACCAAATTCGATATTTTCAATCATAATATCAACCGAATTGATTTTAACGCCGTCTTTATTCTCGTAACTCGAAGTTTGTAAACGACCTTCGACAAGAACACGCGAACCTTTCTTTAAGTATCGCCCGCAAAATTCTGCAGTCTTTTCCCACGCTGTAAGGTTGAAAAATTCTACCGAATCTTTCTCTTTGTAGTGACGATTAACGGCAATACCCATTTTAACGAAAGCTTTACCACTTTGAGAGTAGCGGACTTCGGGGTCACGAGTCAAATTGCCCGAAAGAAAAACTTTATTCATTCCTCAGCCTCTTTCTCGTCAGAACGAACGATCATATGCTTAAGAATTTCGTCCGTAATTTTCATGACGCGATCGCATTCGGCAACGCAAGCCGGTTCGCAATCAACGTAGAACAGGACGTAGAAACCCTCAGCCTCTTTCTTAATCTCGTAAGCAAGGCGGCGTTTGCCCCAAATGTCCTGCTTGGTAATGGTACCGCCGTTAGACGCGATGAGATTGGAAAATTTTTCGATGACGGCGTTGGTTGCCTCTTCCTCCATCGAACGGATAATGAAGATAACTTCGTACTTTCTCATGTCGAGACACCTCCCTTTGGTCTTCGGCTCGGAACTGCAACCTGTAATTAATCGCTAGTCCCTAATTCCTAGTCCCTAGTCCCTAATTATTAATTGCCTTTCGAGCAGAGAGTTTTTTTACTAACAGGCGCGAATTATATCACCGATTTTTTTTTATGGCAATGGTGAACAAAAATTTTATTGGCAAAATCCCGCCGCTTGTAAATGAAAATAAAGCATGATAAAATTCTGTAGGTTTTCAGCAATAATTTGCAAGTCGGCAGAAAGGAGTTTTACACTTGTTTTTTAGAATGTCAATGAGCGTCGGTATAGACTTAGGCACGGCAAACATTCTGGTCTACGTCAAAGGCAAGGGAATAGTTTTACGGGAGCCGTCAGTCGTCGCCGTCGATAAGGATAACGATAAAATTTTAGCGATAGGACAAGAGGCGCGAGATATGATTGGGCGCACGCCGGGTAATATCGTAGCGATTCGCCCTTTGCGCGACGGAGTCATTGCCGATTACGAAATGACAGAATCAATGATTCGCCATTTCTTGGAAAAAGTTATCGGGCGTTCGTTCCTATTCCGACCGCGAGTAATGATTTGCGTTCCGACGGGCGTTAATGACGTTGAGAAACGCGCAGTTCAAGAGGCGGCTGAACAAGCGGGAGCTAAAAAGACAGATTTGATAGAAGAGCCGATAGCAGCGGCATTGGGCGCGGGCATAGATATTTCGGAGCCTATGGGTTCAATGGTTATCGACATAGGCGGCGGCACCTGCGACGTTGCTGTTATTTCGTTAGGCGGCATAGTTTGCGGCGAAAGTCTGCGCGTGGCGGGCGACAAATTTGACAGCGACATAGAATTTTACGTTAAGAAAGAATATAACCTTATGATTGGCGAACGCACTGCCGAGAATATCAAAATTCAAGTCGGGGCGGCTTATCCGGGGGCGCGGAAGGAATCAATCAGCGTTCGCGGGCGCGATATTTTAACGGGCTTGCCGAAAAATATAACTATCAGCTCGGACGAAATCGCGGGCGCGTTACATGATTCGGTTGAGAGTATAATTTTATGCGTCAAGAGTGTTTTGGAAAGAACGCCGCCCGAACTCGCCGCTGATATTATGGATCACGGAATAGTTTTGACGGGTGGCGGCTCCATGCTTTACGGCTTGGCGGATTTAGTTCGCAAGGAAACGAATATTCCTGCAATGCTCGCTGACGACCCGTTGAGTTGTGTTGCGCTCGGCACTGGCAAAGCTCTTGAATCGATGAAAAATTAGTTGATAGGTGATAGGTGATAGGTTAGAGGTGATAGATAATAGCCAAATCCTATAACCTACAACCTAAAACCTATAACCTAAATTGGAGGTATAATAAATTGAAGATTAAAAAGTTATTGGCGGCAATCTGCGCGGCTGGCTTGCTTATGACGGGTTGCGGCGGCGAACAAAGCGGCTCCGAAACTAAAGACCCAAATTCTCAAGCCACAATAATTAAACTCGGCATGATAAGCCACCTCAACGCCGGCGAAAAACAAATGGAAGAATACCTTTTCAAAGTTCAGGAGAAAACTCGCGCTAAAGTTACAAATCATGTGCCCGTTTTCTACGACAGCTTGAGCCTTATGCAAATGGGCATTGAATCGGGTAACGTCGACAGAATCAGCACTTATAAAAGCGTCGCCCATTATATCGTCAGGAATAACGACCGCTTTGAAATTGTAAACGACGACTGGATTAAGGGCTTGACGGATAATTTCTGTTTCGCCGTGAAAAAAGAAGACGCCGCCCTTAAAACCGACCTCGATAAAGCTATCAACGAAATTAAATCGGACGGCACACTTGATAAGTTGATAAGAGAAAACATCACCGACGTTGCAAACGGTAAGACGCCGCCGAAAGTTGAAATACCTAAGGTTGACGGCGCGGACACAATTAAAATCGGCGTGACTGGTGACTTGCCGCCGCTTGATTTAATTTTGCCCGATAACACGCCCGTAGGTTTTAATACGGCTCTGCTCGCCGAAATCGCTAAGCGTCTCAATAAAAATGTTGAGCTGATTCAAATTTCTAGCGGAGCACGTGCGGCGGCTCTTAATGCAGACCAAATCGACGTTATCTTTTGGGTAGTCGTCCCCGAAGGCGGCAATCTTCCCGCCGACATTGACAAGCCCGACGGAATTGAACTCAGCGAACCCTACTTCAGAGATGAAATCGCTCATCTTAAACTAAAGAACTGAGGTGCTTTTATGAAGAAATTTTTAGCAACAATCTGCGCGGCGACGTTGCTTTTGACAGGTTGCGGCGGTGAAGAACTTGCCGATAAGCCCGCCAGTAATTTTTCAGGCGCGGCGGTGAAACTCGGCACGATAACCAAGCTCAATACCGACGAAAAAACTTTTGGCGAAACTCTCGATAACTTCGCCGAATCCATAGGCATTAAAGGCACAAAGCACTTGCCCAAATTCTACGATAACTTAACTGCTATGCAAATGGGCGTTGAAGCGGGCGAAATTGAGGCGATAAGCACTTATAACAGCGTCGCCAATTATATCGTCGCCAACAATGACAAAATGGAAATCGTTCCCAATGACGCGCTTAATAAAATTCAAGATTCTTTCTGCTTTGCCGTTCGTAAAGACGATACCGCGCTTAAGGACGACCTCGACAAAGTTATTGATGAAATGAAGTCCGACGGCTCCCTTGATAAGCTTACAAAGGAATATATCACCGACGTTGACAAGACGAACCCGCCGAAAGTCGAAATTGCTAAGATTGACGGCGCGGACACGATTAAAATCGGAATAACGGGCGACCTGCCGCCGCTTGACCTTATACTTGCTGACGGACAGCCTGCGGGATTTAATACTGCTATGCTCGCTGAAATTTCTAAGCGTCTCGGCAAAAACGTTGAAGTCGTCAATATTGAAAGCGGAGCGCGGGCGGCGGCTTTGGAAGCTAAATTGATTAACGTTGTTTTTTGGGTTATCGTTCCAATAAGCGATAAAATTTCTGCCGACATTGATAAGCCCGAAGGTCTCGAACTTTCTAAGCCTTATTTCCAAGATAACGTTGCTGTTATTCAGCTCAAAAAGTAAGGCGGTATCATGAAGAAGATTTTGTTTTACGCATTACTAATTACGAATTGCGCATTGCTTTTCAGCGGTTGCGGCTCTGACGACAAAGTTAAAGTCGGCTCGATTAAATATCTCAACGTCACGGAAGAAGCTATGTCTAATCTTTACGCGAATAATTGCCAATTCATCTTTTTCGATAATATGAGCAATATGACGGCGGCTCTCGATGCTAATCAAATTAACGAGCTTAGTACTTATGAATCAGTTGCGAATTATTTAATCGCGAGCCACCAAGATTTTGAATTGGCAAGAGATGATTTTAATATTTCCGACCTGTTTTGTTGTGCCATGCGCGAAGAAGACGCCGACCTTAAAAAGGAATTCGACGACGCGATAAAAACTTTATCCGCCAATGGTAAACTCGCGCACCTTGTTAAAGAATATGTTATCGACTCGAATCATTTGGAAACGCCGCCCGTTATTGATTTCCCGACCTTTTACGGCGCACCGACGGTTAAAATTGCTTTGACGGGCGATTTGCCGCTTATGGATTATTTTCGACCCGACGGCTTGCCTGCAGGATTTAATATCGCATTGCTAGCCGAGATTAGTAAACTTATCGAGAAAAATTTCGTATTTGTGCAAGTGGATAGCGGGGCGCGTGCAATAGCTTTAACTTCTAAGCAAGTCGACGTTATCTTTTGGGTAGTCGTTCCGAAAGATAATGATATTTTGCCTGTCAACCTCGACAAGCCCGACGGTATAATCCTTACTGAGCCGTATTTTCTGGACAATCTTGTTCGCGTCAAACTTAGGAAATGAGTCGATTGAATGAAAAAAATTTTTGCGATAATGCTGATGACAGTTTTGCTGATGACGGGTTGCGGCGAAGAGAAAAAAGTCGGCTCGATTAAATATCAGAACGTTAGCGAAGAGGCTTTTATTAAATTCTACGAACAGACCAGCGGGAACTCGAATACCAAATACATTTTTTTCGACAACCTTAACGCGATGACGGCGGCTCTTAAGGCGGGAGAAATTAACGAGTTTGCCATTTACGAATCGTTAGGAAATTATTTGACGATGCAGAACGGCGACTTTGAATTGATTCAGAACGAGCCGATTATTACCGATACTTTTTGTTGTGTATTGCGCGAGGACGACGCCGACCTTAAGAACGAATTGGACGAGGCGATTTTGAAAATTTCTACGGACGGGACGTTGGCAGACCTTGTTAAAACTTATATCAACGAAATTGCTCACGGTGAAGAGCCGCCCGCTATCGAAATGCCTGCTTTTTACGGCGAGCCAATGATTTATGTTGGCGTGACGGGTACATTGCCTTTGCTTGATTATGTTCGCGCCGACGGACAACCTGCGGGCTTTAATACTGCGATTTTAGCCGAAATCAGCAAGCGCATTGAGAAAAATATTGTACTCGTGCCGATTGATAGCAGTGCCCGCGCAGAGGCTTTGACTTCGGGACAAGTCGACGTGATTTTTTGGGAAGTTCTTCCTCAAGAACAAAAAAATATTCCCGCCGCCTTTGCTCCGCCCGACGGTACGATTTTAACTAAACCTTACTTTTCAGACGCGATTGTTTATGCTAGACTAAAAAAAGAAATGATTGACTAAAAAATATTAGGAGGCTTTAAAAATGAAGTTCAAAAAAATAGCTAAGGTTCTGTTGTCCTGCTTAATGGCGGGCGCATTGTTCACGGGTTGCGGTGGCGGCGACCAACAAGGCGGCTCCGATAAAAAGGATTCCACGCAGGTTTCCGACGTAAAGCTCGGTATGATTTCGCACCTCAACGCCACCGAAAAGAAAATGGAAGATATTTTAAAGACTTTAAACGAGGAGAGCAAAATCAAAGTTTCAAAATACGCGGTGACTTACTATGACAGCTTGAGCCTTATGCAAATGGGCATTGAGTCGGGTAGCATTGACGAGATCAGCGTTTATAAAAGTGTCGGCGAATATATCATTGCCAATAACGATAAGTATGAAAATGCAAACGACGCGATTAACTTGTACGCCGATAATTTCTGCTTTGCAGTTCGCAAGGACGATACCGCGCTTAAAGACGACCTTGATAAAGTTATCGAAGAAATGAAAGCCGACGGCTCGCTCGATAAACTCGTCAAGGAATATGTTACCGACGTTGACAAGGGACAAACTCCGTCCGCTATCGAAATTCCTACGACTGAAGGCGCAGATACGATTAAAGTTGGCGTGACGGGTGACTTGCCGCCCCTTGATTATGTCAGCGTGGACGGTCAAGCTGCAGGCTTCAATACCGCTATTCTCGCCGAAATCGCCAAACGCTCCGGAAAAAATATTGAAATCGTCGACATTGACAGCGGCGCACGTGTATCGGCGTTAAGTTCGGGACAAATCGACGTTATCTTCTGGGTTACTCTTCCCGCCAGCGATAAAATTCCCGCCGACATTGACAAGCCCGAAGGCGTTGAACTCAGCGTTCCCTATTTTAATGATACAGTTGAGCATCTTAAACTTAAGAAATGAGGTAGCATAATGAAAAAAATTTTTATGGCGGCGTTATTGCTGGTTACGATGATATTTACGGGTTGCGGCGACGGCTCCGATAAAAAAGACGCCGCGCAGGATTCCGAAGTCAAACTTGGCATGATTACCCACCTTAACGCCAACGAACGGACTATGGACGAAATTTATAACAAAGTTCTTGAAAAAACTAAGCTCAAGTTATCGGCTTATAAAATCACTTACTACGACAATCTGAACTCTATGGAAATGGGCATTGAATCGGGTTCCGTCGACCAAATTAGCCTTTATATCAGCGTCGCGAAGTATATCATTGCCAACAACGATAAATTTGAGTTCTTCGGTAATGAACAGGCTTTTAAAGATTTGTCTGATTCGTTTTGCTTTGCCGTTCGCAAGGAAGATACCGCGCTTAAAGCCGACCTTGATAAAGTTATCGGCGAAATGAAGGCTGACGGCTCACTTGATAAACTCGTCAAGGAATATATAACCGACGTTGACAACGGACAAGCTCCGCCCGCTATCGAAATTCCGACAACTGACGGCGCAGATACCATTAAATTTGGTGTGACGGGCGATTTACCGCCTCTCGATTATGTTAGCGCGGAAGGAACGCCCGCAGGTTTCAATACCGCCATTCTCTCAGAAATTGCTAAGCGTCTCGGAAAAAATATTGAAATTATCGACATAGACAGCGGAGCGCGTGCAAGTGCTTTGGCGTCGAAGAATATTGACGTTGTTTTTTGGGCGATTCTTCCTGTCGATACTGAAAGACCGCCTTATATCGATAAATCTGATAGCGTCGAATTCAGTATCCCTTATTTCCAAGACGCCGTTGCACATCTCCAACTTAAAAAATAAGGCGTCGTTATGAAGAAAATTCTTTTTTACGCATTCCTAATTATGAATTGCGCATTGCTTTTAGCGGGTTGCGGCGAAGAAATTAAGAATAAAACTTCGCAAAAGGTCGGAGCACTTACTCAACTTAATACTTCGCCCGAACAAGCCAATCTTGACTTCTACGATAACTTTAATTCATTACAAATGGCTCTTACGTCTAAAAATGTTGACTCGATTCAAATTTACGGCAGTGTCGCTAAGTATATGACGAATAATAATCCCGATTTCGTGATAAAAGAGGAACAAACGATTAATCTTGTCGATGATTTCTGTTTTGCAATGCGTGAGGACGATATTGATTTAAAAAATGCTTGCGACAACGCTATTAACGCCATGAAAGCCGACGGAACACTTGACGCGCTGATTGATAAGTACATAAACAACTTAACGGAGACGCCGCAACCTGTTGAATCAGCGCATTTCGACGGCGCGGACACAATTAAAGTCGGGATAACGGGCGATTTGCCGTTGTTTGACTTAGTTCTCGCCGACGGAACGCCCGCAGGTTTTAATACCGCCGTTTTATCCGAACTCGGCAAGCGTCTTGGCAAAAATATCGAACTCGTGCAGGTAGAAAGTTCATCTCGTGCCGCCGCGTTGGTTTCCGGACAAGTCGACATTATTTTTTGGGTAGCAGTACCCGCCGACAACTCAGGACGTTCAAAAGATTTCGATAAACCCGAAGGAATTTCCGTTTCTGAGCCTTATTATCGAGATTCGATTGTCGAAGTGAATTTTATGGACGTTGCGGCAGGTTTTTAAGGAGGATTTAACTTGAAAAAAATTTTTACACTGTTAATGATTTGTGCACTCGTACTTATGACGGGTTGCGGTGGCGAAGACGGGAAAAATCCAATCGATAAAGACGGCGGCAAGATTAAGCTCGGCATGATTACCCGTTTAAACGCCAGCGAAGAAAATTTTGGCGAGTTCATGAAAAAAATTGAGGAAACTCTTGACGTTAAAATCGCTTCGCATAAACCTGTTTTCTTTGATAACCTAAATTCAATGCAAGCCGCCCTTCAATCGGGACAAATCGACGAAATCAGCACTTATCGGAGCGTGGCGCGTTATATGCTTGCCAAAGAGCCGCGTTTTGAAGTTTTAAAAGATCATTCGCTTGAGTTTATCGATTCTTTCTGTTTTGCTCTGCGCGATGACGAAACTGAACTCCGCGACTCGTTGAATACGGTTATTAAGGAAATGAAATCGGACGGAACGCTCGATAAGCTGACTAAGGAATATATTACCGACATAAACGCCGAAAACGACCCGCCTGCCGTCGATTTACCGCATTTTGACAGCGAAAAGACGATTAAAGTTGCCGTCACGGGCGATTTGCCGCCTTTTGACTTTGTAAGCGCGGACGGTAAACCTGCGGGCTTTAATACGGCGGTTTTAGCGGAAATCGGCAATCGTATGTCGAAAAATATCGAATTGGTGCAGATAGACAGCGGAGCACGCGCCGCCGCCTTGACTTCACAGCAGGTTGACGTTGTTTTTTGGGCGATTGTTCCTGTCAGCGAAATTATTCCCGCCGATAGCGATAAACCCGACGGAATTATTTTGAGTGACCCTTATTTTAAAGATAAAGTTGTCCACATGATTTTTAAGGAAGAGCAAAAGTAATCGTATGGAATTTTCGGAACTGCTTTATAAAATTTTTGTCAAAGACGGCAGTTGGCTGACGATTTTGAACGGGTTGTGGGTGACAGTGCAAATTTCCGCGCTGTCGCTCCTGCTCGGAACTTTTCTCGGCTCGTTGCTGTATTTTTTTCGCGCAGGAAATTTTAAACCGCTCAAAGTCGCCGCGCAGATTTATATTTCAATAATTCGCGGCTCGCCCGTGTTAATGTTGCTCATGCTTTTATTTTACGGCGTATTTGCTCGGCAAGGCTTAAGTCCGATTTTCGTAGCGGTTATAACTTTTTCAATGCATACGGCGGCGCACGTAGCGGAACTTTTACGCTCGGCGATGATGGCTCTCGATAAAGGACAGGTCGAGGCGGCGCGAACACTCGGATTTTCAAAATTTCAAGCGTTCAAACTCGTTACATTGCCGCAACTCGTCCGAATCGCCAAGCCCGTTTATCAATCAACCGTCGTTAATCTGATTCAATGGACAAGCGTCGTCGGCTACGTCACCATAACCGATTTAACCCGCGTCATTAACAATATCGCCTCCCGCACTATGCAACCGATGATTACGATTACGGGCGGCATGATTATTTATCTCGCGCTCAGCTATCTGATTTACGGACTCTTCCACTTATCGGAGCGGCGCAAGTCATAGAAAAAAATTATCCCTCTTAATCGGAGGGATTTTTTCTTCTTTCTCTGGCAGTACATTATCAAGAAAATTTAATGTTTACGCCGAAAACGTCACCTGAATTTTTTAGCCTTCAAAAGCTTTCGCGCCAAAGTCGTCATAAGCTTAATTCTGTTTAATTGATTAACTTCACTTGAACCGGCGTCACAATCAATCGCCACGACGTTTATATCGTCAAAAGATTCTCGTAAATTATGAAGAACTCCCTTTAAAATTATATGATTCGGCAAACAAGCAAAAGGCGATAACCCAACGATATTTTTAACGCCGCTTTCAATCAGCGCAAGCATTTCGCCCGTCAATAACCAACCCTCGCCGTTCAAATTTCCTGTACTTAAGAATTTACTCGCAAGCCGCGCAGTTTCTTTAATATCATGCGGTGCTCTGAAGTGTTTGGAATCCTTCAGGGCATTTTTCATTGGCAGGCGGAAAAATTCTATGAACTTGATAAACAGCTCGGCGAAAATTCTTTCCTTGCGACTGCCGCCCAAAATTTCCTGCTTAACAATCGCGTCATGAGCAATGTATAAAAAGAAATCCACGAGGTCGGGCATAATTACTTCCGCGCCTTCGTCGGCAAGCACGCGCTCCAAATGATTGTTGGCGACAGGGTGGTATTTAACCAAAATTTCTCCGACGATTCCGATTCGCGGCTTGATAAGGTTTTCGTCAATCGGTATCGCGTCGAATTGGCGGACAATCTCCTTGATATTTTTTCTGTAGCTGAAATAATTTCCGTCGCGCAGATCGGCTTTGGCAAGCGTCATCCACTCAGCAAAAAGTTTATCTGTCTCGCCGCGCCGCAATTCGTAGGGACGCATTCTGTTGGTAACATTCATGAGCAAATCGCCATAAACGGCGGCTTTAATCGCGTCCATAAGGCAATCGCGACTGAGTTCAAAAGCGTCCGTCTCGTCAGGCAAGCCGTAGCAAGCAAAAACGGGAACTTGTCCGAAGCCCGCGAACTTCAAAGCGCGACGCATTACGCTGATATAATTCGTGGCACGACAACCACCGCAAGTTTGGAACAAAATTATCGACGTGTTATAGGGGTCGCACTCGCCCGACTTCAAAGCCGCAATCATTTGTCCGACAACGACTATCGACGGATAACACATTTCGTTATTGACGTAGCGCAAGCCTAAATCAATAGCCGCCTTATCGGGGAGCGCGGGAATTAAAATTCGGTAGCCGTATTTTTGCAAAACCGTTTGAAGAAGTTCAAAATGAGTCGGTGCCATCTGCGGTGCAAGGATTGTGTGTGTTACTTTACAATCGGCGGTAAAGTGCGGACGTTCTGGGAATTTTTTAGGCGAATAAACGACGGAAGATTTTCTTTTGAGAGCGGCGAGCAATGAACGCAATCTTATTCGCGCCGCGCCTAAATTTGAAACTTCGTCAAGCTTTATCATTGTATAAATCTTTCCGTGAGTTTCCAGAATCTCTTTGACTTGTTCAATCGTCAAGGCGTCGAGTCCGCAACCAAACGAACTTAACTGAATCAAAGTGACGTTAGGATTTTCGGCGGCGAACTGCGCGGCGTGATAAAGTCGGGCGTGATAGCTCCATTGATTTACAACGGAAATTTTGGGCGAATCGATTTTAGTATGATAAACGGAATCTTCGGAGAGAATCGGCAAGCCGTAAGACTGAATCATCTCGGAAATCCCGTGATTAATTTCGGGGTCGATATGATAAGGGCGTCCGACAAGTAAAATAGCGTGTTCGCCAGTTTCTTTAATGCGTTTCAAAAGATTTTCGCCAAAATTCTGAACGTCACGACGATAATTTTCCATTTCAGCCGCCGCCTTGTCGACAGCTACAGAAATTTCTTTACTCGTGACGCCTTCCGACGCAAATTCTTCGGCGAGACGCTTTTTTAATTTCTTCATGTCGTGAACGGGCAAAAACGGCTGAATAAATTTTATGCCGCGTTCCTTTAAAACGTCCATATTATTGCGGATATTTTCTGGATAACCGGCGACAATCGGGCAGTTATAAAAATTATCGGAGCGAGTGTCGAAGTTGTAAGGCTCGCAGGGATAAAAAATTTTCTTCAAGCCGCGTTCAACTAAATCCATAATGTGCCCGTGCGCAAGTTTCGCGGGATAGCATAAAGAATCGCTTGGTATTGTGGAAATGCCTTTATAATAAATCTGCGCGGAAGACTTAGAAGAAATTTCAACGCGATAACCAAGTTCCGTTAAAAGCGTGTGCCAAAACGGATAATCTTCATAAATGTTAAGAGTTCGCGGAATGCCGATTGAACCGCGAGGAGCATTTTCAAGCGGCTGATAATTAAAAACGCGCTGATATTTATAGGCAAAGGCGTTCGGAATTTCGGATTGAGCTTTGGGCTTGCCGCCAACGCCGCGTTCGCAACGATTGCCTGTAAAATATTTGCCGCCGTCGGGGAATTTCTGCATGGTGATTAAACAGTTATTGCCGCAACGCCCGCAACGATAAGATTTAGTCACGACGGAAAAATTTTCGAGTTCATCAGCCGTCAGCAACGAACTTTCATTCCTAATTCCTAATTCAACATTCCTCATTGCAAGTATCGCCGCGCCATAAGCCCCCATTAAGCCTGCAATGTCGGGACGAATAACATTTTTATGAAGAAGTTCCTCCATTGAGCGGAGAACGGCGTCATTATAAAAAGTCCCGCCCTGTACAACGATATTCTCGCCTAAGTCCTCAACGTTCTTTAGTTGCATAACTTTAAACAGCGCGTTCTTTATTACGGAAAGCGCAATGCCCGCCGAAATGTCATTGACGGTCGCGCCCTCCTTTTGAGCCTGTTTAACTTTGGAATTCATGAAGACTGTACAGCGCGTGCCCAAGTCAACGGGAGCCTCCGAAGTCAAAGCCCTTTTAGCGAAGTCGCCGACTGTCATATTCAAGCCCTGCGCGAAATTCTGAATAAACGAGCCGCAACCCGCCGAGCAAGCCTCGTTGAGCGTGATATTGCCAATCGTGCCGTCCTTGACAAAGAAACATTTCATATCCTGCCCGCCAATGTCCAAGACAAAGGAAACGTCGGGACAAAATTCCTGCGCGGCTGTCAGGTGAGCAAAAGTTTCAACTTCAGAGCCGTCAGCATGAAGAGCCGCCTTGACAATCGCCTCGCCATAACCTGTCGTAAATACTCCGCCAATCTGCGCGGTCGCGGGAAGTTTTTCATAAAGGTCGCGAATCTGCTTGACGACAATCTTCAGCGGCGCACCTTCATTAGAGCCGTAATTGGTATAAAGAATTTCTTTGTCTTCGCCAATCGCGCAGATTTTAGTTGTCGTCGAGCCAGCGTCAATTCCAATAAAAATTTTCCCGTGATAAGTGCCTAAGTCGCCGCGCTTAACTTTATCCTTGTCGTGACGAGCTTTGAAAGCCTTATAATCGGCGTCGTCTTTGAATAAAATAAAATCAGCCTTGCGCGTTTCGGAGCGAGCCGCCTCTTCAGATTTTTTAATCGACTCTTCGAGCGTCGCAACCGAAATTTCTTTAGCCTCTTCACTTAAAGCCGCACCTGTCGCCACAAAAAAATTACCGTTAGGCGTATCGACAACTTCATCTTGAGAAAGTCCGAGCGTCTCGACGAATCTTTTCTTAAGTTCGGGCAGAAAATGAAAAGGTCCTCCTAAAAATGCCACGTTGCCAGCAATCGGACGACCTTGCGCCAAATTCCCGATTGTCTGATTAACGACCGCTTGAAAAATCGACAGGGCAATATCCGCCTTCTTCGCGCCGTCGTTCATAAGGGCTTGAATATCAGTCTTCGCGAACACCCCGCAACGTGAGGCAATAGTATAAATTTGCTTGCCCTTTTCAGCCAGAGCATTTAAGCCGAGCGCGTCCGTCGACAACAAGCTTGCCATATGGTCAATAAATGAACCCGTGCCGCCCGCGCAGACGCCATTCATACGGACTTCAGGCGCATTGCCAAGATAAATAATCTTAGCGTCCTCGCCGCCGAGTTCGACGACTGTATCAGTCTGCGGAATAAATTCTTCAACAGCCGTTTGACAGGCGATAACCTCCTGCACAAAGGGCAACGAAATTTTTTTCGCAATGCCCATGCCCGCCGAGCCAGCCAACGCAATTTTAAAAGTTTTCTCGCCGATGATATTCTTCAACGACGTTAAGGAATTCGTAAGCGCGGAGCCAATTTCCGAAAAGTGCCGCGCATAATTTTTGAAGATAAGCCGTTCCTTGTTATCCATGACGACTAATTTTATCGTCGTGGAGCCGATGTCAATTCCGACTTTCATAAAAAAATCACCTCGCCACATGCAATTTTATATTTCAAGTGTCAAGGTGTCAATCAAAATGAGCCATAACAAATAAATTCGCAGAGGCGGCGCGGCAAAAAAAATGTAGCCGATTTAAGCAATTTTGAAGGTTTATATTTTTATCGGTTATGCTATAATTGCCGTGTTGAAGTGTCCGACTAGATTTAAGAGAGGCGGGAAAAATTATGAATCAAAATATGATAAACGAAAAGAAACGCGCTACTATAAAGAAACTTTTAATTTCTGCGCTTATAATCGCCTTCTTTGTCGGCATTGTACTTGCATATTACAACATGCTTTACAACCAAACCCGCGACAGCATTATCAGAAACGGACAGGCTGCCGCCATACAGTCGAAGAACTATTTAAACGATTACCTTTCCACGAGCATTGACGCAATCAAGCTAACCGCCTATTCGATAGACGGAATGCTTAAGAATAAGAAAACTAACAAGGAAATTCTTGATTATTTGGTTGGACAATCTACCGCCGTAACCAGCACCGTTTTTGAAAACACGACGGGACTTTATGCCTATGTCAATGGCGAATACCTTGACGGCGCGGGTTGGGTTCCGGAGGCGGGTTGGATTCCTACAGAACGTCCTTGGTATATAAAAACAATGGAAAGTAAAAACGAAGTAACACTTATAGATCCCTACCTCGACGCCCAGACTGGGAAAATCACTATGACAATTTCTAAAAAACTTGCTGACGGCAAAAGTATTGTCGCTATGGATATTGTCCTTGACCAAGTGCAAAACATAACTGAGGAGTCCGTTAAAACGGGCAAGTCCGATTACGAATTCATTTTGGACAGCCGTAATATGGTCGTCGCCCATTCTGAAAAAGAGGAGATAGGCAAGAATTACAACGCGGAAAAGGATAACTTTTGGGCTACGATTTTGGACAAGGCAAAAGGCGCAGATAATGATTTCTTTGAATTCGATTATGAAAACGCGCACTACGTCGTTTACTGCGAGAAAATCGAAAATGATTGGCGTTGTCTGACTGTCAAAAATGCAACCGAAATATTCACGCCGTTAAAAATTCTTTTGGCGATTACAATAGCGGTTGTCGTCGTTATCGTGCTTATCCTCTCCTACATAATGAATAGATCTAACAAGCAATATAGCAGGGTAAAGGAACTAAATAAACAGCTCGCGTCGCTCTCGAATATTTATTTGTCCGTCTATGACATAGATATTATCGAAAACACTTTTAAGCAAATACAGGAGGCGAAGGTTATCCCCTTAGCGAAGGAAGATTATAAAAGCGCAAGCTCCATGATAGAAGCGACTATGCGGCAAATGGTTCACAAAATTTCTTTGGACGATACACTTAGATTCTTAAACCTCGACACCTTGAACGACCGCTTGAAAGATTCCGATACCGTAGCGATTGAATATAAGAATATAGACCAAAAGTGGCGCAGATGTCGCTTTATCGCCTCGCAACGCTTGAAAAATGGTATCGTCTCCAATGTGCTCTGGCTTATCGAAGATATTGATAAAGAAAAGAAAGAACGCGACGAACTTTTAAATCTGTCGGAACGCGCCTTTGCCGCAAGTGAGGCAAAATCTTCTTTCCTCTCCAATATGAGCCACGAGATAAGGACGCCGATTAACGCGATTTTGGGCATGAACGAAATCATTCTTAGGGAGTGCAACGACTCGGAAATTATATCTTACGCGGAAAGTATTAAGACGGCGGGCAGTACGCTTTTAGGGCTTATCAATGACATTTTGGACTTCAGCAAGATTGAGGCGGGCAAGATAGAAATTATCCCTTCTGAATACGACCTTTCTTCAATCATTAACGATTTAGTACATATGATTCAAACAAGGGCGTCGGATAAGGGACTTACTTTGTCGCTTGAGTTCGATAAAAAGTTGCCGAAAATACTTTACGGCGATGAAGTCCGAATCAAGCAAGTTATCACGAACATTTTGACCAACGCCGTTAAATACACGGAAAAGGGCATTGTTACTTTCTCCATAGGGTTCAGACGCCTTGACAACGAGCCTGATAGCGTGATTCTCCTTGTTTCCGTCAAGGATACTGGCATTGGCATTAAGCCCGAAGACATTAAAAAACTTTTCTCCGAGTTTGAACGCATTGAGGAAAAACGCAACCGCAATATCGAAGGCACGGGGCTTGGTATGGCGATTACTAAAAATCTTTTGTACTTGATGAAAAGCAGTCTTAAAGTCGAAAGCATTTACGGCTTGGGCACGAAATGTTCCTTTGAACTAAAGCAGAAAGTCATTAAATGGGAGCCGCTCGGCGATTACGAAACTGCCTATAAAAAATCTATTGAGAATCATAGCAAGTACAAAGAAAAATTCAGAGCACCGAACGCAAGAGTTTTAGTCGTCGACGATAACCAAATGAATCTCATGGTCTTTGCAAATCTCTTGAAACAAACGCAAATAAAAATCGACACCGCGATTAACGGCGACGAAGGACTTCTTTTAACGCAAGCCAACAAGTACGACATAATCTTTTTGGATCACATGATGCCGGATAAGGACGGCATTGAAACTCTGCAAGAATTAAAAGAACAGACGGATAATCCCAACCTCACGACGCCGACAATCTGTTTAACGGCGAACGCAATATCGGGCGCGAAAGAACAATATCTTGCGGCGGGCTTTGATAATTATCTGACCAAGCCGATTAATCCCGATAAGCTCGAAGAAATGTTGCTTAAATATTTGCCTAAAGAAAAGGTCGGCGAGACTTTCAAAGACGGACTTGAAAAAACAACGGAGCCGCCTAAGACAAATTATAAATACATGAATATCGCTATGGGCTTGCAATACAGCAACGGCGCGGAAGATATGTTTAGGAGTATCGTAGAAATATTTTGCAAGCTCAAGGACGAGAAAAAAGAAAAAATCCAACAGGCTTTCGACAGCGGGAATTGGAAGAATTATACTATTTTCATTCACGGCTTGAAGTCAACTTCGCTCTCTGTCGGCGGCGAACAGCTCGGAGAAATCGCAAAGAATCTTGAAATGGCGGGAAATGTCCTTAGAAATAATAGCTCCTCCGAATCGGACAAGCGCGAGGCTGAAGAATATATTAAAGCCAACCACGCAGAGGCAATGGAACTTTATGATGAACTCGTTGAGGAAGGCAAACGCTATCTTAAGGAAGGCAACAAAGAATAAAAAAATGACGACCGTTTTGGTCGCCGTGAAAATTGAATATGTCGCCGCGCAGGCGGTTTTTTTGTTTAAAGATTATTTGCCGCTCAAAAGCAGATTGTTCGCAGACTCTCGGAGAATTTCATAACCGTATGTCTGGAAATTCGTCCTGCCAAAGGTGTTATATTCGCCGTATTTGAAGTCGGGCGAATTCTTCCGAGTGTCCGCCTCGTCCTTGTATTGCACTTCGCCCTTAGCGTCAATAAACATTGTGTTGCCGTGTTCATCAGTGATTTTAAAGTATTTGTTCAGCTTATCGGCTAAATCAGTGTAATAAATTTCGTCATTGGACGGGTCTTGAACAAAATCATCTTCGGTTTTGAGCAACTTATATTCTTTGGCGACGATAAAGCCTTTGAATTTATAGCCTTTGCCATTTAAAACGACGGGACTGTTCGGCATGTAAAGGATACCGTTAAAGTCGGCGTTAAGATTTACAATGACAGGCAGTGATTTTCGATGCAATACATCTTCTTTTTCTCTGTATGAAGCATAAACGTCGAAAGTTTCGGGACCGTCATAGAAAATGACAACGGGGCGATATTCGTTTCCAGCATTCGAGGCATTGAAGTTGAGGATTATCTGGCGAACGGAATTGAGTTCGGTCATTTTACCTATCTTGGAGGTTATCGCATTGTTGTCATTAACTAGGTCTGGTTCAGAGAGCATTGGCTCGCTTTCAATTCGCACCCATAAAATATCACGAAGCCCTATTTCTTTTTTCCCTATTTCACTTTTCTTACGTTCTTCTGCTGAACGTTCTTTATGTGCTTCATTAAAATTAATCATCGTGTGTATCCGCATAGAGGCAGCAGCACTTTCTTTGCCGCTAAAACCTTCATTACTTTTTAAGTCACTGATAACAGAGTAAGCTTTTGGCAGAGTCAAATCCCAATCCCCTGTTGTATCTTTTGTTGGTGCACTCTTAAATTTAACGTCTTGTTTGAAGTCGATATTCAGCGAGTCAACTTCTTCTTCGCTGTAAATGTTATAGCCGTTTGCTGGGGTTGAGTAGCAATTATTTTCTTTACCGTTACTGTCTTTGCCGCGTGTAGTGTTGTTCCCTGTATTATGCTTAGCTTCCTTGTTTGGTGTAACTATTACGGTTTCAGTTCGACGGTGGTTGCCTGCTGTATAATGATTATTCTTATCTTGATATTGGTTCCACCTGTCTTTATAAAAATCATAACCAAAATGAGCATTGAACTCCAAAAGTTCTTCGCCTGTATCTTGATCTCTGCTTTCTGAGGTGTTATTAGTTCTATAAGTATTTTGAACTTCCCAGTTGCCGACGATGACGCTTTTGTTCTTAATTGTCGTCATTTCTTCATTGAATTCTTCCGAAACAGTCACGTCATTAACCAACGACGAGAAAAGGGAGGGCATTTGCGGTTCTTCGGAATTATCATTGAGCGTTTCGGCTTTGTCGCCTTGCGTATCTGTATCTTGCGCGTTAATTTCATTCTTTGACAATAAAGCTACTGCCGTAACGGGCGCACTCATGCTATCGAACCAGCCCGCTAAAAAGAAATGCTTAATTTCTTCCCTGAGCTGAACGACGAAGTAAAGATTTTCGTCCTTTTCGTAAAGCCCCTGCGCGGTTTGAATCTTACTTTTCGTCCAAGCGTCAATATAGGAATCGTCGTCCTTACCCGCCAAATTTTTACCGACATATTTCTCGGCGTCGTATTTAACGTCGTTAATCATTTTCTTTTCGGAATCATCAACGGATCTGTATTCGTTGCTGACTTTGGCGGGATATTTGCCGACAAGTGCGATATTCTTGTAATCCTTGAAATTTTCTTTACTTACAAGAGACTGTGCTCCAGCTACTGCCGCCGCGTCCGCCGCATTTTGCATTCGCGACACGTTCAAATAGTACCAGCCCAAGTCGAGTACTACTCCGAAGAATAAAAGAAATACTGGCATAAGCAGCGCGAAAAGCAATGAAACTTGTCCGCTTTGCCTAAACGATTTTGCAAGGCAAGAGATGCGTAAAAAAATCGTCTCAAACATTTAAATCAACTGCTACTTAAAACATAGACAAAAGTCCATGCCAAGATGATTCGGGTGAATCTCGCGATTTCACTTTACTGCTTCTTAGTGTCCGTTCTCGGCGTACCTACTAACGTTTGTGCAACACTCCACAGTCGTAAATTCCCGGCTAGCCACCGGTAGTTATGCTATTTCATATTCCGAAGCATTTCTCAAGTTGATTGCCGCGTTCATATCTCTGTCCAGTTCCAAACCGCATTCGCATTGATAAATCCTGTCTTTAAGTTTCAAATCCGACTTGATTCGTCCGCACCGCGAACATTTTTTTGAACTCGGATAAAATCTGTCCGCGATTCTCACTTCGATTCCGTATTGCTTAGCCTTAATCGTCAGTTTCAACCTGAAGTAAGAAAATCGTTGCGCCGCTATTGTCCTTGATAAATGCCGATTCTTCATCATTCCACGAACGTTTAAATCTTCCAGTACTATGAATCTTGGTTCTCGTTTCATAATTTCGCTGATGATTTTGTTCTCGTAGTCTACTCGAATGTTCGTCAGAGTTTGATAAAGCCGTTGTATCTTGACTACTTGCTTTTCTATGTTTGCAGAATAAGTAGCAGTTTTTTCACCTCGCTTCTTCTTTGATTCGTATTTTCGGCTCAAACGCCTCTGCTCGCGTCTAAGTTTTTTGTCTAACTTCTTTACTCGTGACGTCTTGTTGATATTTGGCTTGACTTCACCATTTGACATTATTGCCAATTCCTTGACGCCTAAATCAATCCCAATCTCTTCGCCGTGCGGTTGCTCCGATTGTTTATCAGGAACTTCGACCAGCACCGACATATAATAACGACCGGCTTTGTAGGAGATTGTGCCGCTATTTACTTTGGCTTTCGTTGGCAGATAGCCTTTCTCTTTCAGCTTGACTATTCCGATTGTCGGCACTTGTACTTTATGCCGCCATATTGTCCAGTCGCCTTTCGCGTTTTTCGGAAAGTAGGCTTTGACTTTTTGTTGACGTTTCTTTTTGAATCTCGGACGATTAGCTTTACCTTGCATGTAATTTTTAAATGCTCGCTCGGCATTGCACAAAGCTTGTTTACGCGCTTTTGCTCCGCAGTCGTCTATCCACGTCAATTCTTTCTTGACAACGTGATTGACGTATTTGTCGAAGGTGAACGCCGTCACGAAGAATCCACTACCCAGCGTCTCGTACACTTCAAAATTACTTGCCAAATACAGATTGTACAGGTAACGGCACGTTCCTAATGTTTGGCGGATTTTCAAACCTTGTCGCTTTGTCGGAAGAATTTCTGTTTTATATGCTCTCAACATGGCTCTTTAACCCTCTTTGTCCATGAATGTCAATATTTTAATCTACTGTTGCCAGCTCCTTTCCGTCAATATCCGTTGAAAAAATGGTTGTTAGTTATTCTAGTACTACGGAAAGAAATTTTCAATGCTATCTTAGATTAAGTCGCCCACTTCATAAGCAAAGATTCTTCCTCTTCCGCGCTAAGTTCGCCGCCTTGAATCATTTTCTGCGCTACTTCCTGCGACTTCGCAAAAAGTTCAACGAAATTGTAATCGTAAATCTTATCCAGCTCCTGTAAAAGATTTTCCGCCTCGTCAAAAGATTTTTGCTCCAAATTGTTGACGACGCGCCTATCGCAAATCAAGCCCATAGCTAAAAGACAAACGCTTATCTCAACGTTATTCAAATTCCGCGAACGAATCACCCTGCATAAGTCGCTGATAATCTGTTCGCGCTTAACGCCGTAATTAATCTGTCGGTCGTCGAGCTTGCAGGCAACGCCCAATGCATGAGCCGAAATTTGAATGCCGCTTGCCATGCCCGATAAAACTTTCGCGCAGTCCTTTTTAAACTCGCTGTAAATCCAATCAATTTCGGTTTTAGTTATCGCGTGCGTGTAAAGATTCGCCATGCGGAATTTCTCGTTGTTGTGCAGGTTGACAAGTTGCGCAATGTCATTTTTATCGCCGCACATAGACAAGGTATAAACGCATTGGATTTTCGTATTCATTTTCAAGCCCGCTCTGCCCAAAGTTATGCTTGGATTGTAAAGTTCTTCGTCAAGCTGATAAAGACAAAGTCGCGCCAAACGTCTTTTCTGTTGAATAGTCCAATCGCCGCCGATTTTCCTTGCGATAATCACGCAACGGAGTTTAAAAGATTCTTCGCGGGAATTCTTAGCGTCGTCAAGCATTTGAAGGAGCGGCTCGGCAAATTCTCTGTGATTACTCGCCGCCAAAATCGTATTCACATTAAGCTTGAGCGTCGCGGAAAATTTCATGTTCTCATCTTTATTGCGGCGTCTAAAAGCGTCGTCGACATTGCGGCAGAGGTTGCGAATTGTATTTAATTGAGCACGAGCATTAACGCGCCCGCCGAATTTAGCAATGAGTTTAGCCTTCGGACCTTTCTCGACGCCCGTCGCGATTGAAATTGTCGCCGTACCGTGATCCATTAATTCAAGCCCGCGTTCGTCTCGACAAGTCGCCGCGTCCATGCGAATAATTTTATCTTCGTCCATAAAAATGCTGAACGTGACAAAGGTATCCGTCTTCATGCGCGAATATTTTTCGGGGAATTCGATATTGCCCTTCGCAATGATTCTGTAGGAGCCGTCCGCCTCGCAACGCGCAATCGGCACGCTGATAACATTTTTACCGGGCGGAAGTCTAAAGCCTGTAAATCTTTCTGAGGTGTAGGGAAGTTCTTTACCGGCGGGAATAATTTCTTCGTAGTTGCCGCCGAACGTAACCAGATAAAAACTTTCGTTAAGAATGTTGTTGCCGAAAACTACGCCGATTGAACGGGCGGCATTAGTGATATTTCTAGTCGGACGCGCAGATTGTTGCGGAATTTTAGTCGGAGTTTCTTCGGGCAATTCGTTCTGAAGTTCGTCGGCAAGTTCTTTATCGTACTTATGCAAAAAATAATGATAGACCGCCGCGCCGCGAGCAACTGTTTGGTCGGGGTCGAGCGCAACTATCGGTTCAAAGCCGAAAAATTTCTTGAGCCGATTGATAACCATGTAAAAGCGCGACATGCCGCCATTCATAATCACGGCGTCGACCTTGATATTTTCAGTGCCCAATTTAACCGACGCTTTCTTTAGCACGTCGAGAATCGGCAGAATAATATTCTTTTGCTTGCCATATTTTTCGGTGACGGCGGCGAGATTTTTAAAGTCGTCAAATTTAAGTTCTTCGCCCATAAAGCCGCGCCAAATATCCTCCAACTGCGCGGCAGTAAAACTATCGCTGTAAGCGTAGCCCGTTGTTCCGATATTGCCGCCGACAGGGAAATCTTCTTCCTCGTCGCCCCACCAACCCGAATTGTCGCCGCCGCCGAAAGCATCGCTTTTCTGTGCGCTGACTTCAAGTTTCAAATTCTCGGCGTGAATAAGGAGCTGACTCATAACGCTCCTTTCCTCAACGCGAATTTTTTGGACAATATCGGCGTGTGTTCCGTACTGCTTCAAATAATGCTCGAACATTACCTTTGCCAAACATAAATCAAAATCGTCGCCGCCCAAAAGGGTATAGCGATTAGTGGCTATGTCTTGAACTTTTAAAATTTCGGGCGCGTCTTCTCGACGGGAAATTTCATGGAGCGTAATATCGAGAGTGCCGCCGCCTAAGTCGAAAACCATTACATTTTTTTTCGAGCTTAGATTCAAAATTTGTTCGGCAATTTCTCCGTTACGAACTTGATTGATAAAATCGTAAATGACGGCTCGCGGCTCGGATAAGAGGATTTGACGCGGGGAGCCGTCCGCCTTGCGGATTTTTATTCCTGCAAGTTCAGCCGCCTTTAAGGTCGCTTGTCTCATTATAAAATCGAAGTTTGCGGGTACCGTGATAATCGCGTCGTCAATTTTTTCAAGGTGATAAATTTTGGCGGCATTACGGAGCATATGTTCCAAAATTCTTGCGGAGACTTGTGCGGGCGTTTTATCGGGGACATTTGACGAAAGACCTTCGGCAAGCTCCTTTCCCATCTGGCTTTTGATTGATTTAGCGACAAGGTAAGGGCGCAATGGATAACGTCCCTTAGCGAAGTCGCCGACAATCGGCTGATAATTTTTTTCGTCGTTGTAATAAACACAGCTCGGCAAGATTGGACTTTTTTTCAGCGTGAATTTTGAACCTTGTCCGGCGTTGAACATGTCAACGGCTCTGTCGAGGTCGACAACTTTGCTGACAATATTTCCGTTGGGGCGGATATTCAAAGTTGCCAGCACGGAATTTGTCGTGCCCAAATCAATTCCTACGCATAAATCATTATGCTCTTCTCCATTAATAAGCATAGAGAAAAAACCTCCTTTTTTTTCTAGGAACTAGGAACGAGTTTTTAGGAACTGGTATTAGTTAGTTCCTAGTTCCTACTTCCTAGTTCCTGACGTTAATCAACTTCCTTAAGACGCGGACGCGCAATCTGAACGTCCTTGTCTTTATATACCCAACCCGGCGACAAAACTTTAACGCGCTTAACTTCAGTCGTGTTGAGGAAGGGCGAACCTTCATAATCGCAACTTTCAATCTCGTCAAAGCGCATGTTCTGAATCGAACCGGGTTTGAGAATCGGATTAATTTCACTGTCGCGAATGAACTGCGCGAGCTTATCAATCAAAATGAACAAGCCGCCAATTTCGGGTGGGAGCTGAACTTTTTCCTTGCGGAGTTGACGGACGCCATTACGGGCACTCAAAACCGCGTCGAGTATGCAGCCATATTTTTCGGAGTTCAAACGCGAGAAAAATTCTACCAAATCATCTTGATGACTTTCTTTAATGCGGGCGTCGAATTCGTCTTGCAAATCCTTAAGCAACATATCGGAGCGATTAAGCATGTTTTCTAAAAGCTCAATCTTTTCCTGTTGCGAATCCTTTTTATCGCCCTTAGAATTATTTTTCGGCTTGAGGCAAATATTTTTAAGAAAATCGCTAGCCTCGTAGAGCAAATGTTTCATGTAGACGTTGCCGAATTTTTCAACGGAATCGGCGTCGGTGCCGCTATCGAGTTCGGGGTGTTTAACGTAGAGCATGAGGCAAGCAATACGTTCTTGAATTTTATAGCGTTCGTCGTCGCGAGTTTGGATAGTTTTATTGCGGAGCGTCATGAAGTCATCGTAATCCTTTTGCTTGTGGGATTCGAGAGCTTTAGCGAAAGCGTTAATTGCGTCTTCCGCCCAATTAATCAGCTCGGCGCGTTTAGCCTGATAGCTCAGACGATTTGCCTTTAAAATTTTGATAACGTCGTCATTGCCCATGTTAGTGTCGTAGCGGTCGTTCATTTCTTCGGCGCAACGGCGCGGGTCGAGATTTTTAGCCTCGCAGAAAAGTTTGATAACGCGGTTTTCCAAAACATAATCGTCGTAAGAGGAAGAGCTGGAAAGATTTTTATTCTTACGTTCAACGGCTTTGTGAAGGTTCTCAATAAATCTTTTAACAATGGAGTCGGTGATATTTATCATTAGAAAGTCCTCCTTTTTCTAGGAACTAGGAGCGAGTTTCTAGGAACTAGTTTTTACCAGTTCCTGATTCCTAATCCCTAATCCCTACTAGTCCCTAGTTCCTAACAACTAGTCCCTACAATTCAAATGGTTCGCAGTTATTTGGGAAAATGAAACTCGTCCTTGAGTCGGGGTCGTTCATTAAAATCTGTTCAAGAGTCGTGCCAGCATGGAAAAGTTTATCGGGCGGGCTGTGAACTACTACGCAAGTTTTAGGATTAACTTGGCGAACAAATTCAACAGTCGCGGCAAAGTCGTCGTGCAACGAAAAATCGCCGTTCAAAATTTCTAAGCCCGAATGTAAAGGCGGCAGTTGCGTCGATAAAATTACGCAAGGTCCTCGCGGCAAAAAGTTCAATGAATGATTCTGCTCGCTCATTATCGGGATATGCAGATTTTCAAAGCGGTGGACGATTTTCATAACTCGTTCGTCGATAAAAATTTCAGCGTCGGGCAAGAACTTATTAATCAGCGTGATGAGTTCGACGCCCTTGCTAATCTGCGTAACTTGGCAGTAAACCGATTTGCCGCGTCGCAATGCGTAATGAATTTTGCGCAGAATTCTTTTCAATGCGGAGTCGCTGTCGCCGAAGCGTCGATAATTCGGGTGTCGGGCGTGGAGTCCGCAGAGGATTAAAATATCAATCTTAACGTCGGGCAGGAGTGCCGAGCCGACCAGTTGCGTCGGGAATGTCGAATAATCGCCCGTGTACAGAATATTTTTCCCGCGAAAATTTATCAGCGTCATCATTGCGCCCGGTATATGCCCCGCTTGATGAAAACTTATTCGCAGACGCGGCAGAGGGATTCTTTGCAGGAAGGCGACGCTTGAAATATTTTCTTCAATGCGTGTAAATCTTTCTTCCAACTGCGCGGATAAAATTTCTCTTGTTATGTCGGTCATGTAGACAACAGCGCGTTCGTTAAGCTCCAAAAAGTCGGGCAATGCGGCTGAATGGTCAAGGTGCGCGTGCGATAAGAATACATGCGACACTTGATGAAAATCTTGCAGATAGGGCGTTCCGAGCAGTTCGGAAAATTTTGGCGTGAATTTTATTCCTCGTGTTAAGCCGCATCCGCAATCGAGCAACAAATTATTTTCGCCGAGTTTTAGGAAGTAACAACTTGCTCCGACTTCCTGCGCTCCGCCCAGCGGCATAAAAATTATTTTCCCGCCCGTCAATCTTAACACCTCCGCGCTAATGATAACAAAAAAAACTTCGACACGCAAAAAACTTTCTGATATAATGTCAAAAATTTTTTTGGAGAGTGATAAAAATGTTTGGAATAGGCGTTCCCGAATTGGTTTTGATTTTGATAATTGGCTTGGTAGTTTTCGGACCCGGCAAATTGCCCGGCGTTGGCAAGGCTTTAGGACAGAGCATTAAGGAATTCAAGCAGGCGAATTCCGACGACCCGAAAACCATTGACGCTAATGAACAGAAAAAAATCGACGCGGAGAAAAAATGAGCGAGCTTGAAAAAAATTCCGCGCAGGAAGTCACGCCCGAAGACGACGGCACAATGTCTTTGACGGCTCATCTTGAAGAACTTCGTTCGCGCATTATCAAATCATTGCTTGGAGTCGCCGTTGGAAGTTGTATTGCGTGGTTTTTCCTCGACGAAATTACAAATTGGATGGTTGCGCCCGTCGGCAAGCTTTACTACATGAAACCCGGCGAGGCATTTTTTACTTATCTCAAAATCGACATTACGGCGGGATTTTTGATTGCCCTGCCGATAATTTTTTATCATGCGTGGAAATTTTTCCTGCCCGCGCTGACGAGGGGCGAACGCGCCGTTTTGGGAGTATTAGTACCAGCGTCGGTGATTTTATTTTTTATCGGGCTAGCGTTTTCGTTTTTCTTTATCATGCCGACCGCGCTAAAATTTTTTATGGGTTTCGGCGAAGAGAGCGAAAGCCTTCAAGTCATGTTTTCCTTCGGAAACTATTTTGACTTCGTGATAATGTTCGTGTTGCCGTTCGGGTTTGTGTTCGAGTTGCCGCTGATAATCATTGTGCTTGGCAAGCTTGGGATTTTAACGAGCGAATGGCTGGGCAAATATCGCCGCTACGTATTTTTCTTTTCGTTTGTAGTTGGCGCGTTAGTCACTTCGCCCGACGTATTTACTCAAGTTGCGGTGGCTATCCCCGTCGTCATGCTTTACGAAGTCGGCTATTTGGTTGTTAAATATATTTTGCGGAGGTAATTTGCTTTGATAAAGAAGATTTTAACCAAGCAAGATTTTCTCCAAGAGTTAAAAATTTTTGTTGAGACACTTACAGAAAAAATATCTTCAAACGATGAATGGACAATGCGCGGCGTTATTGACATTTTCGAGAAAATTTATCCTCTGCCGCCCGATACAAAAGTTCTTTCAAAGATTTTGGAGTTACATCTGTTTCTGCATTTCCTAAGATTTGCTGAGATGATTAATTTCAATCTAGAGGTAATTGGTAAATTAAAAATGAATAGTAAAGGAGACAAGTAAAACGAATTTGATAAAGCGGATAGCTAATGTGTTTTTCTTTACTTGCTTTTTACCAACAGCACCTAATTCCTATCCCCTAAGCAGGGATTTTTTCATTGCGAAAAACAATCTGCGCGGTTATAATCAGCAAGTTATGAAAGGAGGATTTTATTTTGACAAATGATGTTGTGATAATTAATACGTTCGTGCTGTATATCGGGCTGATGATGGCGATAGGCGTCTACTACTACAGACGGACGAAAAACATGAGCGATTATTTTTTAGGCAATCGTAAACTTGGAGCTTGGGTAACGTCGCTTAGCGCGGAGGCGTCCGACATGAGCGGCTGGATGCTTATGGGCGTACCGGGTTTCGCTTATTTGGCGGGCTTAAATGCGGGCTGGATAGCGATAGGCATTGCAATAGGAACTTGGGCGAATTGGCATTTCGTAGCGGCTCGGCTCCGTCAATACACAGAGCTTGCAGGCAACGCCTTGACTCTCCCTGAATTCCTGCAGAATCGCTATAAGGACACAAGCGGTTTATTGCGAATCGTCCCTGCAATTTTTATTCTGATATTTTTTATCCTGTACACGTCAAGCGGCTTTGTAGCGGCGGGCAAACTCTTTGAAACGGTTTTTGGCTTGCCATTCCAATACGCAATATTTTTAGGCGCGGGCTCGGTCGTCTTTTATACTTTAATCGGCGGATTCTTAGCGGTCAGTCGCACGGATTTTATTCAGGGCGTCATGATGTTCTTTGCAATCTTAATCGTGCCGACCTGCGCGGCGATGAGCTTAGGCGGCTTTGGCGACACGATAACCGCAATTTCGGCTTACAAGTCAACGCTGTTTGAGCCGTTCTTGAAACCAGACGGTACGACTTTAGGGGCGATAGAATTAATTTCGCTGTTAGCGTGGGGCATAGGATACTTCGGACAGCCGCACATTTTGGTTAGGTTCATGGCGATAAAATCAACAAAAGAAATTCCACAAGCAACGCATATCGCGATGACGTGGGTTATTTTGAGCTTAGCGGCGGCGGTCGCAGTTGGCATGGTCGGCACTGTCTATGTAACGACTCCGCTTGAAGGCACCAACTCCGAAACGGTTTTCCTTGTCATGACGAATCAACTTTTCCCGCCGATAATCGCGGGTTTAGTATTGAGCGCAGTTTTGGCGGCGATTATGTCAACGGCGTCGAGTCAATTATTAGTCGCGGCGTCGGCGTTCGCGCAAGACTTTTATAAAACGCTGATTCGCAAAGATGCTAATCAAACCGAACTCGTATGGATTTCGCGGGCGTCGGTCTTAATCATTGCGTCAATAGCTGTGTTCTTAGGCTTTAATCCTGACAGCTTTATCCTCGATATGGTTGCCTATGCATGGGCGGGATTTGGCGCGGCGTTTGGTCCGGCATTGCTTATGAGTTTATTTTGGCGCAGGACGACGCGAATCGGAGTTATTGCGGGCATAATCGCGGGTGGCATGACGGTTTTGATTTGGAAACAATTTGAGCTGTTCGGGCTTTATGAAATTGTACCGGGCTTTATCTTCGCGCTGATTACGATTTACATTGTGAGCAAATTTGACGTGGAGCCGAGTAGCGAAATTTTGAATACCTTCGATAAGGTCGGCAAGAGTAGGATTTAAATCATGAAAAGAATTTTAATCTTAGCACTGAGTTTTTTCTGCATAATCTGCGCGGGTTGTGCTAAAGTAAATTTTGACTTGATAATCACGAGCGACGGCGCAGTCTTCAGAAAATGGCAATTCTTGGGAACTACTCCGTTCACTCAGGAAATTGAAAATATCAAGATTAATAACGAAAAACTTTTTCCCGACTTGAAAATCAAAACCGTTGCCGAAGGCGAAATGCACGGCTACGAATTCAGCCTTTACTATCCCGATATTGAATCGTTTGCGCAGGCGAAAAGCGAACATTATGCGATAACCGTAGGAAAGAATAAGGGCATTTCGCGTCATAAAAGCTGGTTTTTCGACGAATACGATTTTGATTTTTTTATAAAAGGCTCGCAAGCTAATGTCCCCGTCGGTGCAACGGTTAATCAAGCAATGTTCTCGGAAGTTGTTTACGACAACACAATCCGTTTGCCTTATCCCGCCGAAAGTCACAATGCCGATACCGTTTTGGAAGGCGGCAAAGCTTTAAAGTGGGATTTGGCTCCTGTGTTGTTATACGGCGGCGAAAAACATATGAACGTCCGATTCAAAATCTGGCATAAGGATAAACTTTTCATGACGGCGGCGATTGAACTTTTGCTGTTGGCGGCGACGATATTTTTCTTTATCAAGGCTCGCGCAGAGGAGTTTGAAAATATCGGCAAGGATTTTCGGTTCAAGCGGAATGTATTTGCAGGGCTTTTTATTGCGCTAGGAATAATTTCTGCGTACTTAATTTTAATGCCTGTAACGTTCACCGAAGCCGACATAATATCAGTAGCTAGGAACTAGGGGCTAGTTGTTAGGAACTAGTAACTAATCCCTACTAGTCCCTAAATCCTAGTCTCCAGTCCCTAGATTAAAAAGTCCTTGCATTTTAAATCGCGCTGTGCTAGACTTTCACAGTTATAAAAATTTTTATCAAGGAGGTATTTGGATTGCCTAACATAAAATCTTCGATTAAAAGCATGAAAGTTGATGCCAAACGTCATGACCGTAACGTCTTTGAAAAAACTCGCATGAAGAAGGCGCAGAAACAAGTTTTGGCGGCAATCGCGGCAGGTGACGCGGCAGAGGCTCAAAGACTTTTGCCGGCGGCTCATAAAGCTATCGACCAAGCAGCGGCTAACAACACCATTCATAAAAACGCCGCCGCTCGCAAAAAATCTAAGCTTACACTTAAAGTCAACGCAGTTTCGGCTTAAGAATTTCTAAAGGGCTCGTCGAAGTGACGGGTTCTATTTTTTTATACTAACGGCAAGATTAAAACCCGGGCGCAGCAAAAGAAAGTATGAAACTCTGCAGGGAAAAAGACGGGCTTATCGAAAGTATTTGGCGAGGTGTTAAAGTTGGCGATTGAAATTGAACGAAAATTTTTGGTCAACGCAAAAAAAATTTCTGCCGTAACCTTTTCTAGCGAAGAAAAAATTTGTCAGGGCTACTTATCGAATAACCCAACGGTTCGCGTTCGTCTGAAAAATAATCGCGGATTCTTGACGATAAAATCTTCAACAGTCGGCATTTCGCGACAAGAATTTGAATATGAAATTCCTGCCGCTGACGCTGAAGAACTTTTAAAGTTGTGCGAGCCAAAAGTTTTAAAAAAGATTCGGCGAAAAATTTCTTACGGCGGGCACGTTTGGGAAGTAGATTTTTTTGAAGGGCGTCATAAGGGCTTGATATTGGCGGAGGTCGAATTAAAATCCCCTAATGAACCCGTCAAATTGCCCGCGTGGATTTCAAGGGAAGTATCGAACGAGTCGCGCTACTTCAATTCAAATTTGGTAAAGAGCAAGCGGCGATACAATAACAATAAGCCGCAAAGAAAAAATTAATTCGATCTTCGCATGATTTGGAGATGAGAATTTGGTATCAGAGTGGGAATTATTTTTAAGATTAACGTTGGCATGTGTTTTGGGCGGAATAATCGGCTACGAGCGGCAAAGTCGTAGAAAATCGGCGGGACTTCGTACAAATGTCCTTGTCTGCTTAGGCTCTTGCTTGATTATGGTTTTAAGTGAGGCTTTATATTTCAACGTCGAGGGGCGCACGAACGCCGACCCTGCGCGATTAGCGGCTCAAGTCGTCAGCGGCATAGGATTTTTAGGCGCGGGCGCAATTATGAAGGAAGGCTTAACCGTCACAGGCTTAACGACGGCGGCTAGTCTCTGGGTAGTGTCGGGCGTCGGGCTGGCAGTCGGCGCGGGCTACTATTCGGGTGCACTCTTAACGACGGCTTTAATCTTCGCGACGCTGGGAACTTTTTCGCGTATCGATGAATGGGTTATGCACGAAAAGAATTTGCTGATAACGATTCACACGAAGGATAAGCCCGGACAACTAATGAATATAAGCTCGTGCATAGACGATTTGCAGTTGAAGATTCGCGACGTGAAAGTCAAGGCGGCGGACGATTCGACGGAAACGCTGATAATCGAGATGGAAGTTTATAATCACCGTGCCTTGAAGAATGTAATTGTGCTGGACGCGGTTAAGCGGATTGACGGCGTTATCAGCGTTGATGTTAATTAAGAGGAGCTAGGGGCGAGGAACTAAGAACTAAAAACTACTAGTTCCTAAAAACTAATTCCTAGTTCCTAGACATGGGAGGTTTTTTGATGAATTACGATATTGTTGATACGATTGTACGAACGGCGATTGACGCAATACGCAATGCCTACGTTGAACACGGCTCGATAGCTACGGGCGCATGTCTTTTGGCGGCGGACGGCACTCTTTACAGCGGTTGCGCGATTGATAGCGTGATTCCCGAATACAAATTGCCAGCGGAAGTCGTAGTTATGGCAAAGGCAATTTCTGAGGGCAAGCGCGAATTCGACGCGGTTTGTGTCGTCGCGGACATTGCGGGAACTTATACGCCCGACGAACTTTGTCATAAATTCTTATTGGAATTCAACGTTCCGGAAATAATTTTGGCGGACTTGGAAGGCAATACAAAAGTCATGCCGCTTGAAGAATTGGTTCCCTATAAAACTCGTCGTCGCTGAAAATTTTGGCAGTAAAAAACTCCTTCAAACCAAACGGCTCGGAGGAGTTTTTTATTTGCTTAAATCATCGATCGTGAGAGAAGTACATTTTACGCGGAACAATCATGCCGAGTTCATCTTCGGCGATTTGCTTAATGCGTTGCGGCGATTTGAGCTGAGCAATTTCGACGCGGAGGCGTTCGTTCTCCAATTCGACTTGCTGAGCTTGCTCTTGAGTGGCGACCAGCGCATAACCCCGGCTCGCGCAGATTCCGCTACGTATGACGACTGCCATTGCTAAAATCGTAAACACCAAGAAAAATACTCGGCAACGCGACCGCAAAAGGTGATTGAGGCGCGGGCGACCGTTAATTACTGTCAAATTAGTTTCCTGCGCGGAAGTTTCATTTTGAACAGCTTTATCATAATTTTTGGATTTACGTTTTATTGTCATACTATTCCTCCTCTGAATTTATGTCGAAAATTTTATCGGCGACGCGCAACTTTGCTGATTTAGCGCGACTGTTGCTTTTAATTTCAATCTGCGCGGGCGTAATAGCTTTTCCGAGAATTTTAATCGCCGCCTTGTGATTGCAAACGCAGACGGGGAAATTTTTCGGGCAAATGCAACCCTGCGCGAGCGTCTTAAGCGTCTCCTTAACAATTCTATCTTCGAGCGAGTGAAACGTTATAACCGCGAGTCTCCCGCCGATTTTAAGTCGGGCGACGGCATTTTTAATCGCGTCGGATAAAATTTCTAGTTCGCCGTTGACTTCAATCCTAATCGCCTGAAAAATCCTTTTAGCAGGATGTCCGCCGTTCTTTGTATGCGGCGCGTTGCTCTCAATAATTTTCACAAGTTCGCCCGTCGTCTCAATCGGAGAAATTTTCCTTTCTCGACAAATGGCGGCGGCGATTCGTTTTGAAAATCTTTCCTCGCCGTATTCGCGGAAAATTTTTATCAAACGGTCTTCCTCGTAATTATTAATCACTTCGCGAGCCGTCAAACTTCGTCGCCTGTCCATGCGCATATCGAGCGGAGAATCTTTCATGTAAGAAAAACCGCGTTCGGGCGTATCGATTTGGTAAGAAGAAACTCCTAAGTCGAAAAGTGCGCCGTCAATTTTATCAACGTCCAAGTCGTCAAGAATTTCATTGAGCTTGCTGAAATTGCCGCGAATAATTTTCACGTCGCAAGCTAAGCCCGATAAATTTTCTGTAGCGGCTTTAATGGCGTCTTCATCTTGGTCTATGCCAATAATTTTACCCTGCGCGGAAAGTTTCTTACCAATCGCCAACGCATGACCGCCGCCGCCTAATGTACAATCCAGATAAATTCCGTCCGACTTTATATTGAGCGAGTTCAGAACTTCCGCAACCATTATGCTCTTGTGATTAAAGTCCATACTCTCGCCCCTTAACTGATTTTAGCGTTTACTTCGCGCTATGTACGAAATTTCCTTTAGCTTTCCAAAAAAATATTTCAGCAAACTTTCATTGACGCCTAAATTTCAGGTGATATAATTTCCGGCAATTCAAAGGAGGAATTTTTAATGAAAATTACCAAAGACATGAACATAGTTGAAGTTGTTCAGAAATATCCCGATACCATGATGGTTTTCATGTATGCGGGCATGGGTTGTTTCGGCTGTCATGCCGCGCAGTTTGAAAATATAGAACAAGGCGCATTAGTTCACGGCATAGACCCCGATAAACTCGTTGAGGCTTTGAACGAAATCGCTGACGCCTCTGACGAAGCCGACACTGAACTTGCTGGCGTTAATGCGCAATAATTATTCTCTGTAAGAAACTTTATCGAAATTAAGCTTGTCGAGTTCGCGGGCACGCGGCTCTTTTGCAGGAATGCCTAATGATAAAACCGCTTGACAGGCAAAATTTTCTGGAAAGTTAAGCAGTCCGCGCAGATAGTCTTCACTTGCCGAATCGTCTTCAGCCTCGCGGTTGCGGACTTGAATCCAACAGTTGCCAATGCCGAGCGAAGTCGCGACCAATTCCATATTCATCATAGCAACGCACGAATCCTCAACAAAGGTATCAGAAATATTTTTATCGGCAATGACGACGACAGCCGCCGCCGCGCCTTCCAACATTTTAGCAACGCCCTTGCGACAATGCGACATCTTTTCAAGGAGTTCGCGATTAGTGACGACAATAAACTCGCAAGGATATTTAGAGTGACCACTCGGCGCAAGTAAGGCACCACTTACAATTTGTTTGAGCTGTTCGTCCGAAAGTTTATCATCAGTGTAGCGGCGGACGCTCCTGCGCGAACGCATTATTTCTAACATTTCCATTTAATCAAATCCTTTTTTATAATCTAAAAGTCGGAGACTGTTTTAAGCCCCCGACTTTTTTCTTACTTACGATAAATTTTTATTGAACAATATCATTGACGGGCTTAGCCTTGAGAACGTCTTTGGGCAGTTCAAATTTTTTCTTAGCGGCGGGGTCAGCGGGATAAGTCGTGTAAGCGCGAATCTCGCTGTAGTAAGCAACCGTTTCAAGGAGATTACTCACATCGTCCGACCAAACTTGATTCGGGTCATTGAGCGCGGCGCGTGCCAACTCTTGAATGATTCCCGAAAGATTGAATTGCATTGCGACCGTATGCCAATCGCGCTTGTCAATCGTCCACATGTACCAAACATCGGCGTTGCGGAAAGCTTTATCTAAATAATCAACGAACATATTCTGCAATTCGCTTTCGTCGGCGGCACCGTTATCGGCGGGATTTTCATTAGCCTTTTCCTTAAGATCATTGGCAACACGTTCGCCGTCGACATGTACCAACATAATGCGGCGATAATCATTTTCCTGCAGAATGGTAACTTCTTTAGTGCCAGCGATTATCTCCTCAACCTCTTCGGGCGTCGGCGTGGTGATAAAATCGGTGACGACTGCGGCAAGACTCGGCGTAGTAAATTTCGACCATTTCTTGTCGCTCTTGAAATAAATATCCATGTTCTTGCCGTTTTGAATCATGTAATAGGGGATAACCTGTTCGGTGACAGAGCCGTCGTCGGTGTAAATCCAAAGCGAAAATTCGCCCGTCGATTTAAAAGTATCGCCGTCAGCCATGCCCAAAATTTCAAGCTCAGCCTGAACGAACGGCGACGCAAATAAAATATCCTGACGGAAAATTCTATCCGCCGCGTCCGAGTCCGAAAGCAAAGCCTCACGAAATGCCGCCATACCTTCCGATTCTTCCGCGAAAGTTTTAGCGGGGAAAATCATTGCGCAAAGCAACATTATTGCCGCGCATAAGCCGAAAAATCTTTTCATTAATAAACCTCCCTAAATTTTGTCAACGAATTTTCTTGCCCAAGTCTTCAAAGAAATCTTTGGTAATTCTGCCAAACATTCCCTTTTGCGCTTGATAGTCCTTGCGGTCGCGAACGTCTCTACGCCCAAAAACTTCCGCGCCGCTCCGAGCGTCATAAGCTTTCAACGTCATTTCAATCGAAGTAACGTCAACTCTGCGCGGCGGATAAGTCACGGGAACTTGAATATAATACGTTTCCTCATGACGATTTCCATAGCGGTCGTAGCGAGTGCGCGTTTCCTTTTTTTGCTCCCAAACTGTACGCTCCGGCTCAATGTAATAGGTATTCTCCAAGTTATCAACGTTGGCAGTAACCCATGCGTCCGCTATTTTGTAGGCGTTTTGCATGACAATTTGCCGCGCCTGCGTAGGGTTAGAATAGGCAATACTTTCAAGATTCATGCCGAGCTGATAGCCGAGCGAACGATAAGCCTCACGCTCGGTTATGACGTTGCATTTGAGGCGTCGGGCATTGTCGATAAAAGTATCCTGAAAGTTACGGTATTCGATTGAGCCGCCGTAATTCGCGCCGTAGTTAGCCGTCACGTCGAAGACGATAACCGTCCTGATATTGCGGAAATAATAATTCCTATCAGCCCAATCGGTTTTCTCGGCGGAAACGTTTTGCGACAACGTAATCATCGCCAGCAACAGAATCACGCCGAAAAATTTTTTGATGAACATAAATTCACCTCCAAAAATTAAATTTATGATTAGTGATGCGCAACGATAAGACGAAATCATTACGCATTGCGCATTCCTAATTCCTAATTCCTCATTCCTAATTGCAGTATCCTACGCTCTGCGCGAGGAGAATAATTTTATCGGCAGAGAGTCGGGCGACTTTCTTGAATTCTTCGCGATTGATTGAACCGCGCACACAATTCCCTAAACCCTCAGTCTCGGCGACAAGCGCGACACTTTGAACCATTGCTCCCGCCGCTATGTTCGCGAAAGAAATTTGGGCGTCACGGGGCGAAGCGTATTTTGCATTAGCCCAAGCTTTTGGCATTTCGACGTAAACCAGATTAACAGCCGCCTTTTCGACAAAACTTTGTCCCGTCGTCGTGATAGCGCGATAATCGCCTTCAGCAATGAGCTTGAGCTTGTTATTTGCTGGGTCGTAAAGATAAATGCCCTCTTTAGTGACGGCGTAGACTTCGACGGAGTAAACGCCAAGAGCCGCAGGATTAACGCGCTTGCCGTTTTCGCGATTGATACCGTTCGCCGCCCAGAGGATTTTGGACAACTGCGCGGGCGTCAAAGCTTTGTCGACAAAGTTTCTGTTACTTTTACGTTGCTGAAGAGCTTGCGTTACAGAAATTTCGTCGCTATTAATCCCGACCGTCGGCAAAATTATTTCGCTTTGCGCGGCGTAAGAAGTTGTTGACATAAAAATCATCACCGCCAATGTAAGTAAAAATTTTTTCATGAAACTACCTCCGCATATAATGGCTAGTCCCTAGTCCCTAATCCCTAGCCTCTAGCCCCTAATCCCTAGCCTCTAATCGAAAATATCCGCCTGCCTCCAAGAATTTACAATACTCGCCGACGGCAATAACAAAATTCGTGAAACCTTCCTTATATCCTGCCGCCGTGAGTTTTTTCATATCGGCTTCGGTATAACTTTGATATTTCCCGCGCAGTTCGTCAGGGAAGTCGCAATAAGTAATCTTGAGCCGTTGCATACCCATTGATTCAATCATAGCCTTGCCGACATCGTTAAAGGTGTGCGCGTGCCCCGTGCCGCAGTTATAAATCCCGTTGGCAATTTCATTTTCGAGGCACCAAATATTAACCTTCGCCACGTCCTTAACGTAAATGAAATCGCGTTTCTGTTCGCCGTCGCCGTAACCGTCCGTCCCTTTAAACAGTCGAGGTCCGCCGCCGAGTTTCATACGTTTATAAATCTGATAGAAAATCGACGCCATTTTACCCTTGTGATTTTCCTGCTGACCGTAGACGTTGAAATATCTCAAGCCGATAATTTTACTCGGAACTTTGTCGGCGAATTGCCTAACGTACCTGTCGAACATGAGCTTTGAAAAGGCGTAGGGATTCATAGGATTTTCGCAAGCCTCTTCCTCGCGGAAACCTTTCTTGCCCATGCCGTAAACCGACGCGCTTGACGCATAAATAAAAGGGATTTGCTTTTTAATGCAAGCCTTGAGCAACTCCTTAGAATAATCGTAATTGGTCTTCATCATGTAGTTGACATCATACTCCATAGTATCGGAACATGCGCCCTCGTGGAAAATTGCCTCGACCTTGCCCAAGCCGTCAACATTTTTAATGAAGTCGTCCTTATGCTGATAATCAATGAAACGCAAGCCGATTAAATTTTTGTACTTGTCATCGCCGCCCAAATCGTCAACGACCAGAATATCTGTGCGACCGCGTTCATTGAGTGCGCGAATAATATTACTGCCGATAAAGCCCGCGCCGCCCGTTACTATAATCATAAATATCAACTCCTTTTTTTCAGTCATAATAGCAAAAAAAAATCCCCGCGTCATTAGCAGGGAAAAATTTTTTATATTTCAAAGAAAAGCTTGTCCGAAATAAACCACGCAACCCATAATGATAATAAACGGCAAGTAAACTTTAACGGCGAACTTCATGATTTGAGACTCGACGCCGAAAGCACCGACCGCCGCCGCGCCGATTGCTATTGACTGCGGAGAAATGATTTTGCCGACGCAAGAACCAGCCGCATTAGCCGCCGCTATCCACGCTTGGACGGTTTCATTAAGCCCGATTGCAATAGCCGAGTCAACTTGCAGTTTGCTGAGGAGAACACAACTTGAAGTCGCCGAACCCGTGATAAACGCGCCGATTGAACCGATAAGCGGCGCAATGAACGGATAAAAATCACCCGTCGCCGAGACAGTCGCATTTGCAACCGCCATTGTCATTCCGCTATAGCCCATAATACGCGCCGTTGCGATAATCGTTATAATCGTTATGAACGTCGGAATCAAAGTTTTAAACGTGCGCGAAAGAACTTTACCCATGTCGCCGACAGTGGCTTTGTTGACGAAACCCGCGATAACTGCAGAAATAAAAATCAGTGTGCCCGGCGCAGTCAGCCATTGGAAGGTTAAAGGCGCGGCACCTTCGCCCGTGTAAATCATCAATGAAGTCTTGACGGACGCGAGTGTACTTTGAATCGGCGGGAACATTTTAGAGCTTAACATAAGGAAAATAAAAATGAGTATGAACGGCAACCACGCCTTAACCGCTTCACCCGTCGTTATGGAAAAGTTTTCGTCGTAGTCGTCAATTTCGTATTCAGGGTCTTTAATCGGGAATTTTTTAGCGTAGATGACTAAAGCCGCCATAGCGAAAACCGCGCCCGCAATTCCAGCTAAGTCTGCACCCATTGTCGCGGCTCCAATTACAGAAGGAATGCAGAATCCGAAACCGCCGATAAGACAAGCGGGTATCATTCCTTTTAAACACCTAAACCCGCCAAAAGCGACGAGCATAATAAACGGCATAAGAATAACCATTGCGCCCAGTTGCACGGTCGTATATGTGGCTATCTGCAAAGGGTCAAAGTTTGTGAGTTTGGCAAGCGTCGTTAAAGGCAATCCGACCGAGCCGAATGAACTCATTGCGGCATTGGAAACTAAACAGGCGATAACGGCATTAACGGGCGTCACACCCACCGTAACCAACATACTTGCGCCGATTGCAACCGCCGTGCCGAAACCGCTCATGCACTCAAGGAAGGCACCAAAACCCCAACCGATGATGAGTATGAGCATTCGCTTATCAGTGCTGACCGAGCTAAGCATGTCTTTAATTTTATCCATGCCGCCGGTTTGAACTGTTAAGTTATAAGCGAAAATCGCCGACACGATAACGCCTAAGATTGGCCATATTGCCATTAATGCGCCTTCCAACGTTCCAGTCATAACGTCCGTAAGCGGCATATCGAAAAATTGCCATGACACGATAAATGCGATTATCAGCGCGACTGGACACGCCTTCCACGCTGGCAATTTCAACACGCTCAGCGCGACAATCAGCCATAGGATTGGCGATAATCCTTGAATAAACATTTCCTCAACCCTTTCTGTAAATTAGGAACTAGGAGCGAGTTTTTAGGAACTGGTAGGGACTAGTTCCTAGTTCCTAATTCCTAGTCCCTCTAATATTTTCTGCATGTCGTCGGGCAAAGGAGCCGTGAAACTCATTAGCTCTTTCGTCGTCGGGTGAATAAGGCTCAACGTGTGCGAATGCAACGCTTGCCCCTCTATCTTAAAAAAATTCTTCCGCGCAGTATATTTAGCGTCGCCCAAAAGCGGATGTCCTATCGCCGTCATGTGTACGCGGATTTGATGCGTCCTGCCCGTCTGGAGCTTGCACTCGACGTAAGTAAAATTTTCAAACCGCTCAAGGACTTTAAACTCCGTAACAGCGGGCTTGCCGTCGGGCACAATCGCCATTTTTTTTCTGTCGACCTTATCGCGCCCGATTGCCCCGCTGATTATCCCTGCGTTGTCAGTCAAAACTCCATGCACAATCGCCCGATAAGTCCGAGTGGCAATTTTATCTTTAATCTGCGCGGCTAAGTCAATGTGCGCGGCGTCGTTCTTAGCGACAACCATAACGCCCGAAGTATCCTTATCGAGCCGATGAACTATGCCCGGACGCTTGACGCCGTTAATCCCCGATAAATCTTTACAATGATACAACAACGCATTAACCAAAGTGCCGCTCTTAACCGTCTCGGCAGGGTGAACCGTCATGCCGCGAGCCTTATTCACGACAATTATATCGGCGTCTTCGTAGAGAATATCCAGCGGTAAATCTTCGGGCAAGTAATCAACTTCGGCGGCGTCAATCTCCTTGATAAAAATTTCTTCGCCGCCCGTAACTTTGAAACTAGCCTTAACCTGCGCGGCATCAACGGTTATCAAGCCGTCCGCGATTAACTTCTGAATATGCGAACGCGACCACTCCGAAAATTTTTCATTGAGATAAACGTCCAACCTGCGCGGCGTCAAATTCTCTTCGACAGTCAAATTCATTCCCGAATCCTTTCTACTTTCCGCGAGTCGTCGAGTCGAAAAAGTATCGCGTAAATCATAAAGCCCATTCCTAAAACAATCGCGATGTCGGCGACGTTGAAGACTGGCCAAACCCTTAAGTCAAAGAAATCGACGACGCAACCCGTCTGGATTCTGTCGATTAAATTTGCGACCGCTCCGCTTAAAATCGCCGTCGCTCCAAAGCGTAAACAGCCGTCCGATTTTTTCAGCAGAGGATAAAAATACGCCGTCGCTACAATAAGCCCCGCGCCCGTTATCAATAAAAACATTCGCTGATTCGATAAAATCCCGAACGCCGCGCCGGGATTAAGTACGTAAGTTAAATGGAAAATGTCCTGAAGAATCGGGATTGATTCGCCCGGCACAAACGACCGCATAACCATTGCTTTTGTAATTTGGTCAAGCGCAACCACCACGACGAATAAAACTTTTTCCCAATTATAAAAGATTATTGCGAATAAGAGTTCGATAATCAGCAGAATCTTTTTAAGAAAGTTCGCGAGTTTATTCACATTGCCGCCCCCTCGTCGAGCACGGAAGATTTAAAGTTATAAACTTTTGTCCCATCAGAAATTACCGTTTTTTTTTCCGTCGGCTTTGTTGAAACGTCGACAAGATTAGGTTCTTCGTCTTCGATAGTCACGGGAACTTTTTCGGGCTTAGGTTTTTCAATCGGCTTGGGTTTTTCGACGGGCTTAACGACTTCCCTAACGACTTCCTTAACAATTTCCTTGACGGGCTTAGGAGTTTCGACGGGCACGACCTTTTCTTTAGGTTCAGATTTTTTTTCGGGGACTTTAGGAATCTCATTAAGATTTTGATTGGTTATAGCCAATTCCGATTCGAGAGCCGTGCGGATTTTGAGCAGGAAGGAATTTTTTTCGCTGACAATCTTGCTGTAATCCTCCAAAATGGCGTCGCGCTTGACGATAGCTAATTCGATTTGCTGTTGAGCCTCCAAACGTGCTTGTTCACGAATATTTTGGCATTCGCGAGCGGTATTTTCTTTCATCTCGTCGGCATTTTTTCTAGCGTTGGAGATAACTTCGTCGGCGGTTTTCTGCGCGACCAGCAAGGTATCGTTCATAGTTTTTTCGAGCTTGCGATATTTTTCCATCTCAACTTCGAGAGTATTTATTTGATTCTTGAGACGCTCATTATCGCGCAGGAGTTTTTCAAAATCGACAACGATCCTGTCGAGAAAGTCGTCAACCTCGTTTTCATTGTAGCCGCGCACCATACTTTTTTTGAATTGGTGATTGTGAATATCCATTGGCGTAAGCAAATTTATCGCCTCCAAACTTTAATCGGGATTGGGCAGTTGAAATTTTTTTTCATAGCGGAAGTTATGACCGCCGCTTACCGTGCCCACATTCTCAATATTCTCAAATTTTTCTCTCTCGGTTACTAATTGTTCGACCAAAAGCCAGCCCGCCGATTCCAACATTGCAACACTGATTGTTGGCGCGACGAGTTGTCCGACGACCGGCACGACTTTTGATATTTCTTTAGCGATAAGTCTGACGGGTTGTTTTTTCATCGTGGCGACGACTGCATTAATCGCCATATTTTTTGCGACGGATTCGGTTATTGAGCCGCCCAAGACTGCCGCCAAAGCCATTGCCATTGTTGTCATTGTGACGGTATCTGCTGCCAGTCCCAAAGCTGGTATTGGCACCAAATTTCCTGCCGCCGCCGCTGCTGCGTGTCCGTGAATTATTTTTTGGCATTTACTTTTTTCTTCCTCTGTCATTGGCAAAAGACATCGCCTCCGTTCTTAGGGTTTAGGATTTAGGGTTTAGG
>JAFYNH010000020.1 GCA_017549815.1 Selenomonadaceae bacterium
AAGATACGGCGCGAAAAGCTCAAGGGTTTTATAGATAAAGGCGTTGAGCCGTTCGGGGCGCGTTATGAAGTCAGTCATCATGCGGCGGACGTTCGCGCAGAATTCGGCGAGATTGAGGGAGAAGTCGACGCGGGCGAAGTTTCGATTGCCGGGCGTTTAATGGCGATTCGCGGGCACGGCAAAGCAAGTTTCGCGACGATTACCGACATGAGCGGCTCTCTTCAAATTTATTTTAAGCTTGACGTTCTCGGCGAAGACAAATACAGCGAGTTCAAACTTTTGGACATCGGCGACATAATCGGACTGCGCGGACAAGTTTTCAAGACAAAGCGCGGCGAATTAACTGTTCGCGTTGAGGATTTTAAAATTTTGGCGAAGTCGCTCCGTCCGTTGCCCGAAAAATTTCACGGGCTTAAAGACGTGGAAATTCGCTATCGTCAACGCTACCTTGATTTAATTATGAATCCCGAAGTGCGCGAGACATTTATTAAACGTAACAAAGTTATCAAGGCGATTCGCAAATATCTTGACGATAAAGATTTTCTGGAAGTGGCGACGCCAGTTTTATCGACGATAGCAGGCGGCGCGGCGGCAAGACCTTTTGTCACTCATCACAACGCCCTTGACGCCGATTTATATCTGCGCATTGCGACGGAATTAAATCTTAAGCGGCTGATTGTCGGCGGTTTCGAGCGCGTTTACGAGATGGGCAGAGTTTTCCGCAACGAGGGCATGGACGTTCGCCACAATCCCGAATTTTCTTCTGTCGAAATTTATCAAGCTTATGGCGATTATCGCGATTTGATTGAAGTTACGCGGGGTATAGTCTGCGCGGCGGCTTTGGCAGTTTGCGGCACTACGAAAATCACTTATCAAGGCGTCGAAATGGATTTGGCAGAAACTCCGCAACTCAGCATGAATGACGCGGTTAAAAATAAGACGGGCAAAGATTTCTTATCGTGCGAGACCGTTGAAGAGGCGCGGGCTATGGCTGACGAATTAGGCGTTCCCTATGAAAAACGTTTTGGCATCGGCGGGATTTTGAACGCTGTATTCGAGGCAAAAGTTGAGGACGATTTAATTCAGCCGATTTTTATCACTCATCACCCGACGGAAATTTCTCCGCTTGCCAAGAAAAATTTTGACGACCCGCGAGTTACTGACCGCTTTGAATTTTTTGTTTATGGGCGGGAATTGGCGAACGGATTTACGGAACTCAATGACCCGATTGATCAGCGGGCGCGTTTCGAGGAGCAACTTAAACAGCGTGAGGCGGGCGACGAAGAAGCACACGTTATGGACGAAGATTTTATCCGCGCATTGGAATACGGAATGCCTCCGACCGGCGGGCTTGGAATCGGTGTCGACCGTTTAGTTATGTTCTTAACGGACGCGCCGTCAATTCGCGACGTGCTCCTTTTCCCGACAATGAAAATTATCGCCGAGTAAAAAACTAGTCCCTAAACCCTAGTTCCTAAAAAATTTTCTTGCCTGCAAAAAGCTTTTCGTTTAGAATATGCAAGAATTTTTTATGGGAGGTTGATATAAAATGATTCCTGCGTTACTCGCATTGGGAGCAATAGTCGGCGGCTATTTAGTCGCAACGAATTGGGAAGAAATCGAGGGCTGGTTGAAAGAATTCTTGCCGAAACTTCAAACCGCTCTCAAAGAAACTGGCATTGTCGATTATGCGGCAAAACTTTTCTCCAGCATTGAAGGCAATGTTATGCGTCTCGTTCATCGTCTCTACTACAAAGAGAACGGCAAATGGGTTGAGAAAACGACCGTTCGCGAAATCGACGAATCCGAAGTTCCCGCTTGGGCTAAGGAAGGTTTGTCCGCCAAAGAAAGCGACGTTACCGAACGTTACGAGAAAGAACTTGAACTTAGCGTTTAAGCTTAAAGCGGCAGAGGGTTAATCGTAATGATACCGCTTTTGCTCGGAGTGGGAGCCGCGCTCGGAGGTTATCTTGTCGCCTCGAATTGGAAAGAT
>JAFYNH010000021.1 GCA_017549815.1 Selenomonadaceae bacterium
TCGCGGGTGTAGCTCAATGGTAGAGCTCCAGCCTTCCAAGCTGATCACGTGGGTTCGATTCCCATCACCCGCTCCACTTATTGCCGGGGTGGCGGAACTGGCAGACGCACGGGACTTAAAATCCTGCGAGAGTAAAATCTCGTACCGGTTCGATTCCGGTCCTCGGCACCTTACGTGCGGTAGTGGCGGAATGGCAGACGCGCTAGCTTCAGGCGCTAGTAGGGGCAACCCTGTGGAGGTTCAAGTCCTCTCTGCCGCACCATTAATCTTTAAACATTGAAAATCTAATATGCGGTCGTGGCGGAATAGGCAGACGCGCTGCTTTGAGGGGGCAGTCCTCGTCCGGGGGTATGAGTTCAAGTCTCATCGACCGCACCATAAACTTTAAACGCGGTTGTGGTGGAATAGGCAGACACGCTGCTTTGAGGGGGCAGTGCTCACAAGGCGTATGAGTTCAAGTCTCATCAACCGCATTAATGCAGAAGCTTTCGGCGCGGAGAAAAATCTTCGCGCTTTAAAATTTTATAACAAAAAATCTCCTTCCAAACTCGGAGGGAGATTTTGCTTTATATCACTAAAATTTTTATGTCAGAACGTGCCCGCGACTTCGACAAAGCCAAATGTATCTTCAACTTCGCCGACGTGCAAGCCCTCAATGTAATCGTACATTTTCTGCGCGAACGCTCCGATTTTGCCGTCGCCAATGACGTAATCCTTTTCCTTGTAGCGAAGGACGCCAACAGGTGAAATTACCGCCGCCGTGCCACTGCCGAAAACTTCTTCTAAACGTCCGTCTTCGTAAGCCGCTATAATCTCGTCAATCGAAATTCTGCGCTCAACGACGGGCATTCCCCACGACTTAGCAACTTGATTGACTGTGCGGCGCGTTATGCCGTCTAAAATCGAAGTCTGAATCTGCGGCGACGGTGAAACTATCTCGCCCGAAATTTTGAACAGAATATTCATCGAGCCGACTTCCTCAATATATTTGCGCTCAACGCCGTCAAGCCATAACACTTGGTCAAAGCCAATTTCATGAGCGACAAGTCCCGCGTGAAGGCTAGCCGCATAATTCGCAGGAGTTTTAGCCGCGCCTAAGCCGCCACGTACTGCGCGAACGTATTTATCTTCAACGAGAATCTTAACGGGCGAAAAACCATGCGCATAATAAGCCGCGACAGGCGATAAAATTATTATGAACTTATACTTCTTGCTGACGCTCACGCCTAAAACTTCATCAGTCGCGAAAACAAACGGGCGAATATACAAGCTCTGCCCTTTCTCCGACGGTATCCAATCCTTTTCAAGGTCGATAAGTTTCATTAAACCTTCGTGCATTACGTCAAACGGAAGTTCGGGAATGTCCAAAATCTGCGCGGAACGATTAATCCTCTTAAGGTGGTCAGTAGCTCTGAAGACAACCGCCTTGCCATTATTCCGATAAGCTTTAAGTCCGTCAAAAATCGCTTGCCCGTAATGGAGCGTCGCATTGGCAGGATCAAGCAGAATCTTTTCGTGAGGAACTATCCGAGCGTCATGCCAACCCTGCGCGGTGTCGTAATCCATAACGAACATATAATCCGTAAAATGCGTCCCGAATCCGATTTTGGAAACGTCGGGTTTCGCCTTGAGATTTTTACTTTCGACAAATTTAATCGCCATAAAATAATCTCTCCTTTTCAATTTTCCAATGTTGATTCTGCCCGCACTAAAATTTTCCTGCCAAAATCCTAGTCCCCAGTCCCTAATTCCTTGTCCCTAAAAAAAACATTGACATTGCAAAATCTTTTTGTTATTATCGGCGCGTTTGGAGAGGTGTCCGAGCGGTTTAAGGAGCCGGTCTTGAAAACCGGTGATGCTGAAAGGCACCGTGGGTTCGAATCCCACCCTCTCCGCTATGCATTGATTTTTTCCTGTCGGAATTTATATTTTCGCCTTCGGGCGATTATTTTTAGGAAGGCGGCAATCTATTATGGACGAGCAAGAAAAATTACGAGTAATGATAACCGACGATTCGCGGCTCCTTCGCAAAAAACTGCGCGAGGAACTTGAAAAACAAAATTGCGAAGTTATCGAGGCAGTCAACGGCAAAGAGGCTATAACATTCGTCTTGGAACAAGAACCCGACGGCGTTATCTTAGATATAGTTATGCCCGTCGTCGGCGGAATCGAGGCATTGCAATTTATCCGCGAAGTCGCCCCAGATGTCCCAGTCGTCATGCTCAGTTCAATGAATACGCCGCAAAAATTAATGCAGTGCCTTAAAATGGGCGCGATTGACTTCATAAATAAACCCTACACCAAAGAGCAAATAACCAACACGGTTGAAACGTTCAGGAAGTTAAAGGAAAAACGTCAGGATAAATCCCACGCGGAAGAATACGACGATTTTTAATTTTTTAGGAGGTTTTAGATATGCCGATTATTGAACCGAATACAGTTTCAGCGAAGAATAAGGCGGGCGGCAAAGGCGAAATTTTTATCACGCACCTTTTAACGCCTAAAGAATTGGCTGGTAAATGCGGAATGTTCGCGAGCGTCAGAATTCCTGCGGGCTGTTCAATCGGCGTTCATAAGCACAGCGGCAGTACCGAGACTTATCACATTATCAGCGGCACGGCTCTTTATACCGACAACGACGCAACCTATACCGTCAAGGCGGGCGAAACAACCTTCTGCGCGGACGGCGAAACGCACGGTATCGAGAATATCGGCGACGACGATTTAATTTTTATCGCGCTTATAATCCTTACAAAATAATTTGTCTATTGCGCCGCCAAAATTCTTGTGCTAAGATACAGCCATCTAAGGAAAGGAGATGGCGGCAATGGATATGGCAATCGCGGCATTATCAGTCGATATGAACGCCGCAAAAGTTCAACAGGAATTGGGCATTTCGGTTTTGAAAATGGCAATGGAGGCGGACAATTCCGCAGTCGAGGAAGCGTTACAGGTCGTAGAAAGTCTTGATCCAAATATCGGAAATAATCTCGACGTAACAGCTTGATAAAAAGTACTTGATTTTTCTATAACATTCTGCTAAATTCTGCAGGTAATTTTTGGAAGGAGGAAATCTTTTTCATGACAAGAGCTGAATTGATAATTAACGTTGCCGAAAAGGCGGGGCTTGATCGCAAAAGCGCGGAGAAAGCCGTTTCCGCAACTTTTGAGGCGATTAAACTTGCGCTTATCGAGGGCGACAAAGTTCAAGTATTAGGTTTTGGCACATTCGAGAATCGCACACGCGCACCGCGTAAAGGTCGCAATCCGCGCACCGGCGAAGAAATCGAAATCAAGGCGTCAAATCTGCCTTCCTTCAAAGCGGGTAAAACCTTGAAAGAAGCAGTCAACCACTAAAGAAATTTTTTCGCAGAGTCGAGTAATTTGCTCGGCTCTGTTTTTCGTTTAGGAATTAGGAGCTAGGAGCTAGGAACTAATTACTACTAGTTCCTAATTCCTAATAACTAGTAACTAGGGGCGAGGAATTGGGAACTAGGGTTATGAAGACGGCGATTATAACTGGCGGCACGTCGGGCATCGGGCTTGCAACCGCTAAAATTTTTTTGGCGAACGATTTTAATTGCCTATTGGTCGGAAGAAGTCCTGCGCGGTTTGAAAAGATTAAGTCGGAACTTAGCGGGAAATTTGAATTTATTTCAGCGGACGTTAGGGAAGTTTCCGATTGCGAGAAGATTATTTCGCGGGCGATTGAACGTTTCGGCGGCGTCGACGTTTTGATAAACTGCGCGGGCATTTACTACGAGGGCGCAATCACTTCAACCGACGAAGAAATTTTCGACGACATTTTTGCTACGAACGTTAAAGGGACTTTTTTCTTATCGCGGGCGGCAGTCAACGAACTTATTAAAAGTCGCGGCTCAATCGTCAACGTAGCGAGCGACGCGGGCATTAAAGGCAATTATTTCTGCGCGTCGTATTCGGCGAGCAAGGGCGCAGTCGTAGCCTTCACAAAGTCCCTTGCTTTAGAGTTGGCAAGCTTTTCAATCAAAGTTAATTGCGTCGCGCCCGGTGATATTTTAACGCCGCTAACGATTAATCAGCTTAAAACTTCGGGCAGTACGATTGAGGAGCTGGCGAAATTTTATCCGCTGGGTAGAATCGGCACGGCTGAAGAAGTCGCGGAGGCAATTTATTTCTTATCGACGGCAAGCTTTATAACGGGCGCAATCTTAAGCGTCGACGGCGGATTAACAGCATGAATATTTTAATTCTGTCGGCGTCAATCGGCTCCGGACATACTAAGGCGGCGGAGGCTCTTCAAAAAATTTTGGGTGATTCCGCGCAGGCTATAGACTTTATGGCAAAAGATATTTCAACGTTGAATTGGCTGACGAAAAAAATTTATCTCGCCGCCCTTAGATTTATCCCCGACCTTTACGACAGAATTTATAAATTCGCCGACGGAAGAAAAGTCGGAGTCTCGGCAAGATTTTTAAGCTCCGCGCTTATGTACCTGCCCTTTGCCCGCTTGCTGAATAAATTTCGCCCCGACGTTGTAATTTGTACGCACCCTTTCCCAGAAGCCGCCGCGTCGCTATGGAAATTCTTACACGCCAAGTCCGATAAAAATTTTTTACTGGCGGCTGTGCTTACCGATTATTCGCTACATGAAATTTGGATTTTTGGCGAAGTCGACGCTTACTTTGTCGCTACCGATGAAATGAAATCCGAACTTGCTAACCATTGCCGCGCAGGTCAAAAGATTTTCGCGACGGGCATTCCCATTGACGAAAAATTTTCTGCCGTTAAAAAAATCTCCGCGCCCGTCCCGACGATTTTAATTATGGGCGGCGGATTAGGTCTCGGCTCAATCGAAGAAACTTTATTGGAGCTGGACAAAGTTAAATCGCCGCTGAAAATTATCGTCGTCGCAGGGCTTAACGAAAACTTATCTGCGCGGCTCAAAAAACTGCGCGGGAAAATTTCTCACCCCGTCGAAGTGCTCGGCTACGTCTCAGACGTTCATAAACTTATGGCGGCGGCAGATTTATTAATCACGAAACCGGGCGCATTGACGATGACAGAGGCATTCGCGGCGGGCTTGCCGTTAATCTTACATGCGCCAATACCCGGTCCGGAATTCAAAAATGCGGCTTATGCAGTCGCTCACGGCGCGGCTATATCAGTCGGCGAACGAAAAATTTCAAACGTCGTCGAAGAACTTTTAAACCAACCTGCGCGGCTTGCCGAAATGAAAAGTTCCGCTCAAAAACTCGCCCGACCACTCGCGGCAATGGAAATTATTAGGCTGATAAAAAATATCCCTTGACGAAAATTTTTATCTATGTTAGTATTCGCTCTAGTGATTCGGCGCCTTCGTCAAGTGGTCAAGACACCGCCCTCTCACGGCGGGTTCAAGGGTTCGAATCCCTTAGGCGTCACCTAGAAGTTTGAAAGTAACCAAAGGGCGTTGTGTGCGGCAGCGTCCTTTTGAGTTTAGGGAGGGATTACTTTGAGAGAAAAACAAATTCGCTCGGCAATTAAACAGGCGGTCGAAGAGGTTCGCGAAAAAAATCCGCTGGCTCCTTCGATAACCAATACCGTCACTCAAGACTTCGTGGCGAATGCTCAGCTGGCAGTGGGCGGCTCGGCGGCTATGCTCTATCTCGCCGACGAGTGCGCAGAAATTGCTAAAATCGCGCCCGCATTTTATATCAACATGGGAACGGCTATGCCTTTCTATGCGGAAACTCTGCCCAAGACCGCGCAGGCTCTTCACGAAAATAAAAAGTCGTGGGTACTCGACCCAGTCGGTATCGGCTTGTCGAATTTGCGCACGAATATCTTAAAGCAATTCAAAAATTATCCGCCGTCTATTATTCGCGGCAATGCCTCTGAAATAATCGCGCTTGCAAAACTCTGGGAGCTTATCGAAAGTTCGGACGCAGGACAAGTTCGCGGCGTAGATACGACTGAAAAAGTTTCTGCGGCTAAGGAATCGGCTATTGCGCTGGCGAAATTTACGGGCGGCGCGGTCGCGGTTTCGGGCGAAGAAGATTTAGTAACCGACGGCGAAGAAACAATTTACTGCGCGGGCGGCTCGGAACTCTTTACGAAAATCACGGGTAGCGGTTGCGCATTGGGCGGCGTCATGGCAATTTATCTGGCGGTTGCCACTCCGTTTATCGCGGCATTGACGGCAACGACTATGTTCAATTTGGCTGGCTCTAAGGCGGCAGAAGTCGGCGCGCCTGCAAGTTTCAAAGTGCATTTCTTGGATAACTTATACGAATTGACGCCCGAAGAAGTCGCCGGCAATTTCCGCGTGGTCGGCTCATTTGAAAAAATGTTCAATTTCGGCTTATAAAGGAGCGATTAAAATGAATACATTGGTCGCGGTGGCGATTGCGCCCGTCGGTGTCGGCGAGGAGCTTAGCAAATACGTCGCCGAAGTCGTCAAGATTATTCGCGAATCGGGCTTGAAGAATAAAACTTACTCCATGTTCACCGAGATTGAAGGCGATTGGGATTCGGTTATGGCAGTCGTTAAAAAGGCAACGTTCGTGCTTGCAGAAAAGGGAATTCGTACCGAAGTCGTCTTGAAGGCTGATATTCGCCCCGGCTTTTCAAACATGATGGAAGGGAAAATCGACAGGCTCGAAGACGCCATTGACGAAAAGCCACAGCCTAAACCCGTCGAAGAAAAACCCTTGTCGGTCGAAGATAGAATACGCGCAACTTTGGGAAGGGTCGGCAGAAAATGAGCATTCGCGATAAATTGGATATTTCGGCTTATCTGGTTATCGGCTCGGAAAATTGCTCGCGTCCCGTTGAAGAAATCGTTGCGGCGGCGGTTGCGGAAGGTTTTACTTGCGTACAAATTCGCTCCAAAATCGATTCTGCGCGGGAAATGATTTCCATTCTTGAAAAATCTGCGCGGGCGATTAAAGAACTCGGCAAAAGTGATTCGGTCGCGTTATTGGTTGATGACAGGCTTGACGTTGTTTTAGCGGCGCGTGAGGCGGGCATTAAAGTTGACGGCGTTCACGTCGGGCAAAGTGATATTCCCGTCGAAGTCTGCAGAAAATTTTTGGGCGAAGATTCTATCGTCGGCTTGAGCGCAAGGACGGAAGAGCTTATCGATTACGTTAAAAATGCTGACGTTTCGCAGATTGATTATTTCGGCGCGGGACCTCTCCACGAGACGCAGACTAAACCCGATTGCGGAAAAACGGCGGACGGGAAAATTATCACGCACGACTTCGCGGAGATTGCTGAACTTGTAAAAGTCAGTCCGATTCCCGTTGTTGTTGGCGGCGGAGTTAAGTTAAAAGATATTCCTGCCCTTGCCGCAACTAAAGTTCAAGGATTCTTTGTAGTGTCGGCAGTCGCGGGCGCAGATAATCCCCGACTTGCGGCGCGTGAATTAGTTAGGGCTTGGCATGATAATTTATGACGAAAATATTTGCGTAAAATGTTTGGCTTGCTTGAGCGAGTCCGAATTCGGCGGCGTGACTTATGAACGCAGTCGAATTTTTTTTAACGAAACCTGCGCGGAAGATTGGGAGAATATCATTTCAATCTGCCCCGTCGGAGCAATAAAAAAGGGACTAGGGTTTAGGGACTGGGGACAAGTAGTTAATAGTCCCTAGTTCCTAGTCCTTAGCCCCTAGATTTTAGTTATTAAAATTTTTCCAATGCGCACGCCGTCCATTTCCTTGACTTTAAAGCGGAAACCGTTCCATTCGTGAACCTCGCCGACTTTAGGAATATATCCGAAACGCGAAGTCAGAAAGCCACCCATCGTCTGAAAATGATCTTGTTCTTCGTCCGGCAAAGTCTCAAGGTCAAACCGCTCCTTGAATTCGTCAATATCGCAAAGCCCGTCAACCGTCCACGAATCATCTTTGTTGCGCTTAAATTGTTGCTCAATCTCTTCGTCGCCCGACGTGTCAACAATTTCGCTTACAATATCGTCCAGCGTAATAAAGCCGATAACTCCACCGTATTCGTCATTAACCATAGCTTCCGTTATGCCGCTCGACCTGAACTTTTCAACTATCCTGAACGCCTCCATAGTTCGCGGCACGTAGCTTGCCTTCTTAACGAGTTTCTCTAAATCAATCTCGCGCCCGTCCTTTAATATCGCGTCAAGTAAATCCTTAGCGTAAATCAAGCCGCGACAATCGTCCAAACTCCCGTAGCCAACAGGAAAAATCGTGTATGGACTTTCCTGAACGATTTTTAAATTCTTTTCCAAGTCGTCATCAAGGTCGAGCCAAATTATCTTAACTCGCGGCGTCATCAACGAATAGGCAGTTTCGTCGCCAATGTCAAAAATTCTGTCGACCATTTCTTGTTCGGATTTCTCAATCGTGCCGTCTTCCGTGCCTTGCTCTATTAAATCTAAAACCTCGTCTTCCGTTACGGCGTCATTTTTTGAAGAATTCATGCCGAATATAAATCCCACGCCGCCCGCTATCGTCGAAAATAAAACTACAAACGGATTCATTATCGCGACTATCAATCGGAACGTCTTGTAATTATTTAGCAAAAGATTTTCGGGGTCGCGCTTAGCCGCCTGTTTAGGCAAAAATTCCCCGAACAGTAAAAATATAAATGTCGTAATGCCGATTGAGATTGCCAGCGCGGGAGCTATCGACGAATTTATCAGCCCAGCGATTGTCGAGCTTGTCAGTATCGCGCAGACGCCCGCCAATATTCCCGTGAATGTTATTCCGATTTGTGCGACACTCAACGGCGCGGGTGCCTCCAACATTTTTAAGACGATTTCGGCATTTGCGTCGCCGTCTTCAGATAATTTTTCCAATCGCCCGCGATGACTTTCTATCAACGCCGTTTCCATTAGCGAAAAATAGCCGTTCACCGCCGCCAATAAAATTATCAGCGCAGGCGGGATTAGTCCTGTTTCCAAACTTTACACCTCATTTTAGGGACTAGGAGCGAGTTTTTAGGAACTAGTTCCTACCAGTTCCTAGTTCCTCAATCCTAGTTCCTATCTTAAAGAAATTCTTCCATATTCCTCAAGCATATCAATAAAAGTCATGTGCCCGCGTTCGCTCGCTTTCGATTTGCCCAAAACTTTTATCGCCGCCTCATAAATCGTCGACTCGACACTACCCGGAATTAAATTTTCCCAGTTCTTAGCGTCATAAGCGCGTTCGTTAATCGTATTCTGCGGGCGTCCGAAAACTTCCAGCTCGCAAAGAAATTGTACTTGCCGAGTCTTCGGGCGCAAATAATAATGCTCCAAAATATAAGCTTGCCGACTCAAAACCTTTATATCTTCGGGCGGATATTCGTAGCCTTTTTCGCGTGCCAATTCAATTTGCGCCTTGAAATTATCCTCGCCATAAACCGCCATATCGTCATCAAGTTGCTTAGGCTCGCGCTCAACCATACGAATCCACACATCCGCCATATATTCACTTGATGAATAGGGCAATTTCCGCCACTGAACCGCCTCTTTATCCAAATAATAAACATAGGTGTCGTCGACCGCCAATTTTACGAAACGCGGCTTGAGCATTTTCAATTCTTGTTGCGGTTGATTCGTCTGTCGCAACGTCGAAGGCTTTAGAATTCGCGGTTCTTCGACAGTCGTCGCGGGCGCGGGAACTGGCGGCGGTACAACTTCGACGGGCTTATCAACGCGCTCTTGCAGTCTGTTTGATATTTCGGACGGTTGCTCGAAAGGTCTTTCATATTCGGGCTGTTGCGGCGGCTGTTCAATCGGTTTTTGTTCGGGCGTCAAGTCGTCGAAAACAAGCGTATCGCCCCATTCGTCGTCGTTTTCAGGCTGAATCTGCATAGGTTGTTCATTTCCAAGCAACTTAGTTTGCGGCGTATCCTGTGGCTGAATCTGCGGAGGTTCCTCGTTTTCAAATGGCTGAATTTGTGGCGTATCTTGCGGCTCAATCTGCGGCGGTTCGTCGTTTTCGAGCGGCTGAATTTCGGGCTTATCCAGCGGTTCAATCTGCGCGGGCGGTTCCTCTTCAATCGGTGGCGGTGGCGCAGGTTTTTCTTCGGGCGGCAATTCTTTTCGCGGCTCCGGCTTTTTTATTTCTTTCGATTTAGTTTCCGAGTCCTCGAATTCCTCGCCGAATATGACGATTTCATCTTCCGCTTTGACTTGCGGCGAATTCATCAGCAACGCAAGAACCGCCGCGCCCGCCATTATTTTTTTTCTCACTGAAAACGCGCCGCCAAAATTCCATTTAGTGGAAAAGCGGCACACACCACCTTTCTTGCATTTTAAAATTTTTTTAGTTATAATTAGTTTATCGGGAAAACGGTTGTAGCTTCGGTTAAAGGCACCCGATTAGTCGTAAGACTTCAATGCTGTAACTGGAAATGTCGGTTGCAGGGCTGTAGTCAACCAGCCGTACGCGGCGAACGTAAGTTTAGTTGCAAGCTCGCTATGCGAAGCAGTTGACGCTAATTCCCCATTCCCAACTTTATTTTCCTAATCAAGCTTTCACGACGCGGATATTTTTCGGGCGTCGACTTTTTTTTATCGACGTAAATCACGGCTCGCGAATCGTCAAGGGTTGGCAATTTCATTTCGCGAATCAAAATTTCTCCGCCGCCTAAAATTTTAATCGCGGTTTGTGCCTCGTCAAGTTCTTCACGGAAATTTTTAGCTTTCCACGCAACGAATTTCCCGCCGACTTTTACGAACGGCAAGCAATATTCCGCCAAAATATTTAATCGGGCGACGGCTCGCGAAGTCACAACGTCAAATTTCTCTCTGAAATTTTTTTGCTTGGCAAGTTCCTCTGCGCGTCCGTGAAATATTTCTACGTCGGCAAGCTCCAATTCCGCAACGACTTTCTTTAAAAATTCCGTGCGCTTATTCAGCGAATCTATCAAGCAAAGTTTCAAATGCGGCTTGAAAATTTTCAGCGGAATTGCGGGAAAACCTGCGCCCGTTCCTATATCTGCCAAAGTTTCGACGCCTTGAAATATTTTTTCGTCCCACGCGCTCAGCGAATCGATTATGTGTTTGATTGCGAACTCGTGCGGCTCGGTTATCGCCGTCAAATTCATTACGCGATTTTGTTCAATCACTAGTTCATAAAATTTTTCGCAAAGGCTTATCTGCGCGGCGTCGAGTCCGAATTTTGCCAATTCGTCGCGAAACATCTTTTTATCCTCCTTTCGTTAAGAAAAACTTATAAATTGCCGATTGACATTGTAATAAATAAAAAGTATATTTCAACTGTGGATGACTACCACGTTAAAAAAGTGTAATTTTAAAAGTAAGCGGAACCCGAAAGGCGACCGTGTACAGGTCTTTTGGACAGACCTTTGAGAATAAGGATTGCATAAATCAAACTTCTCATAAATCCCCCGCCTCTTTAGGCTGTGGGAGGTTCAACATCTCCGAATCAATTTTATCTTAACTGTGTAAGAGTTTCAAGCCATACAAGCAAAACGGAAATATCGGCGGGCGATACTCCAGAAATGCGCGACGCTTGCCCGATTGAACGCGGTCTAATTGCTGAAAGTTTTTCGCGAGCCTCGACGCGCAGATTTTTCATGGCGTTATAATCCACGCCGTCAGGAATAATTTTATTTTCAAGGCGGTCAAGTTTCTCGGCAAGTTCCGCCTGTTTTTTTATATAGCCTTCATAGAAAAAAGAAATTTCAACCTGCGCGGCGGCGTCCTTAGAAATTTCGGGCAAATCGAACGCGGCACGAAGTTTTTCATAAGTGACATTCGGGCGGCGTAAAAGTTCGGCAAGCGGCATAGCGTTATGAACTTCGCCAACGTCAAGGCTCGAAAGTTTTTGATTAACTTCGGTGCTCGGTGTCAACTTAATCTCGTTAAGGCGTTGAGTTGCCGATAAAATTTCTGCGCGTTTAGTCTCGAAAATTTCCCGACGTCCGGGTGAGGCAAGTCCTATTCTGATAGCGTGTGGCGTCAAGCGCAAGTCCGCGTTGTCCTGCCGTAAAAGCAAACGATATTCTGCGCGGGAAGTCATCATGCGATAAGGTTCGTTGGTGCCCTTAGTTACCAAATCATCAATCAAAACGCCGATATAAGCCTCCGAACGTTTTAAAATCAGCGGCTCAGATTTTTTGACGAAAGCCGCCGCATTTATCCCAGCGATTAATCCTTGCGCCGCCGCCTCTTCATAGCCGCTTGTGCCGTTCGATTGTCCTGCCGAGAAAAAGCCCGCGATATTTTTAAATTCCAAAGTCGGCTTGAGTTGCAACGGGTCTATGCAGTCGTATTCAATCGCGTAGCCCGCCCGCATAATCTTTGCCCGCTCCAAGCCCGGTATCGTGTGCAGGAACTCAATCTGAACGTCCATTGGCATTGAAGTTGACATGCCCTGAACGTAATATTCTTGCGTGTTCAAACCTTCTGGCTCAAGGAAAAGTTGGTGCCGCTCCTTATCGGGGAAACGAATAATCTTCGACTCAATCGACGGACAATAGCGCGGTCCGATACCTTCAATGATTCCGTTCGCCATAGGTGCGCGGTGAAGATTTTTTCTTAAAATTTCGTGCGTCCGTTCGTTGGTGTAAGTCAAATAACAGTTCACGCGATTTTTAACGGGCGTCTTCGTCATGAACGAAAAATTTTGCGGAGGTTCGTCGCCGCGTTGAAGTTCCATTTTGTCGAAATCCAAAGTTCTTGCATCGACCCGCGCAGGCGTTCCCGTCTTAAAGCGCATAAGTTTGACACCGAGATTTTTAAGCGAATCGGAAAGTTTAATCGCGGCTCGCTGACCGTTCGGTCCGCCGTCAAAAATACTTTCGCCGATAATAATTCGCCCGCTTAAATAAGTTCCGCTCGCCAAAATTACCGCGTCCGTCAGAAAAGTTTCGCCCGTCTCCGCGCAGACTCCGACAACTTTATTATCCTCAACTAAAATATCTTCAATCAGCAACTGTTTAAGGTCAAGCCCGTCAACGTTCTCGCAAAAATTTTTCATGACGGCTTGATAAATTTTTTTATCGGCTTGCGCCCGCAACGCTTGAACTGCAAAACCTTTGCCCGTGTTGAGCGTCCTGAATTGAATACAAGTTTCGTCGGCGGCAATGCCCATTTGCCCTCCGAGCGCGTCAATTTCCCTGACGAGATGACCTTTCGCAGGACCTCCGATTGACGGGTTGCAAGGCATCATCGCCAAATTTTCCAATGATAAAGTCGTCAGCAACGTTTTGCAACCCAGCCGCGCAGACGCCAAAGCCGCCTCTATGCCCGCGTGTCCCGCGCCAATTATTATCACGTCGTACTTGTCAGCTGTAAACAAATTTCTTCCTCCTCAGACTGTAAAAATATTTATACAAGATTTTTTACTTAAAGTTGAAATAAGTACATGACGCGGCGGACATACCGACGCCAAAATTATATCTTGAAAACAAGGACGAATTTCTTCGGAAGAATGTATCGCTCCTGCATATAACGCCGAATTTTTCAGTAATACTGTCTCATTTGAAATAGGATTTTTATAATCATCGTATGTAAACGATAAAATATTAACTTCGTTCATTTGTTTAGATATAAAATTGTTTAAATTCAAAGCGGTAGTTGACGAAATGTAATCGGCAAGCAAATCCTGTATAAGCCAAACAGCTTTACCACCCCATGTCATGGCAACTTGAGACTTAACAAGAAGTTGACTCGTCATTCTTGCCCAAACTTGTCGATAATTTATTCCCGGAGCCATGTGATTTTTTCCAAGAATACAATCTTCAAAGGCTTGTGGAATTGTACTTCGTATTTTTTTATTACCTCCTGATGTGCTTGAAGTCATAATTTCAACAATTACGGGGGAGCCTACAGGAAGATTTTCGACAAGCGGCATTAAAATATAATCAAAAGTATAGTCAAAAATTCTAGAATTATTGGCTTTATATTTTATCTTTACTTCTGACCAAACACCAATCTGAGTTCTCTTTGGAAAATTTAAATTACTCATTAGAACTTTCTGAATTTCATTTTTTGTAACTTGTTGCGGGTAAAATAACCTGCGCGGACAAATTATCCAAGGCGGCGTGTCGTCTCGAAGTTGAATCGAACATATCCCCGAAGGAACTTTTTCCAACTCTGAGAAAAATTTTTGAAGTTCGGAATGAGTCGATAAATTTATTTCTGATTGAAAACGATTACCTCCACCGTCACACTTTGCCAACATAAAAGGACAAAAAGCCATGCGACGTGATTCGCAAACTTCAAAGCTGTTATTGATTATCGGGTATCCGAAAAGTTCATAAATTTTGGGCATAAAAGAACCTCCTTGATTTTTTCGGCTACGATTTTTGCCAAAGGTGGAGGAACAGAGTTACTTATTTGACGATATTGATCCAAAGATTTTACTTTGCCAGAACGCCCGCGAATTGGACCGCACAGAACATAATCGTCTGGATAACCGTGAATCCTCATGTATTCACGAGGCGTCAAGTAACGATCTTCTGTGGGATGAAAAAATATTTCGCCGCCGCGCAGAGTATTTGAAGGCTTATTTCTGTCGAGCCTTAAAAATTTTGTTGTATCTTTTTTAGTCAAGCCGCAAATTTGTTCTTTTGGAAGATGAACTTGCGAAGATAAATATTTTCCTTCCGAGACGCCGTGTATACGTTGACGATCTCTTAAAGGAGTAATATCAATGTGACTATCTTGAGGAATCTCAATGGTTTCAGATTTTTTAAGAGGCGGAGGTAAATCACTAATAACTTCTCCAACTGTTTTACAAGGAAGAAAAAATAAATTTCCATGTTCGCTATGAGTGGGAGAAGGAAAATAAAATTTATCACTTGTCATGGCAACCAAGAAAATTCTTTCACGCTTTTGCGGAATCCCGTATTCAATCGCCGACAATATCTGCCATTTTACTATATATCCCAAGTTTTCAAGTTGTCTTACGAATGTTTTAAAAACGCCGCCTGAGTTACCAACTAAATCTTTGGCTGTCAAAAAACCTTTGACTTGTTCAATCATAACTGCTTGCGGTTTAAAAGCACGAACAAATCTTATAAACTCAAAAAGTAATTCACTGCGTTCATCTTCAAGCGAGAGTTTTTTTCCAGCTAAAGAAAAAGCTTGACATGGAGAACCGCCGAAAATCAAATTTATTTTTCCGACAGCTAAATTTCTCGGATTAAGTTGCCTGATGTCCTCTTGAAAAATTTTTGTATCTCTATCTAAGCGTAAAATATTATTTCTAAGAGTCTCACAACAGTATTTATCAACTTCAACACAAGCTGTTATCTCAAAGCCTGCTTGCAAGACGCCGAGATCCATTCCGCCTGCTCCTGAAAATAAAGACAGAGCTTTTAAAATTTCTATCATCTCCTACCAAAAAATTTTTTTGAGTTTAAACCGCCCAAAAAAAACCGTCAAGCTTTGCTACAAAATTATTTTCTGATATAATCCTTCGGCAGAAAATAAAATGGAAATTGGCGGTGATTTTGTTTGCAAATAAAAGTATTCAAAGCGGGCAATATGAAGGACGCGATGGCGGCAATGAAAGCTGAGTTGGGTGATGACGCCGTCATATTGCACAGCAAAAAATATAAGGAAGGCGGGCTTTTGGGAATCGGCAGTCGCGAAGTCGTCGAAATAACTGCCGCCGTCGAAGAAAGCTCCATGCCTAAAAAAATCGAAACCCCACGCCTTAAACACCCAACTGTCGCTACAAGTTCCGTTATAAATCGCTATAAAACAGACGGAACCGCGCAGGGCGTCGCAGGCGCAGAACGTTCAGCCGAAAATATTTCTTCGGATAAAAAGGAAGAAACGTCTCACTCTTTGCAGACCGACGACCTTAGCGAAAAAGTTTCCGAACAAAAAAAATCAGCCGCTCCACAGAAAAATTTTGAAGACATTCTGCAGGAAGTAAAACAAGATTCTCCTTTGGCACCGGTCGAAGAAAAATCCGCGTCTGTTGAGAAAGCTCCTGCGCCTGAAGAAAAATCTCAACCCGTCGAAAAAACTCCTGCGCCTGAAGAAAAATCTCAACCCGTCGAAAAAGTTTCCGAGCCTGAAGAAAAAATTCAGTCCGTAGAAAAACCTGCGCCCGAAGATAAACCAGTCGAGAAATCCGCGCCCGAAGATAAATCACAACAACAAGTCACGACTTTTACTCAAGAACAAATGGCGCAAACTCAAGCAATGATTATGGCGCAGTTCAATCAAATGCAGATGATGCAACAGGCAGCAATCGCGCAGGCACAGGCTCAAGCCGCTGAACAACTTCGACTTCAACAGGCTCAACAACAAGCTACAATCGCGCAGACTCAACCCGTAATCCAGAACGATGCAAAACTCAAAAAGCTCGAAGAAGAAATCGCGCATATGAAAGCTTTACTGACAGAAATTTTGGGGCGCGAATCAAATAAGGGCGGCGTCTCACTTCACGAGGCTTTAAAAATGCAAGAGGTCGACGAAGATATTTTAAAGGAAATGGCGGCGCAAGCTAACGCGGGCGAAACTTTAGCCGATATGCACACGCCAGCCGCAAAGGCAACGTTACTGAATTACCTAAATGAACACGTGAAATTTTCCGACGGTGTTAAACTCAATCGGCACGGCGTTAGAATAGTCGCTCTGCTCGGCACAACGGGCGTCGGCAAAACTACAACCCTAGCTAAAATCGCCGCGAAGTTTGTTCTGGAGCAAAGATCGAGCGTTGCGCTAATCACGGCGGACACTTACAGGATTTCAGCCGTCGAACAACTTAAAACTTATTCCGATATTTTGGAGTTGCCGCTTGAAATTGTCTATAACCCGCCCGAATTAGCGTCGGCTATCGAACGTCACCGCAATAAAGAATTAATTCTAATCGACACGGCGGGGCGCAGTCAGCACAACGAATATCAAATGCGCGAGCTTGAAGAATTCCTGCGCGTTAATCCGCGTATAGAAAAACATTTGGTCATAAGCGCGACGACTAAATACACCGACGCCAAGCAGATTATGAATAAATTTGCGCAAGTCAACCCCGACAGGATTATTTTCACAAAGATAGACGAAACTGGCAGTGTCGGCATGATTGTAAATCTTTTGAACGATAACAGATATTCGTTGTCCTACATAACGACCGGGCAGAGCGTCCCCGACGATATTGAGCGCGCAAATTCCGAAGTGCTCACAAATCTTTTACTCCAAAAAGTCGAAGAGTAATTGAGAGGTATCAAAAATGTCTGACCAAGCATCAAGACTGAGAAATTTGGTTGAGGAACGAGCCGTAGAGGAATCACAGGCGCGAGAAATTGGCGAACTTTATTTTGATGTCGCGGAAAATACGCGAGTCATCGCCATAACGAGCGGCAAAGGCGGCGTCGGGAAAACCAGCCTCGCAGTAAATCTTGCCGTCGGCTTTCAAATGGCGGGGCAAAAAGTTATGCTGATTGACGCCGATATTGGCATGGCTAATGTAAATCTTTTAATGGGTTCCGTCACAAATCGCAGTCTGATAGATTTATTGAATGATGAAGTTGAACTTGAAGACGTTGTGGAAAACGGCGTCATGGGCGTTAAATATATTTCGGGCGTGGCGGAGCTTGAGGCAACTTTGAGCTTGAATCGCAACGAGCAAAAGAAATTGCATAAGAAATTGGGTCGCTGTTCTGAAATGGCGAACATAATCATAATCGACACGGGCGCGGGCTTGAATCGCAACGTGATTGAATTTATTTTGGCGGCTGAAGAAGTTTTGCTGATAACTACGCCCGAACCGACCGCACTCGCCGACGCCTATGCCGTGATAAAGGCTTATACAACCTACACCGAGCGGCGCAATATCAAGCTGATAATTAATCGCGTTCGTGAGGAAGAAGAATGCGAAGACGTTGCCGAGAAAATGAATCAGACGACGAAAAAATTTTTGGGCGTGAGCGTTAATTGTCTGGGCTATATTTATGATGACAAGGTAGTTTCGGAGGCGGTTCACAGGCAGGAGCCGTTTATTATTGCCAATCCGAAATCTCCTGCGGCGCGTTGTGTTTCCGAGCTTGTTAAAATTTTATTGAGCGGCGGGCGCATGGGTTCTGTCTCCAAAGGTTGGCGCGGCTTTCTGGATAGATTATTTGGCTATTAGAAATGGAAATACCTAATAGATTTTGAGCAACAAAAAACCGTCGGGGATAACTCGACGGCTTTTTTTATTATTAACGACTGCGCGAATTATTTATCTCGTCGTACATTGAGCTTGAAAAAGTTTTTCTGCCAGAGGAGGCTTCCTGAGCTTTTTTCTCTGCGCGTTTCTTTGAGTTTGCGGCGTTGGCGAATTTTTGCGCATCGGCTCTGAGTTTACTGGCGCATTCATCGCAATAGACGCCCTTTGTTATGAGTTTGCCGCAGTTACCGCAAGGATATTTGGCGTCGCGCAGAGTCGAATTTTCAAACAGTCCTTGTTGAATCATTCGCCAAACAAAAGCACTCGGCGCGCCCGAACCCTCAATGAGTTCCTCTACCGTAATACCGGGGTGGTCGCGAACGTAGCCCTTGACGTGTTCTTCTAGTTTAATTTCCTTATCGCGACATTCGGGGCAAATTTTTTCGCCAGAAACAGGCATGAAAATTTTTTTGCACCTCACACAATTTCTTATGCCAAGCTTTGCCACAGGAATCACCGTTACTGAAAACTTGTAAAAAGTTGTAAAAAACTTTATGTTCCATTCCTGCTTCAGCGCGTCCGCTTTTGCCGTAGCTACTAACGTTTGGTCTGACGCTCCACAGGCTTAACTTTCCCGCTAACGAACGGGTACATAATTTGCCAGATTTATCGCTGCCTGTAAGTCGCGGTCTATTTCATTTCCGCAATTTTCACAGTGGTAAATTCGCTCCGATAAACGCAAATTTTTCTTCACGTGTCCGCAAGCTATGCATTTCTTTGAACTCGGATAATATCTGTCGGCGATGATAACGGTTATTCCAGACCACTGAGCTTTATACTCTATCTGCCGCCGAAATTCATAAAATCCTTGTTCCTGCACTGCTTTTGCTAAATGACGATTCTTCATCATGCCCTTCACGTTCAAATCTTCAAGTACTATCAAACTTGGTTTTCGTCCGATAAGTCCACTTGTGATTTGGTGCCGATAATTCTGCCTTATATTCGCCAATCGGTGATGTATACCTAAAAGTTTTTTCTCACTCTTTATAATGTTGCGCGTTTTCTTGTAACTTTCTCCTTTCTTATTATTCATCTCGTATTTGCGCGAGATAGAGCGTTGCAACCGACGCTGTTTCTTTTTTAGTCGTTTAATCGTCTTCGTCTTGTTAATGTTCGGATAAGTCGTGCCGTCTGAACACGACGCCAAACTTTTTATACCTAAGTCAATGCCGACGACTTCGCCGCTAAGTTCCGACTTTTCAGCCTCGAATTCAACGGCAACACTTAACCACCAATTTAAACCGTCGAATGTAATTCGTGGTTGTTGATATTTTACACCAATAGGAATCCGCCCATGCTCGGCAAGTCTGAACCAATTCAACTTTTGCTTATTTCGTTTCTTACTGGTTGCTATCGCCTCAAGCTTAACGTGTGTCGCCGTAATTCGGATTTTGTCCGTGTCCTGATAAAAGCTGAAGTCGCCGCGATGTTTGCTCTTGAATCTCGGTCGCCCTGACAATCCTTTGAAAAAATTGGTGTAAGCGTCAACGCAATCTTTTATCGCTTGCTTTGGCACGTTATTTGAAATCGTCTTGAGCCACTGATACTCGACGGAGTTCCTAAGTATCGTAAATTCTTTTCGTAGATCGTTGTTGCTGATGAAGTTTTCGCCAGCGTCGTAAGCGTCGATTTCCTTTCGTAATGTCCAGTTGTAAGCAAAGCGAGCTGTCCCCGCGAATTGAAATAATCGCGTTCTTTGGCGTTTATTCGGTACGAGCATGACTTTAAACGATTTCAGCATATTGTTCACCTTTGATAGAACTTTCCTTTAGCTGTTAGTAAGCCTCCATAAATTTTTAAGGGTAACTTTCCAAGTAGAATTTCTGCAGACATAGAAAATTTTCCTGCAAAGTCACACCTCAAATAAATCAACTTTTTTCTGGGCGGCTCGTGCTATGTCAAACATTTTAACAAGCTCCGCAACCGCTTGCGTCGGCGAAATTATTCCGTTCAAGACAGCCTCTTTTATTTCGGGCATTCGACCGTTTATCACCGCATCGCCGAAAAATAAATTATGTAAATGTTCGTCAATCATCGCGTGCATCCAATCGAGGAGTTGCGAATCACGTCGCTTTTGGAAAACTCCGTTGCCAGTCGTAACTTTTTTAAAGAGCTGAATAACCTGCCATAATTCAGGCAGACCCATTTTAGTAACCGCGCTGGCTAAATAAGCGTGAGTTTGCCAACCTTCGGTCGCGGGGCGTATGAATTCCGTCATGCGTTCATATTCGCCGCGAGTAACTTTGGCGCGAACGAGATTATCGCCGTCAGCCTTATTAACGACAATCGCGTCGGCAAGTTCCATTATTCCCTTTTTAATGCCCTGTAAATCGTCGCCCGCGCCCGTCAATACGACCAGCATAAAAAAATCTACCATTGAACGGACGGTTGTCTCCGATTGCCCGACGCCGACAGTCTCAATTAAAATTATGTCATAACCTGCCGCCTCACACATAAGCATTGTTTCGCGACTTTTACGAGCGACGCCGCCTAAAGTTCCGCCTGCAGGACTTGGACGAATAAAAGCCTCTGCGCGGCGACTCAAAGTTCCCATGCGCGTTTTATCGCCGAGTATGGAGCCTTTAGTTATCGAGCTTGTCGGGTCAATTGAAAGAACGGCGACTTTATGCCCGTCGTCGCAAAGCATATTGCCGAACGCCTCAATAATCGTGGACTTGCCCGCGCCCGGTACGCCCGTTATTCCAATCCTTAAAGCTTTACCTGTTCGCGGCAGAAGTCTTTGCAAAACTCGTTGTGCCTTCGCGAAATGTTTAGGACTGTTGCTTTCGATTAAAGTTATCGCCCGTGAAAGAATCATTCTGTCGCCGTTAGTCACGCCGTCAACAAGTTCGTCTTCGGTTAAAGTCATACGGCGTTTGGGCTTAAAAGCTCCAGACGTAAACGCAGGATTGATATTCCCGACCGTCGTATCCTTTATGCCCTCAATGCCGCTCATAACCGCCGATTGATTCGAGACCGCCCATTCGGGAGTCGTCGTCGTGTAATTAGCCATTTAATCAGCTCCTTTCAATCGTTGATTTCAAAGATTATTGCTAAGCCGTGTTCTTTTCCCTGCGTGTTCGTAAATGTTCTTGAAAGTTCAAAGTTCGCTGTCAAAGGTACGTCCGACGGCGGCAGATTCATTTCGATAACGCCATTAGGTTGAATCGGGAATTGCGAAATTATTTGTTCACCTACGGAAATTTTAAGCGACACGCCGAAAACATTTCTCTCATCTTCGGGTAGAACAAAATAAGGCAAGGCAACTTTCCGCTTATTACAAACAAGGACTGAAGAACTTTTGCCGCTCATGACGTTAAAGGAAAAATTTTCACTATAAGATTCTCCATAAAAGCCACCTAAAGGAAGGGCGTCATGATTCGGCTTGTAATTAAATATTCCGAGATTTTCTTTTTGAACGGCTAGACAATATCTAGCGGGGTGATGATTTTGATAAAGAACGTATTTAAAGCGCGAAGGATTATAAAGATTTTCTGCAGTCGCAGGCTCGATAAATAAATCTTTCGCCAAATCTTTTCTAACGAAAAAGGCATTGACGCCGCTGAAATTTGTTGCGACGAGTTGATAACCGAGTTTTCTACCTAAAAGTTCAAAAGCCTTAAGCGACGCGCCTTGCCAATCGGAGCCGTCCCAAATGTGATTCTTATTATAAGCCATTTTCCAATCGCAGTTCGGCGGAAACTTCGAGTTGTATTCAACGATAACAACACGCGGCTTGACGATATTAATAGCTTGCCAAATGTAATAATCGTTGCCGTCAACGTCAATGCTGAGCAAATCAATTTCGCCCGTTACGCCGCCCGTAATAAAAAGTTCGTTGATATTTTCTCGTGTGATGAAGGCTTGCAGGACTTTAAGTTGACCATTAGCTATGACGGGTGCGAACTTTTCCTTAATTTTTTTGACATGTTTATCGCCGCCGTCAATCCAAAGCCCGCGCCAATTTTTAAACAGCAGATAATGACTGTTGCATTCAAGACCGTTTTCCACGCCGAATTCGATAAAAATTTTGTTCGTCGTGCCTATGCGATTAAAAATTTCTTCGATAATGCCGTCCTCGTCGTTTTGAGAGTAAACTTTGAATCCATAATACTCCAGACATTTTTTATTTTTAAGGCGTTCTCGCGTCTCGTCCTCAAACTTCATGCAAGAGCCGAAATGCGCCGTCATAGGGTGTAAATCGTAATCGTTCATTGGAAATTTTCCGCTCCTTTCTTAGGCAAATTATAAATTACTATCAAACGAAAAGCAATGCGATTAAATTCTGTAGCAAATATGGATAAAATTCTGCTTGAAAAATATTTTCAGCTATGTTATCTTATGCGCGGCTTGAGGGAACAAGCGGAGAAGTAAGACGACTTGAGGAAACACGGCAACTCAATTTTGAAGACTTCCCCAAATGAAAACCGAGAGCCAACAAAAAAAGTTTCAACGGTTAAATTATTTGGAGGGTATTTATCATGAAGAAAACATTGGCAGCAGCTTTGACGGCGGCTTTCGTAGTCGGAGCAACTTCAACCACATTGGCGGCGGCTAATCCGTTCAGCGATGTTCCTGCGGGTCACTGGGCTTATCAGTCCGTTGCAAAACTCGCGTCTTTGGGCGTTGTCGAAGGTTACGGCGACGGCACCTATCGCGGCGACCGCAATATCACCCGTTACGAAATGGCTCAGATGGTTGCCAAAGCTATGGCGAAGAATCCGGGCGGCGTTGGTAAAGCTGAACTCGACCGTCTCGCGGCTGAATTCCGTGATGAACTCGACGCTTTGGGCGTTCGCGTCTCCGAGCTCGAAAAATACGCTGACAAAGTTATTTGGCACGGTGAATTGCGTTATCGCTACATTCATGACAAAACCGATCTCAAAGGCGGCGGCTCTTTTAAAAAGACCAATAATCCGCTCCAACTCCGTTTCTTGCCAGTTGCTGAAGTCAACGATCATTGGAAAATTAAAGCTCGTTTGACGGCAAGCGATAACATGAAAACTAATGAATCGACAAAATTCGACCTGACGTTCGCATATGCAGATGGTACTTATGACAAGTTTAATCTCAAAGTCGGTAAAATGCCTCTTTATACCGATGTTGATGACGGTCTTTTGTTCGATGATTTCTTCAGCGGCGCGAAACTTACTTTCGGCAACCAATTCAAAGTTGCACTTCAAGCTGGTCGTTGGAATGTTACCGATGATCCTTCAAGCTATCAAGGTGCCGAACTTTACTACGACAACGACAAACTCTTTATCGGCGGCGGCTATCATCATTTGAATAGCGACGACTTTAAAGCAATGTATGGCAAAGAGGACGCTAACATTTGGGCAGCTGGTTTGCGCTATAACTTCGGCGGAAATTTGACGGTTGGCGGTTCTTACGCTAAAAATACCAAAGCTGACGATTACGACAAGTCTTGGACTGCAGGTCTCAGCTACAAAGGCGCGAGTCAGAAAACGCCGGGTAGCTGGGGTGTTAGTGCCGATTATCGTTACGTCGGTGAAAATATCAGCTTAGCTCCTACTTATGACGTATACACCTTGAGTTCCAATAAAAAAGGCGTTGATGTCGGTGTTACTTGGTCTCCGATATTGAATACCAAACTTTACGTGAACTATTTCTGGGGCAAGACGCTCGACACTAAAGAGGATACAAAGACTTTGTTCACTCGCGTCAGCTGGTTCTTCTAAGAAAATAATTTCATTCGATAAAAAAAGCTCCTCTGCAAAACGCAGGGGAGTTTTTGATTTTAGGAACTAGGGACGAGTTTTTTGCCGCCGATTTTATAATTCGTACCGTTGATATTAAATGTTGAAGTCGAGCCGAAATCTTTTAGTGTTATGGCTTTAGCCGTCGAGCCGACCTTAAAGTAAATTTCTTTCTTGGACTTGTTGCAGGACGTAGAGAATTTTCCTGTGATTTGAAGCATGTCATCATTGCCAAAGCCGTAAATGAAATCCTTGCCGTCCCCACCCTCGTAAATGAAAGTATCCTTGCCAGCGTCGCCGTAAAGCGTATCGTTGCCTTTACCACCCCAGAGCGAATCATTTCCTTTGCCGCCACGAAGAATGTCGTTGCCTGTTTCGCCGTAGAGTTTATCATTGCCCGCATTGCCAACGATTGAATCATTACCTGCGCCGCCATAAAGTGAATCATTTTTACTTCCGCCGTTGATTGTATTGGCAAGACTGTTGCTTGTGATTCTAACGGCAGTCGTGCGCGTCGAAGCGTCAATCGTCCTAATCGCGGAGCCGACAGTCACGGGCGACTTAGTTTTATCGGTGACGGTTAAAAGCGTCGAAGTCATTTTACCTTTATCAATGACTAAGTTATTGCCGTTTTTGTCAGCAACCGTAATGGATTTTTCTGCCGCGTTTTGGACAGTTATTTTGCCCGAACCAACTGTAAAGATAACATCGTTGCCGCTCTTATCAACACTTTTTATCGTTCCAGACGCAATTTTAATTTTATCTTCTTCGGCGTAGTCTACGATTATATCTTTGCCGTCGCCATTATTATAAACGAAAACATCCGCGCCCGTGCCGCCTTGCAATGTATCGTTGCTCTTACCGCCGTTTATCGTGTCGTTCTCGTAACCGCCAAGTATCAAATTCGCCTTGCCGTTGCCCGTGATTTTAAGCTTGCGAGTGACAGCTGAGGCGTCTATCGTCTCAATCGAATTACTGTAGTTTGCGGCGGTAAAATCATTATCGCTATAAGTTTCGCGAAGTATCGCACTTGTGCCCGTCAAGATAACTGGGTTTGTCGGCGTCGTCGGGAAATAATTCGTCTTATTTTTAGCGTCAATGTAGGTAACTGTCTTATCGGCTGCTCCTTTGACCATAATTTTATTCGAGCCGACAGTTAAGACAACATCATTGCCATTTTTCTTAACGCTCTTTATTGTTCCAGACGCAATTTTAATTTTATCCTCGTCGGCATAATCAACAATCAAGTCGTCGCCGTCGCCCGAATTATAAACGAAAGTATCGGAGCCATTTCCGCCCTTGAGTGTGTCATTGCCTTTGTCGCCTATCAAAGTATCATTGCCCGTCCCGCCAATTACACTGTTTGCATTGGAATTCGCCGTTATTTTAAGGTCGCGAGTGACAGCCGAAGCGTTTATCATCTTCATCGTATTGGCATAATCTGACAAGTCAAAGCTGTCCTCTGTATAATTTTCCGTAAGAATGACAGTTTTGCCGCTGACTTCGACGGCAGAAATTGTATCGCCGTAAGTTTTTTTCGCGCCGCCCTCAATATAGCTTACAACCTTATCAGCCGCACCCTTGACGCTTATTTTTCCGCTCCCGACTGTGAAGATAACATTTTTGCCGTTCGTCTTAATCGTGCTGACTTTGCCATTACTAATTTTAATCGTATCCTCTTCCTTGTAATCGGTGATAACGTCGTTGCCATCGCCTTTTGCATAAAGGAAAACGTCCGAACCTTCGCCACCTGTCAAGCTGTCGTTGCCCTTGCCGCCTATGAGCGTATCATTGCCCGCGCCGCCGTCAATGTTATTCATCAGCTTGTTGCCAGTAATTTTTATGTCGTGAAGAACAGCCGCCGCGTTTATCGTTTGAATTAAATCGCCGTAATTCGCAACGTCAAAGCTTTCCTTCAAGTAGCTCGGCAAAAGTTTAATCGTCGCGCCGCTTATGATCACGTCGGATTTGGAATGCGTATGCTCGCCGTTCTTATCAGCATAAGTAAATACTTTATCTTTGCCGTCTATAATAGTGATTTTCCCACTCCCGACAGTAAATATAACGTCATTGCCGCTAGTTGTAGCGTTCGCGGTGCCCGAAGCTATTTTGAGAGTGTCATTTTCATCAAAGCCGCTAATCGTATCGGAGCCGTCGCCCGAATTATAAACAATGACATTATTTTTCGCGGCAGAGCTTAGGCTTACTAAATCATTGCCCTTGCCAGCGTTTATTGTCGTCTTACTACCCGCAACTTTGACGGTATCATCATTTGTTCCGACGACGATTGAAAGATTATTTCCCTTGCTAGTTATGGCGTCTTTGTTAGCTCCACCTTTTATCGTAGCATTTGAATAATCGTCTTTCGCAAAGCTGAATTCATAGCCCTTACCGTTGGTTGTCACAGTTTTAGACGAACCTATAATACTTTTTGGTATCGTGATGACTTTGCCCTTAACGGAAATGCCTTTGGCAGACTTGACGCCGCTGATTGTTGCAAGGGTCGTGGCGGCTTTTTCTTTCGAGTAAGTAATAACGTTATTTGCGAGGATATAACCCGCCGTCGTCGAAGCTGATTTGTAAGTCGCGACCTTATTTTTATATGACCAAGCCACCGTTGTAGTTTTAGGCGTCGCAACACCATTGCCAAGCGCAAGGGTATATCCGTCGTTTATCGTAACTTTATTGGTGCCGAGTGCCGCCTTTGGAACGGTAACGACTTTTCCGCTAATAGAAAGATCGCTTGCCGACTTGACGCCTTTAACCGTGATTAAATTTTCGATAGTCTTATTGGAATAAGTTATGGTGTTGTTGGCAAGTGTGTAACCTGCCGTTGTCGTCTTATCATAAGTTGCTGTCGAGTTATTGAGGCTCCAAGCTTTAGTCGTTTTCGGCTTAACAACGTCGGAGCCGAGTGCGAGTTTATAATCTCTGTTAATCGTAACCTTGTCCGCGTTCAAAGCCGCCGCCCCGACCGTTACAACTTTGCCGCTAATTGAAAGCGCGTTTGTCGATTTAACGCCGCTGATTGTGAATAAAGTATCGCCGCCACTTGCCGCGCTATAAACGATTTGATTATTGGTGAGTTGATAACCTGCGCTGATTGCCGCCGTTTTATAAGTAGCAGTTGATCCGCTAAGCGTCCAGCCTGCCTCCGTAGTTTCGGGCGGTTTCACGTCATTTGCCAAAGCTAAAGTATAACCACTACTGATTGTGACGTTTGAGTTATTAAGAGATTTTGCCGCTACCGTCACTGTTGAGCCGTTCAAAGAAAGTCCGTCGAGAGACTTAACTCCGTTGATTTTAATTTGCGCGTTGTTACTTGTGCCGTAAGTGGCAGTGGTGCCGTTAAGCCGCCAAATTGGGAGTTCAAGAGGAACATTTTCAACGCCTTTTATGTTTATTTTTCCCAAACTTGCCGCGCCAATCAAAAGTATCGAACCGTCGCCAGTATAGACAATAACGTCGTTGCCGCTCGCAAGTGTTGTATAAGTATCCGTGCCGCCGCCGATTTTCAAAGTCGAAGTAGCGTTGAAACCGACAATGGTATCATTACCGTCGCCCGTCGCATAATTGAATAAAACGTTCGTGCCACTATTGCTAATTTCATCGTTTCCTTCGCCGCCGAAAATGGAAGCGTTTAAGCCGCTGTTCCAAATGTTATCTTCGCCACTGCCGCCATTAAGCAAGACATTATTGCCGTCATTGTTTTTAAGAACGTCATTGCCAGAGCCGCCGTCGATTGTAACATTACTACCGCCGATTTCAGAATATTCTCCTTCTTCGTCGACGCCATAATATCCGTTAATGATAGTATCGTTATCTGCGCCGCCCGTGATTGTAGAATCGGAACCACGATTTGAAATGTTATCTGCGCCGTCGTCGCCAGAAATGGTTGCCCCTTCGCCTTCATTATAAATGGTGTCGTTGCCCGTGCCACCTTTGATTAAAGGTTTTTTGCCGTCGTCGTTGGCGACGAATGCATAATTTCTGATAATGTCATTTCCAGCCCCGCCGTCAATCGTGACATTTGAGCCGCCATAATATTCATCTTCATCATCATCGCGACCGTTGTTAAGGGTATCGTTATCTGCGCCGCCCGCGATTGAAACGTTCGAGCCGCGATTGAAAACGGTATCTTCATCGGTGCTTCCGTCAAGCGTAACATTCGCGCTGTAATTTTCAATGTAATCACGACCTGAACCCGCGTCGATTTTAACTTCTGAACCACTGTTATGAATTGTATCGTTGCCTTCAAGTGCTTGAATTTTAACTCCTGTATCGGCGTTGGTAATATCATCAGCTTTTTCCGTATACTTAATAACAATGCTCATGGGTATGGTGTACTCGGAGCTTTTCTCGTTAGCGTTCATGACGTTTATCGTATTGAGCCGCCCGATATTTCTAAGAATGACGTTGTTTGTGCCAATCGTCAAGGTAGCGTTCGTACCGTCGGCAAATCCGCTTGAAATACTATTGCCCGACATGATTTGCAAAATGCTTGACGAGTTAAAACCTTCGATAGTGTCGTTACCGCCCTCATATTGGAAAAGAACATTTGCACCACTGTTGGTTATGTAATCGTCATCTGTTCCGCTGTTAATTGAGGCATCGGAGCTAACGTTCGTTATATCATTATTTCCCGCACCGGCGAAAATGGAAGCATTTAAGCCAGAGTTGTAAATAGTATCGTTTCCGTCGCCGCCGTAAATTTCGACATTCAAACCGCTGTTCCAAATGTTATCGTCGCCACTGCCGCCATTGAGCGATACATTTTCGCCACGATTGTTTTTAAGAACGTCATCGCCTGCGCCGCCGTCGATTATAACGTTATTACCGCCTACTTCCGAATAGTCTTCGCCGTCCTCGTCGACACCGTAATATCCGTTAATGATAGTATCGTTATCTGCGCCGCCCGTGATTGTAGAATCGGAACCACGATTTGAAATGTTATCTGCGCCGTCATCGCCAGAAATGTTTGCCTCTTCGCCTTCATTATAAATGGTGTCGTTGCCCGTGCCACCTTTGATTAAAGGTTTTTTGCCGTCGTCGTTGGCGACGAATGCATAATTTCTGATAATGTCATTGCCAGCCCCGCCGTCAATCGTGACATTTGAGCCGCCATAATATTCATCTACATCATCATTGCGACCGTTGTTAATGGTGTCGTTTGCGTCGTTTCCCATTATCAAAACGTTCGAGCCGAGATTGAAAACGGTATCAGTATCAGTGCCGCCGTCTATCGTCACGTTCGAGTCGGAATTTTCAATGTAATCACGACCTGCGCCAGCATCGATTGAAACTTCTGAATTGCTGTTATGAATTGTATCGTTGCCTTCAAGTGCTTGAATTGTAACTCCCGCATCGGCGTTGGTAATATCATCAGCTTTGTCCGTATACTTAATAACAATGGGCGGCAAAGTGTATTCAGAGCTTTCCGCGTTGGCGTTCATGACATTTATCTTATTGAATCGCCGCCCGATATTTTTAAGGATGACGTTGTTTGTGCCAATCGTCAAGGTGGCGTTCGTACTGTCGGCAAATCCGCTTGAAATACTATTGCCCGACATGATTTGCAACGTGCTTGACTCGTTGAAGCCTTCGATAATGTCGTTGCCACCCTCATATTGGAAAAGAACATTTGCGCCGCTGTTGGTGATTGAGTCGTCACCCGTGCCGCCGTCGATTGAAACTTCGGAGCCATCGTTGGAAATTCTATCGTCGCCCGCGCCGCCGTTAATCGTGACGTTTGAACAGCTCCAGCCGTTCCAAATGGAATCGTTGCCCGCACCGCCGCTGATTGAAACGTTCGCGCCGTAATTGGTTATGATATCGCTACCGTCGCCGCCTTCTATCGTCGACTCGGTGCCCAAGTTGTTGATTGCGTCGTCGCCGTCCCCGCCCGTTATCGTAACGTTCACGCCGAAGTTGTTAATGGAATCGTTTCCCGCGCCGCCGTTGATTGTTACCGAGTTGCCTTCATTTTCAATCGAATCGTTGCCTGCGGTACCCGAAACAAGAATGCCTGATTCGTCGTTATACAAATCCGCCATAGAATCCTCCCCTTTCCTCAAACCTAAAAGCACAATTTTTTTTGGCATTATATCATATCATCTGAAAGTCTGTTAATCATTTTGAAAAATTTTTTATCAAACTTTAATCTTCACGGCAAAAAAAATCCCGATTCATCATCGGGGATAATTTTTTCTTTAAAGCTTATCTATTTTGCGTGAGTTGTCTATAAATGAAATCCGCAAGTCCAATGCCGCCGCCTTCTGCCGCAACTTTCGTGAGTTCCTCGTTGTACATGTCGCGATAAATTTCCATTGCGTTATCGTCGCCGAAAAGTTTATTCTTCGGGACGGTCTTCCACATTTCGTTATACATTAACTTCAGCATAATCGCTTCGAGTTGGACGCTGGCATCTTTTATTTCCTTATCACGCTTGGTAAGTTCATCGTCCGTCAGCGTCTTAATTTCACTCTTTTTTTCGAGTCTATCGGTCGCCTCTTTAAGTTGAGCTTGAAAGCTTGACTCGTCATTAATCATTTGCGCACCAGTCGCGCCCGTATTCGTCGAACTCATTTGCGGTATCAAATTCGCGCCGCTAATCTGCATGTCAATCGCCCCTTAAATTATTTCCAATACGGCATGAATCGCCCCCGCCGCCTTCATCGCCTGCAAAATCGAAATGCAATCGCGCGGCGTAGCTCCGACTGCGTTCAAAGCTCCAACAACGTCGCTAACGCTGGTCGTAGCGGGCAGAACTACTGAACTCGACATTTCTTCGCGAACGTCCGTTTCGTCATTGCTAACAACCATAGATGTGCCGTAAGAATAAGGAGCCGCTTGATAAGCCTCGTTTTCGCGCTCAATACGAATCGACAAGCCGCCTTGAGTTATCGCGCATTCATCGACTCTGACATTACCGCCCATAACGATTGTACCTGTGCGCTCATTGACAACAACTTTAGCAATGGCGTCGGGAACAACGGGCAATTCCTCAATCGACGCAATGAATTGAACAATGTTAGCGCGATAGTAGCCCGGAATATTAATGTCAATACGACCGGGATTAGCCGCATGTGCAACGTTGCCATAAGCCGCATTAATTGCGTTGGTGACTCGCGACGCCGTTGTAAAATCAGCGTTCGATAAGCTTAAAGAAAGTTGTCCATTCCTGCCTAAATCGTCTTCGAGCGTCCGCTCAACGATAGCTCCGTTTGGAATATTGCCTGCCGTCGGGAAATTTTTTTGAACGCGATTATTGCCTTGTCCTGCAATGAAACCGCCCGTCGAAACCGAGCCTTGAGCGACTGCGTAAACGTCACCATTTGCCGCCAACAACGGCGTTTGCAAAAGTATTCCGCCTTGTATGCTGTCGGCGTCGCCCATTGAACTAACTGCAACGTCAATAGTATCGCCTTCGCGAATAAACGGCGGCAAAGTTGCAGTGACCATGACAGCCGCAACGTTCTTTGCCTTCCAATTTATAGCATCCACCGTTATTCCGAAACTCTTCAGCATTGAAACGGTTGAGTTAATCGTTTGCTTAATTTTGTCCGAATCGCCTGTGCCCGGTAAACCCATAACTAAGCCGTAGCCTATGAGCTGGTTATTACGCACGCCCTGCACTTTAGCAATATCCTTTATCCGCGTGACTGCCGACTCCGCGAAGACTGTCGAAGTCATCAGCGCAAGGCAAGCTATCAGCGTCGCGATTGTTAAAATTTTTTTCATGACATCACCCCTAAAAAGGAACTAGGAATTAGGAACTAGGGACTAGGGATTAATTGTGCATTACGCATTGAAGTTTAGACTGCGCGGGCGGTCTTAAAATCGTCTTCCGTGACTTCTTCAAAATTCTCCGCGACAAAATTAATGCCGTAAACATACCAATCGTCGCCTTCGTCAAAGATAGCCCACGCTTCTCCCATATCGTCACAAAATTTTTCAGCCTCGTAATAACTGCCTTTAATAAAAGAAACTCTTTGTCCGTCTCCTGTATACCTAAGTAGCATTGTTCTCACCCCAACGTTTTTCTTTGAATTCAACTTTGCCTATATTTTCGCATTGGTACCAATGAATCTCTTTAACTTTTTCAGTTTGACCATCGGTTATAGTTGCCGTGCCGCGACATTTATACCAATCTTGAGCTTGCGTTTTTTCGCCATTCGGAAGAGGATAAGTTTCAATGAGTCGTTTAATATCATGAATTTTTTCACCCGCCGCAATGACTTTAACTCCTGTGACTTTTGAGCCTTTTTTAATAAACCAAACACCGTCACGCAATGTTTTTTCTGTCTGCACGAAAAATTTTTTCGCCATCGCGCTCAAGTCTCGTGGCAAAGTAAATTCTTCGCTGATTTTAATTTCGTTGTCCATGTCAGAAGAGGAAGTTGAAAATTTGCGTCAAGATACCCTGCCGCTGTTTAGCATTGAGAGGACCTTTGCCGTCAAATTTCAAAGTGGCGTCGGCAACCCTCGATGAGAGAACCGTATTATTCATGCTGACATCATCACGACGAATTATCCCGCGCAGAGTAATTTTATGTTCGTCGCGATTTTGCCAAATGGATTGTGTGCCCTCGATAACCATGTTGTCATTGGGCAGGACTTCGACGACCGTAACGGTTATTTGCCCGCTGTATCTGTTGGTGTCAACTGCCGAACCGTCTGCCTTGAAATTATCGGAGCCGCTCGCCGAAAACGCCTTGATAAAATCGAAAATGCCCGTGCCCGTTCCAACACTAACCGAACCAGATTTGGAATTCGAGCGCGACTTAGTAGCCGTCTGCGTTGTCGTTTCGTTAATAACAATCGTTAAAATATCGCCAACGTTGCGAGCCTTTTTATCTGCATACCAACTGTTGCCATTGTCGACCCATAACGATTTTGCTTCGACCGCGCCGCCCGCCATTACGAATGCCGCAATCAAAATCGCCGCAAAAAATTTCTTCATAGTTTCACCTCCACCGTATGAGAATCAATAACCTTTGCTGATAAAATTTTCTCCGAAGATTCATTCTTAACTTTGACTATCGAACCGACCCGTCCGCGTGTCAAGACAATTCCCGTCGCCGTCGCCCTTATCCCGCGATAATTTACGATAATCGTTACGCGCTGACTCGGATTAACCGCAACTGGCTGTTGAAAATAACTAAGTGAAACTGGTGAACCTGCGCGGACAAATCTGTGAGGAACAAGCCCTTCGACTTCCTTAGCGTCTCTGACATATTCGTTGCGCCCGTCAATCCTAACCTCCGCAAGATGAAAATCGCTCGCCGTAACGGGAACTTCAATTCGCAAATCGTGATTCGCAACAAGCAACATGTCATAAACCCTGACGCTCGCCGTAAAACTTACCGTCCGATAAGAGCGTCCATTTACAAAAATTATCGTCCGCACAGGCGTTAAGCTCGTATAGTTTATCGCGGTCGGTAACTCCGCCTTTATGTCAATGACGCCTTCGGGCAATTTTATATCCATTGGATACTGAGTAAAAGAAATTTCGTGCCGACGATATTCGCCGCGTTCGGCAAGAGCATTTTCTAAAGCCTCCATAGCTATCGCTTGAAGTTCCGCGCCCGATACTGTGTATGCAAAAGCTCGCGGCGTCAAGCTCATAACAAAAATCAACGTCGCGAGTAAAAATAAGTTCTTCATGTTAAATTATCGCTTTAACTGGTTGGCAGTCTCAAGCATAGAGTCAGAGGTCGTGACTGCCTTCGCGTTGGATTCGTAGGCGCGTTGAGCAACAATCATATTAACCATTTCCTCAACGATTTGGACGCCCGACATTTCCAAAGTATTCTGCGCTAAGACGCCCGCGCCGTCCTGTCCCGGCTCGCTCTCAATCGGAGCACCTGACGCCGCTGTTTCTAAGAAAAGATTCTTGCCATAAGCATAGAGACCTTCGGGGTTGACAAAGCGCACAAGATTTATCTGTCCAATTTCGGTTTGGTCGCCGCCCGCCGGTGTATCGGAAACTCGTCCGTCCGAGCTGATAACCAAAGTTTCAATCGGGGCGTTTTCGTCAAGCGTGATATTCGGAACAAGCAAATAACCTTCACTGGTCACAAGGCGGCGATTTGAATCAAGTTTAAATGAACCGTCGCGAGTGTAAGCCGTCGTTCCGTCGGGCAACTGAATTTGGAAAAAGCCGTCGCCTTGAATGCCAACGTCGCTAGGATTATCAGTTGTCTGCAAGGGACCTTGCGTAAAAACTCTGTGCGTTGCCGAAACACGAACGCCCAAGCCGATTTGCAAACCTTGAGGATATTGCGTGCCATTGCCCGAAGTACCGCCCGCGTCGCGCAGTGTCTGATAAAGCAAGTCTTGAAATTCTGCGCGGACTTTTTTGTTGCCGTAGCTGTTGACGTTGGAGATATTATGCGCCACCACGTCCATATTTGTCTGTTGCGCCTTCATGCCCGACGCCGCAGACCACAACGATCTCATCATAGTAAGAGCAACCCCTTTATTTTAAACTAACGTCCCTGTTTTTATCGTTTCCAAAATCTATATCGTTAAGATTTTATTCTGCGTTAAAAATTTTTGCAAGCCTGAATAAAAAAAATCCCTGTTTACCATAAGTTTTTCAGTGTACGTTGATATAATCGCCCAAAATTAAGAAACGATTAAAGGGGTGGATAAAATGAAGTTAGGGCGAGTTCTTGCGACGCTGGTTTTAATTCTCGCCGTAAGTTTTTCGAGTATTTGCTCGGCGGCAGCGTTGAAGTATGGCGACAGAGGCGACGCGGTCAAGGAAATTCAATCCTATTTAATTGCACAATGTCTTTTGAACATAAAGGCGAACGGCGTTTACGGCACGGAAACCGTTAATGCTATCAAAGATTTTCAAAGCGCAATCGGACTCGAAGCGGACGGAGTTTGCGGCGATGAAACTTATAAAATTTTACGTGCGGCGGCATTTGACGAAATTGACATAAATACTTTTAAGCTTGGCGATTATGTTCCAGATTACGAACTCGAAATAGATGACGAAACTGACACTCCAAAAAGTACGGGCGCGACAATCGGCTCGGTTCTCAGTGCAGTTTCGACAGTCAAAGAGGTTGCTCAATATGCGGGCGTCGGCGACGTGATTAAACTCGGTATGCAGGGCGACGGCGTTATCGAACTTCAAAACAAATTGATTGAGCATGGTTTTCTTGAAGGCGAGGCTACTGGCGTTTGTGATAAATACACGGTCGACGCGCTGAAAGATTTCCAAAAAAGTCGCGGGTTGACGGCTGACGGCATTTGTGGCAAAAGAACTTATCGCGCTTTTGACGGTGGTGACGAATCCTACGAACTTAATGATTTAGAAATTCCAAACTGCGTAAGAGTTGTGCGCGTCGAGGCGACAGCTTACAGCAGTGCGCAAGCGGGTCTTAGTGCTTACACGGCAATGGGCACCCTCTGCCAACACGGTGTCATTGCAACTGATCCACATTTTATCCCGCTCGGCACGAAGGTTTTCATTCCCGGTTATGGCTACGCGGTTGCTGAGGATACGGGCGGCGCGATTGTCGGAAATAAAATCGACGTGGCGTTTGATACGGTCGGCGAGTGCTACGAATTCGGCAGACAGTGGATTGACCTTTACATTCTTGAAGATTGATAGACAGATAAAAAAAATTTCCCCGATGACGAGTCGGGGATTTTTTTTGCGTTGTTAAGTTATTCTTCGTCGCCAACGGTTAAAACTGCCATAAAAGCTTCTTGCGGCAATTCGACACTGCCGACGGCTTTCATGCGTTTTTTACCCGCCTTTTGTTTCTCCAAAAGTTTTCTCTTACGTGAAACGTCTCCGCCGTAACATTTAGCCAAAACGTCTTTGCGCCGCGCCTTAACGGTTTCGCGAGCAATAATCCTGCCGCCGATTGCCGCTTGGACGGGAATATCAAAAAGTTGTTCGGGAATAATCCGCTTGAGTTTCAGCGCGAGAATCCGCCCAATTTTAGCGGCGCGACTTTTATGAACAATCGAGCTTAGCGCGTCAACTAAATCGCCGTTCAAAAGAATATCCAACTTCGCGAGGTCGCTCTCCTTGTATTCGCAAAGTTCGTAGTCAAGGCTGGCATAGCCGCGAGTCATTGACTTCAACTTGTCAAAAAAGTCGTAGATAATTTCGTTAAGCGGCATTTCGTAAACAATCATGACGCGGGTTTTGTCGATATAATCCATACTGCGATAAGTGCCGCGCTTGTCCCTGCAAAGCTCCATAACCGCGCCGATATAATCACTCGGCACAATGACGGTTGCCTTAACCATTGGTTCTTCGATAAATTTAATCTCGGTCGGCGGCGGCAATGCGGCGGGATTGTCAATCGTGAAAACTTCGCCGTCAGTCTTATGAACTTTATAGACAACGCTCGGCGCGGTCGTAACGAGTTTTAATTTATATTCGCGCTCCAAACGCTCCTGAATAACGTCCATGTGCAAAAGTCCTAAAAAGCCGCAACGAAAACCGAATCCCAACGCGGCGGAAGTTTCTGGCTCGTAGACAAGGGCGGCGTCATTGAGTTGCAATTTTTCAAGCGCGTCCTTTAAATTGTCGTAGTCAACGCTGTCAGTCGGATAAAGTCCGCAGAAAACCATTGGCACAGGCGCACGATAACCCGCCAACGGCTCGGCAGGATTTTTGGAAGTCGTAACGGTATCGCCAACTCGAACGTCGCGAACGTCTTTAAGACTGCCGCAAATGTAGCCGACTTCGCCCGCGCAGAGTTCATCAAGTTCTGTCATTGCGGGCGCGAAAATTCCTATTTCCGTCGCGTCGAATTCTTTGCCTGTCGCCAAAAGTTTCAGCTTATCGCCCTTACGAACACTGCCGTCGAAAATCCGAACGTGAGCCACTGCGCCTTTATACGAATCAAAATAAGAATCGAAAATCAACGCTTGCAAAGGTTTAGAATCATCACCTTCGGGCGGCGGGATTTTTTTAACAATCGCCTCTAAAATTTCGTCAACGCCCTCGCCGGTTTTCGCAGAACATTTAACGGCGTCGCTTGCGTCAAGTCCGATTGCCTCTTCGATTTCTGCGCGGGCACGCTCAACGTCGGCACTCGGCAAATCAATTTTATTTATGACGGGAACAATTTCCAAGTCGTGTTCCAACGCCAGATAAACATTCGACAAAGTTTGAGCCTCGACGCCTTGAGTTGAGTCCACGACAAGTAAAGCTCCTTCGCAAGCGGCAAGACTGCGCGAAACTTCGTAGGTAAAATCGACGTGACCGGGCGTGTCGATTAAATTCAGCTGATAAGTTTCGCCGTCCTGCGCGGTGTATTTCAAGCGAACAGTCTGCGCCTTAATCGTAATGCCGCGTTCGCGTTCAAGCTCCATGTTGTCTAAAAATTGTTCGCTCATGTCGCGCTTTTCAACCGTGCCTGTCATCTCAATCAAGCGGTCGGCGAGCGTCGACTTCCCGTGATCTATATGCGCTATGATTGAAAAATTCCTAATCTTATCGTTCAAAAAATTTTCCTCCGTTTCTAATCGCCTAATGCGGCGCGTATTGCCGAAATTTCCTGCGCCGTGAATAAGCCTTCGGGTGATTCGCGAATCATGATGTCATTAAGTCTGACTTTCAAATTTTCCAATTCGACTGGCGGCGTTGATTCCGACTTTGATAAACTTATCGTCTTTGTCTGCGCGTCGGCATATTGACGAGTTTTCCGAATTAATTCCTCGACCAATGCGCGACTTTCTCTGTTGAGGCTTTGCGGCGCGACCAGCATATAAATTTTAATCTGCTCTTCAATCGAATCCTGCTCCAAATTCGCAAGCCGCGTATTAAATGCCTCTGCGTTGAAACTCTGCGCGTCCACCGCCTTTAAGCCCTCAATTATATTGTGATACGACTGCCAATTTCGGTCAAGTCGGTCAATATCCTTTTGATAAGCCGCGTACCATTCGCCAAAAATTTTTTGTTGCTCCTGTAATTCTTCGAGTTGCGTCCGCGAAAGTTTTTCCTGTTGCCGATACTCGCTTATAAATGCACTCGCGCCGAATACAAACAACAATCCCGCGCAGATTATCATAAATATTCTTTTCGTCGGCGAAAATTTATAGAGAATTGCCAATGTGACCGCTGTAACGATTAAAATTAAATAAATCATGTCAAATATCACTTTCGCAATCAAAATCTAGCTTGCGTCCGAAATTTTTAGCCCATTCCTTTATAAAATTTTTAGCCGACTCGTGAATCACCACTTGTTCTATAAAATCGCTTAAGTACTCATCAAAAATCCCCTCGCGCTCGCATATATCCATTAAAAGCCCTAAATTTTTCTCTCTATCAATGTCATATTCAATTCTATGAAGAATTCGCGATAAATCTGCGCGGACTTCGAGCGTAAAAAAATCTTTCAACGCGGCAACTTCGGCTGTGCACTTGCAAGCCTTCACTAACCAAATTTTTGTCGTCAAATCCTCGCTAAAATTATCAAATCCAAATTTTTCCCATTCATCAGCCGAAAAATCTCGTTCGCCTGCTAAAAAATGTATTTCTTTATAAATCGCGTCGTCTAAAAGCTTTACAACGTCTGCTTTCGCCCAAAATCGCCGCTCATTATTTGAAAATCGTCCTTCCCTTAACTTTTCCAGTACTTTTACGAACCGAACGTTATAAAATTGCGTGAATAATGCCCCAGAATCCTTGAGTAAATGATTATATGCCATTAATCGCGCATAAAAATTTTCGCCCGTCGTTAAAACGTCTTGAGCTATTATCAGTTCAAAAATTTTCGGCGCGGTCGGCAATTCGTCAATCAAATCTGCACGGAATTCTTCGCAAAGTTTCTTTATCTTGAGCGTCGGCTCCTCCGTCATGAAAGCTATCTGCGCGGTCGGCAAAATTTCTCGCAAGCCCGCCAATAATCCCACCGATTCAATCAGCAAGACTGGTATTTTTAAAAAATTTGGCGGCACGAAATCTAATATCCCGCGCCGCTCGTTGTAATCATTCAAATTATCAACTCCAATTTTTATCAATTTCTTCCTTTAACGCCTCAAACATCGCAATAAATTTTTCTTGCGAGGCTCTGATAATTTCAAGTGCAATTTCTTCGTTGTAAGAGTGGGTAACGTCGTTTCGAGCTACCAACGCCTCCAACCAAAGTTTTTCATCGTCTATCATGCCTGCCGCAAATGCCTGTTTGATTATCACCTTTGGCGAACCAATTTTTTTCTCGCCTATTCCGTGTAGCTCCAAAATTTCCTTTATTGCCTTCCATGACTGTTCAAAACAAATTTCAAACAGCGCAACCATTCCCGCCGTCGTTATCGTGTCGTAAGGCGGCGATTTCGTTTCAAGCTCTTTGAGGTTTAGCAATGCTTTACAAAAATTTTCATACTTTCTCATAAAGGATAATGCCGTCCTTTTCTATTTCCGTTCTTAAATCGGGCGATAAATGTTCGTCGATAATAACGAAATCGAACATTAGCAAGGTCGGAATTTCTTCATCAGCCGCCAACGAAAATTCTATGCAATCTGCGCGATCGCCCGCTATTGCTAAATCTATGTCACTTCGCTCCTTATTATCGCCGCGTGCTCTCGAACCAAATAAAATTACTTTCTCTAAATTAAATTTTTCCGCCAAATCCTTTATCCATTGGCTAATGTCTTCACGCAAGTTCATAAATCTTTCCATAAAAATCATCGACAAAAGTTTTAGTGTCTGTAAGTTTATCAAGGGAAATTTTATTCGTCAAGTCAACGAGACGCGCCCGATTTTCGGCAAATTCAACCGCTTTTTCTATGTAATCGTCAATATTATTAACAATCAGCTCGTCAACGTCGGCAATTCTTAAAATATCTGCTCCCGTCCGAGTATGCGGCAATTTCCCGCATAAATTCAGCACAGGCACGCCCATATATAATGCTAAAGCCGTCATCATGCCGCCGGGATAAGGAAATGTATCCAATATCAAATCAATCTCGCTGTAATCCGTGAAGAAATTATTATCGCCGCGCCTTACTTCTGCACCTTCAATTCCAAAAGTTTTAAGACGTTCAATCAACGCGACTTGCCGACTTTTAAGCGGCGTAGTATCTCGGAAAATAATCCTTGCGTCGGGCAAAGCGTCCAAAATATTTTTAACAGCCAATAAATAATCGTCGCTTAATTTCATGAAGTTATTCAGACTGCCGAACGTAAAATTTTTATGTGGGAAAGGTCGGCGAGATTTTTTTTCGTAAATCATGCGTTCATTCGGTCGAAATGCGAACGCATTCTTAAGACGCAATATCTTTTCCGTAAAAATTTCAGCGTTAGGGATTAAAAATTCGTCACCGATAAAATAATCCATAAAATCTGCGCCTGTCGAATCAAAGTAGCCAATGCCGCAAATTTGAATCCGCGCAGGTTTATACGCCGCAATTTGTAAGGTCGTGCCGCCTTCCGTGTGTCCGCCCAAATCTACCAAAATATCCGCGCCAGAATCACGAATTTTAATCGCCGCCTCCTCAAAACTCGTCTCTGATATGTCAAAGTAGCCGTCGACGTTTCGGCGAATTTTTTTAGTGAAAGCGTCTTCCTCTTTAGACAGGCTCCACGCCGTAACTTTGAATTTTTCGCGGTCGTAGTCTGTCAATAATGCCTCATAAAACCGCGCAGATGATGAATCACAGAAATGCTGAGATATGAACGCTACGGAAATTTTTTCATTCCTAATTCCTAATTCCTCATTCCTAATTGTTTCCGCGTCGCGATAAAGAGAATTGTAAACGGCAAGTTCGTTAATCAAAATCTGCGCGTCCACTTGCGGCAAGTAGTGCAACGCAAACAAATAATTCGAGAAATGCGCCCGCTGACTCCGTAAATATTTATCCGTCATCGCCGCATTGAAATATGCCTGCGCGGCTCCGTTTGCGTCGCTTAAATCGTGAAAACACGCCCCGATTAACTCGTGAACACGCCATTCTTCCTGCGCTGTCGGCAATATCGTCTTCAATCGTTCCAATGCCTCTTGCGGCTCGCCCGCGTCTAATAACTTTCTTGTTTGCTCCATGTCAACACCTCCGTAGGAATTTTACAGCATGTATCGAATATAAGCAAAAATTTTTCTGTGTACGGGTGGGGAATTCATGAGCGAAAAATTAAACAGATTTATAAAATTGCTGAAGGAAATTTTCGAGCTTGATAAAGCCGACCTTGATTTTGGTATTTATCGCGTGCTGAATCTCCGCAAGTCGCAGATTGAACAATTCCTTGCGCATAGATTGCCCGAAATGGTTAAAGAAACCCTCGCGCCCTTTGCGGAAGGTGCCGCCCTTGACACACTTGAAACGGACGTATATTCCGCGCTGTATTCTTTCTTCAACCGTTACTATGAAGACGGCGATTTTATTTCCAAACGTCGCTACAAGGAAGGCGTCTACGCTATCCCTTACGAGGGCGAGGAAGTTAAACTTTATTGGGCAAATCAGGATCAGTACTATATCAAGACCGGTGAGAATTTCAAAGATTATACTTTTGTTTTCGACGGTATCAGCGTTCATTTCCGTTTGGTGGACGCTACGACGGAACAGAATAACAACAAGGAAAGTAAGGAAAGCAAGCGTACCTTTATGCTCTTCACCGAAGACGCGGAAAAATATCCCGACATAAAAACCTTTGAATATAATCCCGACGCGGCGGAGCTTGTGATTCGTTTTGTTTATGATATTCCCGAAGATAAGAAAAGAAAATATACCGAAGAAAATTACGCCGTCATTAAAAATTGGCTGATTTCTCTTCGGCGCGAAGAATTAAATCCGTTGCTCTTGACGAACACCGCCAATAAAGACACTTTACTTGAAAAGCATCTTAAACGTTACGTAGCGAAAAATACTTTCGATTATTTCATTCATAAAGATTTGCGCAAGTTCCTGACTCGCGAACTGGATTTCTTCATAAAAAGCGAAGTCATGCACTTGGAGGATTTGGATACCGACAATGAAGCGCGGGTAGAAACTTATCTTGCACAGGTTAAAGTTATCAAGCGCGTCGGTAAAATTATTATCGATTTCCTCGCGCAGATTGAAGACTTCCAGAAAAAACTTTGGCTCAAAAAGAAATTCATCGTGGCAACTGATTGGTGTATTACGCTTGATAAAATCGACGAATCCTTTTGGGCGGAGATTATTGCCAACAAAGTTCAGCTCAACGAGTGGATTGACCTTTACGCCATAGACGAGGCAGACGATTGGACGAATCCGCCGACCGTTGATTTTCTGCGCCGCAATAAGAATCTTATCATTGACACCAAACATTTTTCCGACGCCTTCAAATATGCCCTGTTGGAGACTATCCCGAATTTGGACGAACAGACAAACGGGCTGATGATTAACGGCGATAATTTCCATGCGTTAAACTTACTTCAAAGCAAGTACCGCGAAAAGATTAAGTGCGTTTATATTGACCCGCCGTATAACACGAACTCCGCACCGATTCTTTACAAGGACGGCTACAAAGACAGTTCGTGGCTTTGCTTAATGGAAAAAAGATTGCACTTGTCGAAAGCACTTTCAGCTGATGACGGCGCGATTTTCATTTCCATTGACGACAACGAGCAAGCCAATTTGAAACTCCTCTGCGATGATATTTTTGGCGAAAATAATTTCGTTGCCGAATTGATTTGGAAAAGCAAGAGCGGCGGCGCAAATGATTCAAGATATTTCGCTATCGACCACGAATATATTTTTACTTATACGAAAGACGCCGATAAATTATTTCTCAACTTAGACACTGAAGCGGCAACGACGACAAGTTACAATCGCAAAGACGAACGCGGCGAATATTCTTTGGAACGGCTCGATAAACAAAGTATTCGCTATTCTTCTTCGTTAGATTTTGAAATAATTGCTCCAGACGGTAAATCTTACTTTCCAAAACATAAAAATCCAGATAAACCGAACGCAACTTGGCGTTGGAGCAAGCAACGTGTTCAAGAAAATTACTCTGAACTTGTTTTTGAAAACGGGAACGTCTACACGAAAAATTATAAGAAAGTCGGAGCGATTCCGCGCAGTTTATTGATTGATGAACGATTTGGACGGACGCGGACGGGCAAAACAGATTTTTTCGCGTTATTCAATGGCGAATTTTTTTCAAACCCGAAACCTGAAAAGCTGATAAAGTTTTTAATTCAAGTGGCGACGGGCGCAGATTCAATCGTGCTGGATTATTTTGCAGGGTCTGGGACGACGGGGCACGCTGTAATAAATCTTAATCGCGAAGACGGCGGCAACAGAAAATATATCCTCGTTGAGATGGGCGAGTACTTCGACACCGTAACCAAGCCGCGTATGCAGAAAGTAATTTACTCCGCTGATTGGAAAAACGGCAAGCCGACAAATCGCGATAAAGGCGTCTCTCAAATTATCAAGTACATGCGCCTTGAAAGTTACGAGGACGCTCTTTCAAACATTGAACTTTCCGATAAGGGCAGTCAATGGGCGTCGCTTTTGGGCGAGGATTATATAATCCGCTATATGCTCACTATGGAAAGCCGCGACAACTTGCTGAACATGGAAAATTTTTCTAATCCGTTCGCCTACAGCATGAAGATAACCGAAAAGAACGAGTGCAAAAGCCGCTCCGTCGATTTAATGGAAACGTTTAATTATCTGATAGGGTTGACCGTCACCCGTCAAAGCGCGATTTCCTATTATCTCAGCAAACCCGCCACGAATCCCGCTTACGAAGGCGCATTGGAACTTGTCAACGATATTAACGGGGAATATGCTTTTCGTCAGATAGAAGGCACTTTGCCGGACGGTCGCCGCGCTCTGATTATATGGCGTATCGTGACGGAGGATATTATCGCCTCCAACGCGGCACTGGACGCTTACTTTATCGCCAACGCAGGCAACCGCAAGCACGACGTGATTTTTGTAAACGGCGACAGCAACCTTGAAAATCTTCGCGGTAGTAATGAGAATTGGTCGGTTAAAATGACGGAGCTTGAATTTAAAAAGCGTATGTTCGAGGAGACGTAAAGCATGGCAAAGAAAAATATTCCGCAAGTCTCTTTCGACGATCAACTTGTATTGTTCCGATATTTTTTGAACGAGCTGAAGTTGGATTCCCTTGAATCACTAAGCGCGGAATTAAACAGTACCGATTATGAGGGCGTCAACGAGAGCGGCAATACTTATTATTACGAATATATTTCGCACGTCTGCAAAATGCGCAATGCCAATATCACGACGGAAAAACTTCGGTTATATGACGAAAATATCTGCCGTCATACACGCCACATAGCAGAGAGGCGCGGCGGTCTTAAATGGAAATATTTTCAATATATCGCGTTGCTGTTCACGGAAATTTATTTGGACAGGTATTTTTCCGACGCAGAAAATTTTTGTAATGATTTAAATGCATGGTTGCAAGAATTCAAGCCGCTTGAGTTTCAACCCTATACAACGGACAAACTTAATAAATTGGCGTTCATGTGCGCGACGGGTAGTGGCAAAACTTTAATCATGCACATGAATATTTTGCAATACCGACATTATTTCAAGCGTGCCAAACGACTGAACAGCAAATTATCCATTAACAATATTGTCCTTGCGCCAAACGAGGGCATGAGCAATCAGCATTTGGAGGAGCTGGCTTTATCGTCTATACCTGCGCGGCTGTTCGATAAAAATCAAGGAAGCTTATTCGACAAAGACGCAGTTATCGTTATCGATATGAACAAGCTCAAGGAAGAGGGTAAAGTTAAAACCGTCTCGGTTGAGAGTTTCGAGGAAAATAATCTTGTCATGGTTGATGAAGGTCATCGCGGCTTGTCGGGCGACGTATGGTATGATTATCGAACGCGCCTTTCAAAAGAAGGTTTTGCCTTTGAATATTCTGCCACGTTTAAACAGGCATTGAATACCAAAAATGAGCGGCTGATTGTCGAAGAATACGGGAAATCTATCATCATGGATTATTCCTACAAATATTTTTACCGTGACGGTTACGGCAAGGATTATCGCATTTACAATCTTAAGGGCAACATAAATTCGGAGCAAAAAAATTTGTATCTCGTCGGCTGTCTGATGTCGTTTTATCAGCAAATGAAACTGTTTAATACACAGGCTGACGAGCTACAAAAATTCCGTATCGAAAAGCCGCTTATGATATTTGTAGGCAATCGAGTCACCGCGCCTGTAAAAAGTAGCGGCTTGTCGCTGGCAGAAAAAGAACTTTTAACCGACGTGGAAGAAGTACTGCTATTCCTAAACAATTTTCTGAGCAACCGAACACAATCGATTGAACATATTCGCGCTATTTTGACGGGTGACAGCGGCTTAATCGACGAACGCGGGCAAGAATTATTCTATCAAAATTTCCGAGCACTGCAGGACATAAATATAAATCCTACAGAAATTTTTGCGGATATTCTTTGCGTCGTCTTCAATGTTGACGGAAATGCAGATGAACCGCGCTTGCGTATGAAAAATATTAGCCAAATTTCGGGCGAGATTGGTTTAAAGGTGGGCGAACACAGCGATTATTTTGGCGTGATTAACATTGGCGATACTTCCGGCTTGATGAAAAATTGCGAGCGGAATGGAATACTTGTCGGCACTGAAGAATTTCTTTCGACATCTTTGTTTCGGAATATCAATGCGTCGAATTCAAAAATCAACATGCTGATTGGCTCAAGGAAATTTACGGAAGGTTGGAACAGTTGGCGAGTATCGACAATGGGGCTGATTAACTTTGCCAAAGGCGAAGGCTCACAAGCTATTCAACTTTTTGGGCGCGGAGTCCGTTTAAAGGGTTATGACGGTTGCTTGAAACGTTCAGGCAAGCTTGATTCATGCTTAGCGATTCCGCCGAAATACATAGATTTATTGGAGACACTGACCATATTCGGCATAAGGGCGCAATATATGGAAGACTTCAAGAGATATTTGGAGCGGGAAGGCACGCCCATTAACGAAACGATTCGCGAATATACTCTGCCTGTGATAAGCCGCTTTAATGCCGTCAAGGACAAGAAATTACATACCATCACAGTAAGGCGCGATGCCAAGTTCAAACAACAAGCCGCCCGATTGATTTTGGACAAACCCGACGAAGGATTTTTGAGCTATCTTCTCAAGAGCAAAACGGTTATCGATTGTCGCAGTAGAATTCAAACCATAGATTCAACGTTTAGCCTTAAGATAGATTCTCTGCCGAATGAATTTACAATCCCGACCTATATATCGCCGTTGCTTGATATTCAGAGGATTTTTGAGGAACTGCAGACGTATAAAACCGAAAAACGCTACTACAACCTCAGCATAGTCAAGGAAAAGTTGATTGAAATTCTTAATGAGGAGGGTTGGTATGGCTTGCTGATTCCCAAAAATCATTTAGAGATAAATACTCCCGAAAAGTTGGCGGCGATTACGGATTATGCGATTATGGCACTCAAATCTTACATGGATAAATTTTTTAAGTATGAAAAAGAACGTTGGGAAGCACCGCGATTGACATATGCGGTCTTGGAGGCGGACGACAGCAATTTTGTAGACGAATATACTTTGACTTACACTCAGCAAGATGAGCGAGACACGACGGGCGATGATTTGGAAAAATTTATTTCAGAAATGGCGGAAGTGTTGAAGTCAAATAACGGTCTTGACGAGTATAAAAAATATTCTTTGCATAACAAACTTGTGCTGTTTGATTTTCAGCCGCACTTATACGCTCCGTTGATTTGTTTGGAGAAAAGCAATCTAAAAATGCAGGTGTCACCCGTCGCGCTGAATCATGATGAAATGAAATTCGTAGATTATCTTAAAACCTACGTGGAGACTCACGAAAGCCTATTGGCGGATAAATCGCTTTACCTGCTCCGCAATAAAAGCAAGGTCGGCATAGGTTTTTTCGAGGCGGGAAATTTTTATCCTGATTATATCTTATGGATAGACACGCCAGAAAAACAATACATTAACTTCATCGACCCCAAAGGATTGTTACACGTCCGCGCAGATGACCCAAAGATTGAATTCTATAAGACGATTAAGGAATTGGAAAAGCGACTTTCCACCACGACAACTGATAAAAAAATCGTACTGAATTCGTTCATCATGTCGAGTACCTCTTATTCGGAACTGATTAATTGGTGGTCTGTTACGTCGGAATATTTGGCGGCTAGGAATATTTACACGCTGGATAATCCCGAATGTGTAAGTCTAATGATTTATAAAATACTTAGAGACTAAAAAACTCCCAAGCACTTGCCTGAGAGTTTTTTTTATATTCTCGCTATCAAGTCCCGATTAGCTACGTTGCTAACCAATTCAAAGCTTAACTGTCGCAACTTTACATTCGCCGAAATCAATTTAACTCGCACATTGTCGCCGATATGAAAACTTTTTCCCGTCACGTGACCGATAAGCGCAAATTCCTTTTCGACAAACGCATAAAAATCGCCGTCAATTTCCGACGCCCGAACTAATCCGTCAACGCCGTTGTCCAACTCCACGAAAAATCCAAAATTCGTCACGCTGTCTATCACGCCGTCAAAATTTTGCCCGATAAATCTTTGCATGAACTCAACCGCTTTTAAATCCAAAGTTTCGCGCTCAATTTCTATCGCCCGACGTTCGCGCTCCGAACTTTGCTTGGCTATTTCTTCAAGACGTTTCGCAAAACTCGGTAATTTTTCGGGCATCTCCCAACTCGCTCTCAACATTCGGTGCACGATTAAATCGGGATAACGTCTTATCGGCGACGTGAAATGTGTATAAAATTTCGCCGCCAAGCCGAAATGTCCCAAATTTTCGGGCGAATATCGCGCTTGTTGCATCGTTCGCAAGGCGTAGCTTGTTATCACCTTTTCCGCAGGTAAATTTTTAACCTTCGACAAGATTTTTTGGAATTCTCGCGGCTCCTTGCCCTTGTTTATATGCAAATTGAAATGCGCCAGTAAATTATTCAGCGTCGATACTTTTTCTTCCGTCGGTAAATCATGGACGCGATATAAGCTTGGAATTTTTTTCTTAATTGTATGCTCGGCGACGGTTTCATTAGCCAATAACATACATTCTTCGATTATCGATTCGGCTACCGTCTGGATTCTCTTAGTTATTTCAAGCGGTTTGCCCGCGTCGTTCAAAATTATTTTCATTTCGGGAAGGTCGAAGTCAATCGCGCCGCGTCCCGCGCGAATTTTTTTCCTCAGCCCGTGTATTTTCTTCAACGTATTTAAATTTTCCGCGCAGTCGGCAAGTTCTTTATCACCGTCCAAAAATTTATTGACTTGCGTATAACTCAGCCGCCTAAAAACGTGAATAACCGTCGGGAAAATTTTATAATTGACGACTTTGCCCGCCGCAGAAATTTTCATCTCGCAAGCCATAGCTAAACGGTCAACGCCCGCATTTAAACTGCAAATCCCGTTCGATAATTCTTTGGGCAACATTGGAACAACTCGGTCAACGGGATAAATACTCGTCCCGCGTTCAAATGCCTCCTTATCCAGAAAACTGCGCGGGCGAACATAATGACTAACGTCCGCTATGTACACGCCTAAAAAAAATCCGCCGTCAATTTCTTCGGCGTAAACTCCGTCGTCTAAATCCTTAGCGTCTTCGCCGTCTATCGTAACTATTTTAAAATTTCGGCGGTCGATTCTCTTAGAAATTTCGTTTTTACTCGGTTCAAGCTCAATTTTAGCGGCTTCGTTTTGTACTTCGGGCGGAAATTCCTCCGCGACGCCGTGACTGCGTAAAATACTGCGAATTTCCACACCGGGCGCATTTTCATTACCCAAAATCTCAATAACTTGCCCGCGCAGAGGAGACCAAGAAGTAATTTCTACAACAACCTTTGTTTTAGCTGGAAGTTTTTCATTAAAATTTGGTAGAACAATTTCAGTGTCAATGCGCTTGTCATCGGGCTTGACGAAGGTTTTCCGCTTAAGTTGCGTAAGAGTGCCGACAATAATTTTATTCGCCCGCTCCAAAATTTCATGAATACAACCTACACGACGCGCCCCGTATTGCTCAACTATCCGAACCTTGACTTTATCGCCATTCCACGCGCTACCTAAATCCTCCGGCTCAATAAAAATATCCGTGCCGCCGTCTTCGGGCGTGACGAAGCCAAATCCTTTGATATTAACTGCGAGCTTGCCCTCAACGTAAACGGGCTTTTTGAAGCGCGGGTCGAAGATAAAATCATCATACGGATCGAAATTCTTGCGCCTACTCATAAATTAGCCACTCCTTAAAAAATCTAACGTCGCTTCAAAGACAAATTCGCGCTCTTCTGCGAAAGGCAATAAATGACCTGCATTCGGCACGGTAACAATTTTTTTAACGTTTGAGCCGATATTATCCATAATAAATCGAGCACTGCGCGGCTGAACCGTATGATCTTCCTCGCCCTGCATGATAAGTATCGGAGAATTAACTTTTGGCAAGATTTTTTTCACGTCGTTAATCAAGTCAACCATTTCATGAACACTTATAAGCGGCGTTTTCTCGTAAACGTTATTGACGGCGGGCGGCACGTCATTAAGCTTTTTACGCTCAGTGTATATGCAAGCGTCCGAACAGAATTCACGCGGCGGCAAATTCCGTAATCCGCGCCCCTCATCAATAAAAATCGGAGCCGCTAACGTGACGATTTTAGAAATTTTATACTCTGTCGCAAGTTTTAAAGTTAAAAGTCCACCCATAGAGTGACCGACGACATAAATTTTATCACAAAGCCCGCGTAGAATATAAAAGCCGTCCAAAACCGAATTAAACCAATCGTCTTTGGTCGTGCGCATTAAATCGCTTTCGCAAGTGCCGTGTCCCGCCAAACGTGGAGCTAAAACGCTGAAACCTGCGCGGTTCAAAACTTCGCCTAATAAAAGCATTCCGGCGGGTAAGCCCGTAAAGCCATGAATAAGCAATACGCCGCTTGTGCCGCCCTTCATTAAAAAAGGTTCTCCACCTTCAATCAAAATAAAATCCTCCTTACATACTAAGTTTAGCGATAATTAGTGTGATAATAGCGAATAAAACGCCGAGAATAACGGTTAAACGGGCTAAAAGTGCGTCCATGCCGCGAGCTTTACCCGAAAAAACGGTATCGGAGCCGCCGTCCATGCCGCCCATGCCACCAGACTTCGCCTCTTGCCCTAAAATTACTAAAATCAATGCGATAGAGATAATCGCGTCTAAAACCATTAAAAAAGTAAGCATTTATAAACCTCCATTTTAAGGATTAAGGTTAAAGGGGTCAGATGTAAGGGAAAAAAAACTTTTTCACTGAATCCTTAATCCTAATTCCTAATTTTTCGACATATGATAGCTTAAAGCACTCAAACCGACGGATAAATCTTCATTAACGAGCGGAAAATTGGTAGGAACGGATAATTTAATGGGCGCGAAGTTCCAAAGTCCTTTTACACCCGCTTTTATAAGATTTTCCGCGACAATTTGCGCCTCACTAGCTGGAACGGTGATAACTCCAATGTCAACCGAATTTTCCGCGATAATTTCCTTCATGACAGCGGAATTTTCTATTTTAATGCCGTTAATTCGCTTGCCGATTATTTTTTTATTAATATCAAGCAAAGCGACGACGGAAAAGCCGAGAGAGGCGAAATTACCGTAATTAGCGAGTGCGCCGCCTAAATGACCGACGCCGACAATAGCAAGCCGCCATTTATTATGCAATCCAAGAATGTTTCCGATATTATTTCTTAAATCGTGAACGTCATAGCCGATACCTTTACGCCCAAATTGCCCAAAAGTCGCTAAATCCTTCCGAATTTGTTCTGGAGTAATGTCTAAACGTCTTCCAAGCTCGTCCGAAGAAATTATTTGCAATTCTTCACCTTCCATGAGCCGCAAAGTTCTGAAATACAGCGGCAAGCGGTCTATAGTCGCCTGCGAAATTAGTTTTTTCAAAAGTGCCGCCTCCTATTATTCATTCATTAAATTTATTGACGCGCTCAAGGCTCCGAGTTGCCACATTAGCATTGAACTCGGTATATTGAAGAGTAAATCGTCTGTAAAGCCGTTTAAAGCCATAGAGAGGAACGCCAGCCCTATTCCAAACCTAAATCCTTCAATAAATTTCATATCTTCAAGGTCGAGAGTCTTTTTTGATTTATTGGAGGACTTTTTAGTTGGTTTAGCGGATTCTTCATCGAAAAATTCTTCATCATCGTCGTCGACAGGATTTTTTTCTGCAAAAGAGTTTTCTTCCTCAAGATTTTTATCGGTATTAGCAAATTTTCTGCGCGTATGTTCGCTGAAATTCATTTCCTCATTGTGAATAACTTCGCGATGATTCCTGCGCAACTTTTTCAATTTAAGAGGCGTTTTTTTCTTACCGAATAAATCTAAGACATTATTTGAAAAATCCGTAAGCAAAGTTCGGATTGTATTCCTCATTTCCGCCAAATCCTTTGCGAAAGAGCTTGCGGATAAAAATTCGGCTCGTTTTTTATCGGCAAAGTCTTCAATGAACTCGCGAATCTTAACGAAACGTTCATTTGCACCCAAAGCAAGCGACATAAACATTGTCCCGAAAAAATACCAGAAAAACGCCAATGCTCCAACAATCCCAGTTTCCGCCGCGAAATTTAAATAAATATTATGCGCGTGGTAAATTGTGACGTTCGGATCGGCAATATAGTAGTTGTATTGTGGATAAACGTATTGATAAGCTCCCCAACCAATGCCCGTGAAGGGGTGGTCGGAAATCATCGCGCTTGTACTTACCCAAAGTCCGACGCGAACGCTTTCAGAGGTGTCACTTATCGCGAACGTCGACAAAATTCTGTTCATAAAGGACGAATCGCTATAAAAAATTATCCCAGTGACAGCCGCGAACAGAATTAAAATGCGCCAATCTTGTAATAAGCCATAAATCGCAAAGACAATCGCCAAAGTTAGGAAGGCTCCCCGCGAATAAGTCATCGTTAAACACGCCACGAGCAAAATTATCGCGCCGATTAGGATTAATTTATGCGAGCGACGTTCAATTTTTGCCAAAATTCCGAGTGCCAAGCAAATACAAACGTCGAGATAGCCCGCAAGCACATTTGGATTTTCTAGCGTTGAAAAAATTCTTTTCTTTAATTCGGGGAAGGCTTCAGGGTCTGTCCATTTTACGTCCGCCGCGTCTATGCCGAATATGAATTGAAAAAAGCCACAAAGTACTACTAAAATTGCCGACGCGCCTAAAGCTTGCGCGATTTGTTTAATCTGTTCGGGCTTGCGGATAGTTTGTCCGACGATTAGATAAGTTAGGGCGTAAATCCCTACGAGCGTGCAATAATTATAGATTAGCTCAAAACTTCGCGCCGATGACAGGAAAACGCTCAACGCGCCGATTAGCAGGAAAATAGCGACGGGCACATCAAAGGGCAACGAGCGCATTTTATATTTTGAATCGATTTGGGCGCGCAGAAACCACGTTATAACGCCAATCATAACCGCCGCCGCCGCGATTGTTGGGGAAAGCGCGAGGAAAAACGCTTCTGTCAAAATGGCGTAAATCGTCCACTGTTCGAGATTATTTATTCGGCGTTGTCTGACGAAAACGCTGACTCTGCTATCCAAATCCCCGCCTCCTTAAAAGTTTTCATACAGAATTTTTCGCCGACAGTTCTTTAACTTCCGCGAGCGAAAGCCCAGCATATTCGGCAATTTCTTCGAGAGTCAACTTGCCTTTTTTAAGCATTTTTAAGGCACTTTCAAACGCAGTTTCGCGACGAATTTCTTCCGCAGTTTCACGACGAACTTCTTCTGCGGTTTCGCGGCGAACTTTTTCTGCGGTTTCACGACGAACCCGTTCAATAATTTTATCCATAAACCCGGACATTTTATAATCCACCTCTTCCTCTTCTTTGTGAATTCTGACTTTATCGGCAATTTCTCTGTAAAACATTTCGTCGGGCACGGCGCAAGCGAAATCATGCATCAATTTTCCGAGAGGAGTATTGTCTTGAATCGAATTGTTGACGTAGACAATATGTGATTCGTCGTTAAAAAGTTTATTCTTGCCGACAATCATTCGTTCAATAAAATAAATTGGCTCATTCAGTTTAAGAACGTCCCGCTCCGTGATAAAGATAACGTAAGTTTCGGGCAAGGCGTCGAAATTTGCACTCGTCGGAAGGGAATTCGCATCAAGCATACTGCTGTTATAACGTGCCCTTTTTGCGCCCGCTCCCTTATTTTGTCGTTGAATTTCAATGTTAATTGCCTTTCCCTCTTCGGATTCCGCATAAATATCAAGTCTGACATCGTGCCCGCGCAGATTTTTAACGCTGTATTGCGTTTTGACGCTCTTGACCTTGAGATTTTTATTCAAAATAATTTTCAAGACGAATTCGGTTAGCTCAACGTCGTCTTCAAAAACTATCGACATAAAACCGTCGTCAAGCAAGCGGGCGTTCCTCATTGCCTCGAAATATTCTTCTTTAGTTATCAAAAATTTTTCGCCTCACATTCCCTATTAAATACAACGAACCCGCAATAATTTTCACATCGCCCGCAGAATTTTTAAGCCGTTCAATCGCCTCAAGGTTATTTTCGACCGCCGCGCAGGGAATATCATTTTCGTGCAGAGTTTTGCATAAAATTTCGGTTGTGGCGGCGCGTTCGGAATTTGGCGGCGTTACGATAACAAAATCATCTGCGCGGAATAATATTTTAATCATCTCAGCGAAATTTTTATCACGAAGTGCGCCGAAGACCCAAATTCTTTTACCATTCGGGAAATTTTTATCCAAACTGTCGCGAAGAGCCTTTGCGCCGTGAGGATTATGCGCCCCGTCGATTATAAAAACGCCCGCAGAATTTTTAATGACTTCAAAACGTCCAGCCCATTTGACTTGCGCTAAACCTTTTTCAATCGCCGCGTCATCAAGCTTTAAAAGCTCCGCCGCCTTAATCGCAATCGCCGCATTAAATTTTTGATATTCGCCGCGCAGGTTGAGCATTAAGCTTGGAGATTTCAGCTTTAAGGGATTGACCTCATAAAGCGGAGAATTTTTATCTTTGGCAACTTCGCGGATAATCTCAAGCGGCAAGCCTGTTGCGCCCGTTACGACAGGAACATTTTCCTTGATAATGCCCGCCTTATTCCGAGCGATATTTTCCAAATCGCCCAAAATATTTTCGTGGTCAAGCGCAACGTTGGTGATAACGGACAATTCGGGCGTAATAATATTGGTTGAATCGAAAGTTCCGCCCAAACCGACTTCAATAACCGCAATATCAACAGCGCGTTCCTTAAAATATTCAAAGGCGGCGGCAGTCAGAACTTCAAAGTGCGTGGCGACGACGTTACAATCCTTAACGCGGAAAATCATTTCGGCAAAATCGTTTTCGGAAATATTTTCACCGTTGATTTTGATTCGTTCGCAGTAACTTTCCAAATGCGGCGAAGTAAACAGTCCGACGCGCAACCCTTGAGCCTTAAGCATTTCAGCAAGCATGGCGCAGACAGAACCCTTGCCGTTGGTGCCCGCAACGTGAATCGTCCGATAAAAATTTTGCGGCTCGCCGAGTGAGGCAGTTAATTCTTTGATTCGTTCAAGCCCTTCCTTTATCCCGAATACGCAAAGCCAATCGAGATATTTGAGGGAATTAACGTAGCAGGGAAGTAGGGAAGTAGCACTAATTCCCTCATTCCCTATTTCTCTATTTCCCTTATCATAAGTTTTCAAGCTGATTAATCCTTTGTTCGAGCGAAGAAATTTTTTCATTAGCGGCAACAAGTTTATCGCGCTCTGCTTGCACGACATCGGCGGGGGCTTTGCTTAAAAAGCGTTCGTTGTTGAGTTTGCCTGAAGTCGACGCCGCGCCCTTGCGAACTTTTTCAAGCTCTTTAGTAAGGCGGGCAATTTCTTTTTCAGTGTCGATTAAACCTTCAAGCGGCAAATAAATTTCGACGCCTTCAATCACGCCGCTCATTGCGTGAGAAGGTTTTTCGTCGGCAAAAATTATCGGCTCGGCAAATGCAAGTTCGGAAATATAACTAACATGTTCCTGCAAATTAATTTTATTATCAGTGTTGGCGACGCGCAGAATAATTTTAGTTTTCTTGCGCGAATCAATTCCGATTTCCGATTTCAAGTTGCGGATAGTCTTAACGATTTCCAAAATCTGGTTGGCGAATTTTTCAATGCCGTCTTTATCGTCGGGAATGAACTCGCGCAATTCGTCTTCCGTAACCCAGTTCACAACCATAATGGAACCTTCGGCGTTGGGGAGCTTTTGACGAATGACTTCCGTTAAAAACGGCATGAACGGATGCAAAAGTCTTAAAGCCTTTTCAAGCACCGTCGCCAATACGAATAAAGCGGTTGCCTTAGCCCGTGCGTCCGAGCCGTAAAGCCGCGATTTGGTAAGCTCAATATAATAGTCGCAGTAATAGAACCAAATAAATTCGTAGAGGAGCCGCGCCGCCTCGCCGAGTTCAAATCGCTCAATATTTTTAGTAACGTTTGCGCGAGTTTTCTCAAGGCAGGAGAATATCCACTTATCGGCGAGTTCAAAGGATAAGGTGTCAGGATTCGGGGGCAAGGGATTTTCTTCCAAGTTCATGAGCAAAAAGCGCGACGCATTCCAAATTTTATTCGCAAAGTTCCGCGCAGATTCTACCTTCGACCAATAAAATCTTAAATCATTGCCCGGCGTGTTGCCCGTGACGAGCATAAAGCGTAAAGAATCCGCGCCGTATTTCTCGATAACTTCAACCGGGTCGACGCCATTATTGAGCGACTTAGACATTTTGCGCCCCAATTCGTCCCTAACCAAGCCATGAATAAACACGTATTTAAACGGAACTTTGCCTTGAAATTTCAAGCCCATCATAACCATACGCGCAACCCAGAAGAAAATTATATCGTAGCCCGTCACCAAAACGCTTGTGGGATAAAATTTCTTAAGCTCCGCCGTGTCGTTCGGATAACCGAGCGTCGAGAAAGGCCATAATCCCGAACTGAACCAAGTATCCAAAACGTCTTCATCGCGGCGCAAATTCTTTCCGTGACAATGCGGGCATTCGTGAACGTCGGTTTCTGAAACAATCATTTCGCCGCAATCGTCGCAATACCACGCGGGGATTTGATGCCCCCACCATAACTGCCGACTTATGCACCAGTCGCGAATATTTTCAAGCCAGTTAATATAAATTTTCGTGAAACGTTCGGGCACAAATTTTAATTCGCCCGACTTAACCGCCTCAATCGCGGGCGCGGCGAGCGTTTCCATTTTAACAAACCATTGCTTGCTGACAAGCGGCTCAATCGTCGTGTGGCAACGTTGACAATGCCCGACGGCGTGTTCATGATTTTCAACCTTGACAAGATAGCCGCCCGCCTCCAAATCAGCGACAATTTGCTTGCGGCATTCGTAACGGTCAAGCCCGCTGTATTTACCCAAACCGTCAGACATTACGCCCGTATTTTCGATAACTTTAACTTGCGGTAGATTATTGCGAAGTCCCATTTCAAAATCGTTCGGGTCGTGAGCAGGAGTAACTTTAACCGCGCCAGTGCCGAAATTTTTATCGACATAGGAATCGGCGAACAACGGAATTTCGCGATTGACGAGCGGAAGGATTAATGTTTTGCCGACAAGATTTTTATAACGTTCGTCGTCGGGGTGAACCGCTACGCCCGTATCGCCCAACATAGTTTCGGGGCGCGTCGTCGCAACTTCAACATAGCCGCTACCGTCTTTGAACGGATAACGAATATGCCACAAATGCCCTTGTTCGGTCTCGTGTTCGACTTCAATATCACTGAGTGCCGTATTACATTTCGGACACCAATTAGTTATACGGGTACCGCGATAAATCAAGCCTTCATTGTAAAGCTGAACGAAAACTTTTCTGACGGCGGCAGAGCAACCTTCGTCCATAGTGAAACGTTCGCGCTCCCAATCGCAACTTGAGCCGAGCGTCCGCAGTTGATAAGTGATTCGGTTGCCGTATTTTTCTTTCCATTGCCAAACGCGCTCCAAAAATTTTTCGCGTCCGAGTTCATAACGATTAGTGCCTTCGCCGCGCAGTTGCTCTTCAACTTTAGCTTGCGTCGCAATGCCTGCGTGGTCGGTGCCGGGCATCCATAAAGTATTGTCGCCTTTCATGCGGTGATAACGAATCAAAATATCCTGTAAAGTTTCGTCAAGCGCGTGCCCCATGTGAAGTTGCCCCGTGACGTTCGGCGGCGGGATAACGATACAATAAGGCTCGCCCTTTGCGTCGGCTGTCGTGTGAAAATGTTTATCGCGTTCCCATGCCGCATAAATTTCTTTTTCAAAATTCTGCGGCTCGTAGGTCTTAGGAATGTTACTCAAAATTTGGTTCCTCCTGTTTGTGAAAGTATTCTTAATAATAAACTGCCGCCGCCTTAAAGTCAATTAGGAATGCGTAATGAAAAAAAGAGCCTCGACATTTCTGCCAAGACTCCTTAACTGTTAATCTGCTAATTTATTATCTTTTTTCCCAGTGTCCCTCACTGTGATTCGCTGTGTATTTACTGCCGTCATTAAGTCTGTATTCAACGTTTGCGGCGTCGCCCTTAATCTCAAGTGACGAGCCGTCCGTCAATTCAATCTTCGTGCCGCCCGCATTTACCGTTGTCGACGCAATCTGTTCAAGCCCAATCGTCGTCAAGTCGATAACGTCACCCGCATTAATCGAAGCGATAACGTCGTTGCCATTTTCCATTCCGAAGAAGAACGTATTATGACCGCTACCGCCGAAAATCGTATCGTTATTCGCACCGAAGCCGCCCCAGATACTGTTGGAAGCCGTGCCGCCTATTATCACATTGTCCAAATCGTTGCCAACAAGCGTCGTGTTGCCATTCGCCGTCGAAGCGTCAAGATATTTAATTTCGCCGTGATAAATGACGCCGTGTGTATTAGTAAGGCGGTCGTCAAGCCAAACTTGCGCGTCGCCAACGTCCGCTCCGACTTTCATAGTAGCATTCTTCGCGGCAACAACGTAGAAGTCAGCAAGATTATCAAATTCACCTTGCGTATCAACTTTTGCAATGCGGTCGTTGAGCTTAAAGTTTTGACCAACTGCGTCTTGCAACCTCAGATAATCGTTGTCGCTCTCATTAATCGCCATGACAATATCTTTGTCGCGCATAAAGACATTCGTAACGATATTTCCGCTGGACAAGCTGATATTATCCGCGTCGTAATCGTTCGCGTCAGACATGAAGTCAAAGCCCGTGATTGTATCGCGCCCGTCGCCCGCCGTGTATTGGAAAGTCGTAATGCCGTTTTTATTTTCGGACGTGTTGCCGACCATAAGGTCTCTGCCTGCCGCCGACCACATACTTGCATTGCCTGTGCCCGCAATAAGTGTATTCTTCGCGCCCGCCTTGCCAATAAGTTTTGAATCACCTGCGCCCGCTTGCAATTTATTTATGTTGTAGAATTGCGCGTCGGTGCCGTTTAAGTTGCCCGTGCCTTCATTCAGATTGACTTCGACCGTGCCCGAATATTCGCTGAAGTTCAAGCCGCTACCGCCGTTTTTATTGCCGTAGAAAACATTCGCCTCAAGAGAATCATGAACGCCAATATCTTTGCCTTCCTGCGCGATTGCGGCGTTGTAAGTGTTCTTGCCGTCGATAACTTTTACTTCATAAGGCGAGGCAACGTCGCTGTCGTCATAACTTACAAGCTCGTCGCCGGGTTCAAGTCCGTCGAAGGTTAATTGCGCGGTGCCCGAACTCATTACAAGCCCGTCTTCGCCGTAGTTAAACTTAATGCTTGAAAGGTCACTTATATAAATCGCGTCGCCAGTTTCATAGCCGTTGTTGAAGTTGTGAACTGTATTCCTGCACTTGTTACCGAGTACGATTGTTGCGCCTTCCATTCCGCGCAGGTTTTCATCGGTGACGTAGATTTGATTGTCGCCTGCGCCCGCGTTGACGTAATCGCCTTCGCCAGCAAAGGCTGTATCGTTGCCGCTACCGCTAATCAACGTCGAGCCACCTGTCTTTTGCGTGTCGGAAGAACTCTCGGCGTAATTGCCTTTCATAATCAAATCGTCACCTGAAGTGCTTGCGTTAAGGACGCCGCCTTCTTTATGAGTAAAGCCTACGCGCAGTTTGTCGCCCGAATAATCGACGAGATTAGCCCACGTGCCGCCTGTCTCGCTAGCATCTGGATCGAAGACAACAACCGCGTCGCCCAAAGTCATTGCGCCGTTGCCGAATTTTATATCGTTAGTCTTAATCGCTTCGAGCATATCGTGATACTCGAAACTTCTAATATTGGCGTTGTTATTCTCGTCGTAATTTTGGAGTGTCACTCTGCCCGAAGTCGGTACAATCGTCGTGTCGCCGTTATTCTCAACGTCAACAGTCGTGCTGGCGTTATGGCGATTAGCTATCGTATCGTTGCCTTTGCCTGCCTTGACTGAGACTTTGGCGTCTTTGCCGTCATTAACTACTACGTCGCCGCCGTCGCCGAGTTCAATATTTTTATTGTCAGTCGCCGTCTCATCAACATACGCCGCATTATTGCCGTCGTCGTTGAATTTGACATCTTGGTCGCCGCCGAGAAGTGTAACACGTTTGGAATATTTGCTGTTGCTGAAGTCTATATTTTGGACTTTGCCTGTATTGTTATCAAGCGTCAAAGCCATTGGGCTATCAAGATTACCCTTTGCGATTACCGACGCCGCCGAATCGCCGCTGAGACTTACAGTCTTGTCGGACGGTTCGCCGATAAGGTCAATAATTATATCTTTGTCCTTAGTTTTCTCGGTTATCGATTTATTATTCGGGTCGTAGATATAAACGCTGTCGCGCCCCGCAATGAACGTGTCGCCGTCTTTAGCATTGAACGATTGATTGTTGACGCTGTAAGAACCGCCCTTGAAGACTGTTAAGCTTGCGTCTATGTCGAGTCCGTGAATAATTTGCCCGTCGCCCGAAATGCTGACGCCGTTATCGTCGCCAAGCAGAATGTAGCCTTTATCGTTGACGTTCAAAGTACCTTCGGGCATAAGGAAAATTGCCTTCGAGAGACTGCCGCTGATTGTGTCGCCGCTTGACAAGCCATAAAGCGCGATAACGTCCGTGCCGTCGTTGGCGACCGTAATTTTATCGCTCGACGCGGTGAATGGCTTATCGTTCAAATTAATATCTTCAAGGTTGCCGCTGATTGAGCCTTCAAACTCGCCGATATTCGTTACGTAGCTGTTAAGGTCGGTGGTGAAGACAACTTCGCCGTCGAGAGTGTCATTGATATTAAATTTATTGTCGTGGAAAGTAAACGTGCCGTTTTCAGTCGTGCGGGCGTTGATTTCGGGGGCACTGCTGACAATCGCGCCATTTTCTAAACCGAAGAGGCTCGGAACTGCGCCGTCGGCAACAATCGCCTCAACGTCGTCGCCCGCTATGTCAAAGAATTTGCCGTTAATTGTCGCCGTCGACAAGCCATAAATCGTTGCGTCGTCAAGCCCGTTAATTCCACCGTTCGCGCCGTAAACTCCGCTGATTGAGCCGTCGGCAATGGCAAGCGTAACGGGCGTGTTGATGTCCGCCAAGTCGATATTCTTACCATTTACGGCAAGATTATTTTCGTCGTGAGAAATTATCAAGTTGCCGTTTTCAAGGCTGTCAATGCCCGTGACGGAGCTGTTCTTGAGATTGAACGCGATTGACGGGTCGTCGGTCTCGAAGGTGTGATCTCCGAAAGTAAATTTGCCCGCTTCGGTCGGTTCAATCTTGGTAATGCCTTCCGCCGCAATAAGCGTTGACTTACTTCTAAAGCCGCTAAGTTTCCGATTATCGGCGGTGTTGGCGGTGAGGCTCATTGTATTGCCCGTGACTTGGAGTTTGCCGCCGTTTACTTTCAAGCCGTCTGTGAAGTCGCCCGTAATTACGCTGGCAACGTCGTCTGCGGAAACAAGTTTGCTATTTTCTATACCGTAAATGACAGCCGAATCACCAAGTGCAATGAACGTTCTATCCGCGACCGTGAAGTTGCCGACTTTATCAGTTTTAATGGTTCCGCTGGAGAGTCCGCCGATTGTGACGCCGTCGGAGTTGCCGATATTTTCAAGCCCGCTGATTTTGCCGTCGAGAATGTTGACTTTATAGCCGTCTTCGTCGCCCTTAATAGTTACGTCGTCATAACCGACCGAAAGTCCGCTTGCTTTAATCAAAACGTCGGTTGCGGTTGCCGCGTCGATTGTATTTGCGTCAAGGAGAATAATTCCGTCAAGGTTAAAGGCTTTACCTGTCGCGCCTTCGACACTCGCGCCGCTTGTCAAGCTGATTCCGCCGTCCTTATCAATAATAGCAGTTGCGGTGCCCTTGCCGTCGAATTTCGTCCCGTCATAAGTTAATACGTCGCTGATAACAAGGTCGAGTTTGACGCCGTCGGAGGTTATGCTTGCCTGCGCGGTTCCGCTTGTCGAGAAGTCTACGCCATTAACTTTGTAATCGGCATTGCCCAGAGTGAGTTCGGTATTTGTGGGCGCGTCAACAGTTGCTGCTTTATCGACGCTTAATGAAGTGCCGCCTTCGCCTATGCCGACTTTGCAATCATTTGCATTGGCGGTAATGGTTGCCGTTTCAGTCTCAATGCTCTTGCCAACGTCGAAAGTGAACTCTGCGCCCGCAACGTCTGCGAGTTTTTCAACCATAACGCCCGCCGCGTCGAAGGTGAGGTTTGAAACTTTGCCGAGATTTTCGACGAGCAGATTATTATCCTTATCGTTAATGGCAATGGAATTGGTGCCGGTATGTGTGACGTTGACATCGACGTTGTTAATATCCGCCGCAAGTTTAAGCGTGCGATTTTTGGGAAGAGTTTTACCGCTTGCCACAACGTCGGAGAATTTAACGCCCGAATCAACCGTAACATTGCCGCTACCGTCGATTGTAATGTTGTACTTATTGCCAGTCGGAATGTAGCCGTCGAAATACCAGCCGTCGGAGCTGTTAAATTTAAGCGTCGAATTATCTTTAGGCGAAGTGTAAGTTTTGCCGTCAATGGTGACTTTGGTATCCTTTTCAAAGCCGCTGACAGTATCGGGGACGCCGTTCGTCATGCCGAAGGTTATATCGTCCTTATTAGCCGCGACAGTGAATTGTTCGCCGCCGATATTGAAGGTGCCGTTATTCTGCGCGATAACTTTGGTATTGCCTGAATCGGCTGTTGCGGTGACAGTTTGTTTACTCGTAGCCGCGATTGTGCCCTTAGAAATTTCGATAGCCTTAGCTTCTTCGCTGATTGAAACGGTATCGCCGGTTGCGTCGACAGTGAAAGCCTCGTCGGTCGTGACAGTAAAGGTTGCGCCGTCGGCAGTGACAGGAACGTCGGCAAATTCTTTTTCAAGTTTAAGTTTGGTATTGGTGACGGAAACGCTAGAAATTTTTTCTTCGTCGGCGTCTTTAGTTAAGGAATAAGTGTCGCCTGTTCTGCTCAAAGTGCCGAGCGTCTTAGTTGCGGCGGTTGCGCTGTCGATTACTACTGCGGTTTCGCCGTCTGTGAGGGTATCGTCTTTGACAGGAAGATTTCCGTCTTGAGCAGGAGCGGTGCGCGTCCAGTTGCTTGCGTTGTTAATGCCGTCGTCGTTTGTATCGGAAATTGTGACGCCGCGTTTATAATCGGCGTTGCCCGTCCAGAGGTAATTGGCATCGTTTATAAAGCCAAGTTCCGTGACTCTGTAGGAAGAATCTTTGTCAATGCTGAAGGTATCGCCCAGCGTCAAGCCGTCGAGTAATACAGAGCCGCTTGTCCGAGCTACGACCGTCATACCGTCGCCGCCGTCTTTGGTGTAGGTGATTGAACTGCCGCTTGTCGTGGTGACGTTATCAACTTTATCGGTAAGGGAAACTGTGCCGTCGGTTAAGGTTGAAGTTGTGCCGTCGGAGGCGATAATCAGCGCGGAGGCGTTCGCCTTATAATCTTTTCTGTTGACGGTAAAAGTATTCGAGCCTTCGGGCGTGTTGACGGTTGCGGTTATATCGGTCGTCAACTTTGAAGTTGCGTTGGGCATTTCGATAAATTTAATACCGTCCGCCGCGCCTTCCTTTTTATTGAGCTTATAAGTATTTTTATTCTTATTGAGTTCGCCGTAAACGTTGGCGGGATTATCAACCTTATCGACGACGAGCGAATCGCCTGCTTTGGCGTCTTCAAGTTTAAGATTACCGGCTTTGTCGATTGCTATGAGTTGCGTCTCCAGAATATCTGCGAAAGTAAGCGTGCCGTCCGCAATGCCGCCAGTCACGAGTTTATTATCAGTACTGTTGAATAAGCCCGTGTTAAGCATTTCATATTCTTTGTCGCCGAACGTGAATTTATCGCCTTTAGTTATGCCGCTGATTGCCGTCGTCCCTATAACCATTGTGCCTTTTATGACGGTCGGCGTTATTGCTTTGCCGTTTACCGTGACAGCTTGCTCAACGGCGGCGGTAATAGTTCCTTTTGTCAGCGTGAGCGATACAACATCATTGGAGAGAATCGGATTATCGCCCGTCGTGTTCAGTGTGAAAGATTTTGCGCCTTCGTTCAAAGCTACTTTGGAGAATTTGGAATCGTTGGCAGTGAAAGTGACGCCCGCATATTCGGGAGCTATTTCGATTGTGGTGCCGCTTGCATTTATCGAAGTGAGTTCGGCGTTATTAATCTTGGACTGAGTCAGAGTATATTTGCTGTCGGCTTTGGTCAAGTCGCCGTAAACTTTCGTCGGGCTGTTGAGAGCGTCGACTAAAACATTTTTATCACCGTCAGCCAAAGTATCCGCTTTAACTTTAAGAGTTGCTTTTGTAGCGACCAACATGGGCGTCCAATTACCTGTCGTATCTATCTCCGCCAGCGTTATTCCGTTCGTATAAGAATTGCCTTCCCAGAGTGCGCCGTCCGAATTGACAGGACCGACCGCCGAAACTTTATATTCTTTATCGTTGATAGTGAAATTGTCGCCTGTCGTCAAGCCGTCGAATTTTATCGTCTCTTTAGCGGTATTATCAGTTGTATTTTCTTCGGTAGTATCGTCTGAAGTGTCGTCGGCAACGTCGTCTTCCTCTTCGGTTACGTTTTCATTAGCATTTCCGCCATTATCATCGGCAGTATCGTCAGCGGCGTCCTCAGCATTATTTTCAAGAGATTCAACTTCAATAGTCATGCCGTCGCCGTTTTCGCTTGTGTAGGTTATAACGTTGCCGCCCGTAGTCGTGACTGCGTCGTCTTTATCGGTCAAGGAAATTTTACCGTCAGTCAGCGTGGAATTATCTTTTGAGCCGTCAGTATTAATCACAAGCGCGGAGTCGTTCGCCGCATATTTCTTGCCGTTTACAGTGAAAGTATTCGAGCCTTCAGCCGTATTAATTTCGGCAACAATGTCAGTCGTCAGCGTGGAATCGGCTTCAGGCATTGTGATAAATTTAATACCGTCTGCCGCGCCTTCCTTTTTATCGAGCGTGTAAGTATTTTTCTTCTTGTTAAGTTTGCCGTAGACGTTGGCGGGACTTTCAAGGGTGTCAACGACGAGCGAATCACCCGTTGCCGCTAAATTCAAATCGAGTTCACCGTCAGGATTAATGGCGATTAATTGTGTCTCCAAAATATCTGCGAAAGTCAAAGTGCCGTCTACAATGCCGTTTGTCACGAATTTTTTATCGGTGTCGTTGAATAAGCCTGTGCCAAGCATTTCATATTTTTTGCCGCTAAGCGTGAATTTATCGCCTTCGACTATGCCGCTAATTTCCGTCGTGCCGATAACCATTGTGCCGTTGATAACTGTTGGCGTAATTTCTTTGCCGTTTGTCGTGACGGTTTGATTAACGGCGGCAGTAATTGTTCCGTCTGTCAGCGTGAGCGATTTGACATTGGAAAGAGTGGGATTATCGCCCGTTGCGTTCAGCGTGAAGGAGCTTTCATCTTCGTTCAAAGTTATGTCGGAGAATTTAGAATCATTAGCAACGAGAGCAACGCCCACATATTCGGGAGTTATTTCGATTGTGATACCGCTTGCATTTATGGAAGTCAATTCGGCGTTCAAGCTTGCGGGGTTCGTCAAAATATACTTGCCGTCGGCTTTCGCCAAGTCGCCATAAACTTTCTTCGGGTTTTCAAGATTGTCAACTAAGACGTATTCAGCACCGTCATTTAAGGTTGTCGCATTGATTGTAAGAGTTGCATTATCAGCAATCAACATGGGCGTCCAGTTACTTGCTTTATTAATTGCCGCAAGCGTAATGCCTTTCGTGTAATCGTTTCCGTTCCAAAGTGCACCGTCCGAATTGACAGGACCGACTGCGCTGACATTGTAGGATTTATCGCCAATGGTGAAGGTGTCACCCAAATTCAAGCCGCCGAATGTTACTGCTTCCGTCTTGCCCGAACCGTCAACAGCAACCGTCATTCCGTCGCCCGTCGCGGTGTAAGTTATAACACTGCCGCCCGTCGTCGTAACTGTAGTATTTTTGCCCTTCGTGAGGGAAATTGTTCCGTCAGTTAAGGTTGAAGTTTTACCGTCAGAATTAATCTTAAGCGCGGAATCACTAGATTTATATCTCTTGCCGTTGACTGTGAAAGTCTTCGAGACAGAAGGCGTATCTATCTCGGTAGCAACGTCGGTTGTAATTGCAGAATCGGCGTCGGGCATTTCGATAAATTTAATTCCGTTCGTCTTGCCCTGCTTATCGAGCGTGTAAGTATTTTTCTTCTTATTAAGTTTGCCATAGACATTGGCGGGACTATCAAGCGTGTCGACGACAAGGGAATTACCTGTTGCCGCTTGCGAAAGGTCGAGTGCACCAGCAGGACTTACCGCTATTAATTGCGTTTCAGCGAAGTCGGCGAAGTTAAACGTGCCGTCTGTTATGCCGCTTGTTACCAGCTTATTATCGGTGTCGTTGAATAAGCCCGTATTGAGCATCTTATATTCTTTGTCGCCGATATTGAATTCGTCACCTTGAGTTATTCCGCTGATTGTCTCCGTGCCGATAATCATTGTGCCGTTAATAACGATTGGCGTAATTTCTTTGCCGTTCGTAGTAACAACTTGATCAATGGCAGCAGTAATTGTTCCGTCTGTCAGCGTGAGCGATTTAACATTGGAGAGCGTGGGATTATCGCCCGTCGCGTTCAGCGTGAAGGAGCTTTCATCGTCGTCCAAAATTACGTCGGAGAACTTAGAATCATTAGCGACAAGTACAATGCTCGCATATTCTGGAGCAATTTCTATTATAGTGCCGCTTGCGTCTATCGAAGTTAATTCAGCGTTGGCGGAAGAAGGTTTCGTTAAAGTATATTTGCCGTCAGCTTTAGTAAGGTCGCCATAAACTTTTGTCGGCTCTTCGAGGTTGTCGACTAAGATATAGTTGTCGCCGTCATTTAAGGTCGTCGCATTGATTGTAAGAGTTGCATTATCAGCAACAAGCATAGGCGTCCAGTTACTCGCCGTATTAATCGCCGCAAGCGTAATGCCTTCTGTGTAATCGTTGCCGTTCCAAAGTGCGCCGCTTGAATTATCTATCGGACCAACAGCCGAAACTTTATAGGATTTGTCGCCAATGCTGAAGGTATCGCCCAAAGTCAAGGCGTCGAATTTAATTGTTTCAGTTTCGCCCGAACCGTCAACTGCTACTGTCATTCCGTCGCCCGTTGCGGTGTAAGTTATAACACTGCCGCCCGTCGTCGTGATGCCGTCATTTCTACTTGCAAGCGAGACTTTACCATCTGTTAAAGTAGACTTATCTTTTGAACCGTCGGTATCAATCGCAAGTGCTGAATCGTTCGCTACATATTTTTTACCATTTACAGTGAAAGTCTTCGAGCCAGAAGGCGTATCAATCTCGGCGGCAACGTCGGTTGTGAGTGTTGAATCAGCGTCGGGCATTGCGATAAATTTAATTCCGTCTGCCGTGCCCTGCTTATCAAGCGTGTAATTATCTTCATTCTTATTAAGTTTGCCATAGACATTAGAGGGACTTTCAAGCTTATCAACAACAAGCGAATTACCTGTTGCCGCTTGCGAAAGGTCAAGTGCGCCCGCAGAACTTACAGCGATTAATTGCGTCTCCAATATGTCGCCGAAAGTCAACGTGCCGTCCGTTATACCACTCGTTACCAGCTTATTATCGGTGTCGTTGAATAAGCCCGTATTGAGCATTTTATATTCTTTACCGCCAAGCGCGAATTCGTCGCCCTCGACTATGCCGCTGATTGTCGTCGTGCCGATAATCATTGTGCCATTGATAACTGTTGGCGTAATTGCCTTGCCACCCGTCGTAACAACTTGATTAGCGGCGGCAGTGATTGTTCCTTTTGTCAGCGTGAGCGATATAACATCATCAGAAAGAAGCGGATTATCGCCCGTCGTATTTAGCGTGAAAGATTTTGCGTTTTCGTTTAAGGTTACGTCGGAGAATTCGGAATCATTTGCAACCAGAGAAACTCCCGCATAGTCGGCAGTAATTTCTATCGTGGCACCGCTCGCGTTTATAGAAGTCAAATCGGTATTAGCGGAAGAAGGTTTCGTTAAGGTATATTTGCCGTCAGCTTTAGTTAAGTCGCCATAAACTTTTGTCGGGTCGTCGATCGCGTCAACCAAAATGTATTCGTCGCCGTCATTTAAGGTTGTCGCATTGATTGCGAGAGTTGCATTATCAGCAACTAACATTGATGTCCAATTACTCGCCGTATTAATCGCCGCAAGCGTGATTCCTTCAGTGTAAGCGTTACCGTTCCAAAGTGCACCGCTTGAATTATCTATCGGACCGACTTCGCTGACTTTATAGGATTTATCGCCAATGGTGAAGGTGTCGCCAAAGTTCAAGTCACTAAACGTTACTACTTCCGTCTTGCTGGAGCCGTCAACCGCAACCGTCATGCCGCCATTATCAGCCGTATAGACTATAATATTACCGCCTGTCGTCGTGACGCCGTCATTTTTATCAGCCAAAGAAACTGTGCCGTTCTTTAAAGTAGAAGTCTTGCCGTCAGAATTAATCGTTAGCTCGGTCGTGCCCGAATAAGGATTATTATTAACGGTGACATTGCCAGCCGACGAATCAACCTGCGTGACAAAGTTGACAACCAAATTATCGCCCGCCGCAATCTTAACGTTGGTAATAGACTTCGCGGCGTCGGTGGTATCAGTGAGAGTTTTCACTCCGCCTGCGACGGTTAAGGTTGCCAGTTGCGTCGTCGGATTGGTCTCGCTGTTGTAAATGTATGCGTCGTTGTTGACGCTTGAAATATCGAGTACGCCTTTTGTCGGCGCAAGAATGTTACCCCACGAGCCGTCGAGCTGAGAAAGGTTAATAGTCGTGCCTTTAAGGTCTTGGCGAATAAGCGCACCGTTTCTTAAACCTTGCGAACTTTGAACGTAAGTTTTGCCGCCGTAAGTAAAGCTCTCTGTCGGGTCGAGACCGTTAATCGTAGTAAATTTGCCGTCCGCCGCCGTCGCATTGAAAGTACCGCTTTCTCTTGCCAAAGTATTTTTCTTTGAATCAGTCGCGGAAGGATTATTTTGGTCAAGCGTGATTGTCCCGCTGAATACCGTCGAAGTTTTCCCGTCCGAATCAAGCACAAGCGCGGTCGTTCCCTCGTAAGTGTTGCCGTTGACGGTGACAGAACCCGCCGCCGAATTAACTTGCGTAGTGAAATCGACAGTCAAATTATCTTTCGCGGCAATTTTAACGGTGCCAATTAAGCTCGCGGCAGTTTGTTCGCCCTTCAAAGTCTTTTTATTATTTTCAATGCTTAAGTCGGCGAGTTTTGTTTTCGGAGCGTCGGGGTCGTCATAAACAATGCGGTTGCCATTAATCGCAGAAATGTCAAGAACCTTATTGGTAGGCGCAATGAATTCGTTCCAAGCGACGGTGTTCAATTTATCAAGTTCAATCGTCGCGCCCGCAAGTATGGCGGTGCAAATGACGTTGTCGGTTTTGTCAATCAAGCCGGGCGTATTTTGCGTATAAGTTTTACCGCCGTAAGTGAAACTCTCCGAGTTGTCAAGGCTGTTGACTACTGTAAATTTGCCGTTCTCCGCCGTTGCATTGAACGAACCATTTTCACGCGCCAAAGCATTTTTACTTGAATCGGTCGCAGAAGGATTGGCTTTGTCAAGTGTAATCGTTCCGCTATAAAGTGTCGAAGTTTTTCCGTCCGAGTCAATCACAAGCGCGGTTGTTCCGTTGTAAGGATTATCGTTGACGGTGACGGAGCCAATTTCCGAATTAACTTTTGTCTCGAAGTCAACGGTCAAATTATCTTTCGCGCCAATGGCAATGCTTTGAATCCTTGATTCGGCAATACTTTCTCCCGTGAGGGTTTTCTTATTGCCCTTGTCAACAGTCAAAGTGGCAAGGTGTTCTGTCGGAGCCGTCAAGCTGTCGTAGACGAGCGCGGTTTTGGTCTCGCCTTTAAGGGTTAGCGTCGTCGTGCCTTCATCAACCGCTATTATCCTCTTGAATTCGTCGTCGATTGTGTAAGTGTCGATGACTTCTGCGCGGAGCTGTTGATTTGTCGTGTCGAGAAGTCCAGCGTTCGTCATAACGTAATTGGCATTGTCAACCGTGAAGGTATCGCCAACGTCAAGTTCGCCGACGACAACTTTATTATCTGCAACACTGACTGTCATGTCGCCGTTAGTTGCCGTAATTTTTTTGCCGCCTGCAACTATCGAAGTATTTATTGGGGCTTGAATTGCGCCCGCGCTAAGATAAATTCCCGACGCGCCGCTTATAACGGGATTGCCGCTACTCGCCGCGTTGATCGTGAAATTATCCGTCGCCGTGACGCTGAAAGTTGTCGTCTCATTGGCAGTAATATCAACGTCGGAAGATTGCGGGTCGAAGGTAGCCCGAATTCCTTTAATGGAAATGCTTGAGAGTTTAGAGTCGGTATCGTCTTGAGTTAAAACATAAACGCCGTCAACTTTTTCAAGGAAGCCATATTTAACAAAGGTCTCGTCGTCGACAACGAAAACATTGGAGGGCGAAGACGCGGTTAAATCCAATGCGCCGTTCTTTATCCTATGAATGGCTTTCCAATTCGAGCCGCTTAAATCGGTCGTCAAAACGGAGGCGGTAGAAACAACTGTTGGATTGAGTAAATCTTTGTTCAGCAAACCAGCTTGCGTCATTGTATATTCAATGCCGTCTTCGCCGCCGACCTTAAAGGTTTCGTCCGGATTGAGTCCGCCGATAGTTACCGTGCCCGCGTTATCGTCAACAGTAACGGTAATCGTGCCCGAAGTCGATTTAATAAATTCATCAGTCGAAGTACCGCTATTAATCCTGCGCGTTGTAACTTCAACATCTTTGGCAAGAGTAACTGAGCCTTTAGTAAGAATTGCGCCGCTATCTTCAACGGCTATCGTCAAATCATTCTGCGCGGTAAACGGTTTGTTATTAATCGTGAAAGTACCCGCGCCCTTAGTGCTAACGGTCGTATCGATTGCGGTTGAGAAAGTTTTAACTGCCGCGCCAAGCTTAACCGCTTTAAGGGTTGTAAGGTCGCCGTCGGAAATTGTTTCGAGTTTATAGCCGCCTTCATCAGTATAAATTACTTTGGCAATACGGAGCGTCGGGTCGCCGTTATCATCATGACCGATAACTAAAGATTCCCAGCCGTTTTCACCGAGCGTGGAAGTAAGGTCGAGTGCGCCTTCCGAGTCAAGTTCAACAAAGTCCACAAAGTTTCCGTCAACGATATTCGATACGTCAAGCGAATTGCCAGAAATGGATTTTTCGTAGAGCTTGGAAGGATTGTAATTTATATCGGTTTGGACGAGCGTCTTGTTGCCGAGAACTTTATAATATTTATTGTCGATAGTGAAGGTGTCGCCGCGATTAAGGTCGCTTAAAGTTTTAATAGCTCCCTCTGTCGCCTCGACGCTGATTCCGTCGCCGCCCGTCGTCTTGACAGTGTAATTCTTAGTATCGGTAACAGAGTCGTTATCTTTACCGCTGTCGAGAATAGCTGTGCCGCTGTAAAGCTTGGAAGAATTATCTTCTTTCGTCGTCTTTATCGTGAGAACGTTACCCTTGTAAGTGTTGCCATTGATTTTGTAAGTACCGTTGCCCGTCGTAACATTGGTATCGAAGTCGGCAGTGAGCATCAAAGTCTTGTCGGAGGAATCGCCGAGCTGAATGGCAGATACCGCATTTTCATTTACGGATTTTAATTCATAGGCGTTGTTGGTGGTGTCGTAAGTGAGGGACGCGATACGCTTTGTGCCCGCGTAGTCAATAAGGACGTTACTGCCTGCCGTGACGCCATTTTTAAGATTGAGTACACCTTCAGAGGTCAAACTCATCATGTTAGACCAAGCGTCATTATCGGGCAAAACGTAAGAGGCAACGCCTGCCTTTGTCCAGACGAAAGAATCACCCCGCGTTAAGCCAACGGCAAGTTCATTCATCTTATAATTTTCGTTATCAACCGTGAAGGTGTCGCCTTTAACAGGCGTGAACGCCATTTTTTCAACGTCAACTTCCGAAATCGTGCCTTCGATTGTATGGTTGCTTGTCGTGGTAACGGTCGGAGAATTACTAAGGGTAATGACGCCCTTTGTTATCGTCGAAGATTTTTCAGTTGCCGCAATTTCGAGCGGGGAATCTTTGGCGACATAGGAGTTATCGTTTACCGTGTAAGTACTAGAACCCGAAGTAGTCTTGACGGTTGCCGCGAAGTCCGTCGTCAAAGTTGTATTGGCGGCGGCGAGACTGATTTTAGAAATGCCAGAAGTATCTGCGTCTTTAAGTTTATTAAGCGTGAACGTGTTACCATTCTTAACGGTGAGTTCGGCATATATCGCCGTGTAATCGTAAGAGAAAACTGTACCGTCATTAACAGTGCCAGTAAGATTGAGGGTGCCGTCCCTTTCAAGCCTTATAAAGGAACCCCAATAATCTGTGTTTTCGATAATGCTCTGATCTATCGCGCCTTCCGTAATGGCGTAGGTGCAAAGTTCCTCTTTACCTTCGGCGTCGGTGCGACTAATAAAGGCGTCGCTCTTCATTGTGTAGGTATAGTTGCCGATTTTGAAAACGTCGTTCTTATCTAGCCCTTTAAGGGTATAAGTACCGTCTTTGGCAGTGACTTCAAGCCCGTTGCCGCTCCCTACGGAAACATTTATGGCATCATCAAAACTTGTTATATCAATGGAACCATTTACCGCAATCGCGACAGTGCCTTTATTCAGCGAAGAAGACGTTGCATTTGTGTCAACCGTCAATTCAGAAACGGCGTTGTAATTCTTGCCGTTGATTGTGAAAGTGCCAGTTGCGGACGTGGTAACTTTTGACTCGAAGGGCGCGTTGATAATTCCGCCAGAAGTCAGCGTTGCGGCGTCGATTGTATATTGATCAATTTTGCTCTGCGCGAAGGTGTAAACTTTGGAAGTCGGATCATAATTTTGTTCGGCGTAAATTGTTGTGACAGAGTTATCCGCGCTGTCAACGAAAATTCCGCTCGTCTTGCTTTGGAGCGTGAGCGTAGTGCCGTCCGATTTGAACATGGTCTTGAAGTCGGCAGAGTCGAGAATTGCATTTGTAACTGAACCATTAAGCGTGTCATTTACGAAAAGGGTTTTGCCGTCCTTGATGATACCGATAGTTTTGTAAACATAAGCGGTATTGTTTAGCTTAAAGCTTTCGCCGTTATCCAATTCGTCAACCGTAACCGTCGAGTCGTTGAATCCCACATTGATTATCGAATTGTCTTGTGCCGCGACAGTATGTTTATCGGCTTTAACGGTCGTTGCCTTTGTTAAATTTGCAAGTGTGCCGGAAGTTAAATTGACTTCTGCGACATTGCCGATAATCGCCGCATTTTTATTTGTCTCGGCGTCAACAGTGAATTCGTTGCCCGAAGTCAAAGCAGTTACCGCGAAAGACGCACCCGCCGCACTAATCGGAACTTTTGCGAAAGCCGAACTTATGCCCGCAGTAACATCTTTAACCGTGATTAAATTCGGCATTGTGTCGGCAGTAACATTGCTGTTTTTATCGCTTAACTTACGACCACCATTGACCTTGAGTGAGCCATAAATTTTGCTTAAGTTGGTTATGCTGTCAACTAATATAGCCGTTGTTGAATTACTGTCTATTACAATGTTGCCGCTGTCTGCAGTCGTGATTGTTGACCAATTAGCGGTGTTGCTAAGCTCGGCGACAGAAATTCCTGCCGTAACGTCGGAATTAGCAATCCACAGGGAATTATTTTTCGAGTTGGTTTTAACGAAGCCCGCCGCTTTCTTGATGAAGGTATCATCTGCGATTGAGAAATTATCGTCATCCGAAATGCCGTTGACGGTCAAGACGCCGCCTTTAATGTTGACGCTGATTCCGTCGCCTTCGTTAAGCTTATATTCTTTATTATTAATCTTGACAAGCTCGCCCGCTTTGTCGATACCGCTGACATTAACAACGTCCTCGCCGTCGTAAGAAACGGAGATTGTTGAGCTTGTGCCGCCGACTTGAATCGTTTGACTGTTAGCGGAAAGGGCTTGATTCGCGTCGGTTAATTTCCAATCGCCCTTAATCAAAGTGAGAGCCGTTGCATCGGTGACGCTTAAATTGGTATTGCTGTAATTGACGATAAAGCCACTGCTCGCGCTACCGCTATTTACTACTTCCGTAACCAAGAATTCAGTATCGCCTGTTGTTATCGGAATTTCCAGATATTTATCTTGAACCGCCGTTAAACTTACAGATTGCGCATCTTTGGCGATATGGATAGCTGATAAATTCTTATTGGCAGTAGTTCCGTCTAATTTGAAAATGCCGTCGGTTTTAATGATAGAGCCATAAGTTTGTAGCTCGTCTTTTTCATCGACAACGTAAGCAGAAGTCAATGTTCCGAGTATGTTTGAACTAATAGACAAAATGCCGTCGGCTATTGAAATAAGCCCGCCCCAATGTTGTGAGTCATTAGTCAACAGCTCGTCAATATCAACTGCACCGCCCTCGTCAATGGTACCACCTATCCAAGATTTGTTGTCGGAAAGTCGTTTGATACTGCCGTTTGAAAGCATTTCATAGGTATTGTTTTCAACAACGAAACGATCTTGAATTTTTTCGTGGCTTAACGCGCCGATACTTGCCTTATCTCCATCAACGATAACGGTTATTCCGTCGCCCGTATTATCCGAAGCAAGGGCAACCCTCTTTTTACTGGGGACTGTGATAACTTGATTACTGGTTTTGTCATTGAGAGCAATCGTGCCGCCCGTCTGAGAAATTCTCGTTGCATTTTTGATAACTGCGCCGTTCGTATCATCGGTTACAACGAAGTCAGTTTTATCGGTAACGGAGAATTGAGCTTTTGAATATTCGCCCGCGATTTTTACGTATTGGAAAGAAGAAGGCAACGATAAACTTACACCGCTTTTAATGCTTATTGTGTCTCCGCCGCTGACGGTGTTCCATGCCGCGTCGCCTTTGACGGTAGCAATAGAGTAGCCGCCCGCTCCTTGTTTTAACGTGCCGTATCTCGTACTTTTGCTTTCGTCCAAAATAATCCATTGATTTTCAGTGGAAGTAACCGTTGGTGGAACAGCAAGGACGCTGTCGGCAATGGTGATAATGTCAGCCCAGTTGCTCGTATTATTCAAACCATTGGGTGAAGAGCTTTCTCCGTCGTCAAGTACAACAGTTTTATAATCGGCGGGAACCCAAATTTTAGCTCCTGTTGACAAACTCTCTATCAAACCTGCGCTGGTTACGCTGTAAGAAGTGCCGTCGGCGGTGAATTGATCGCCTATGTCAATAGCGGAAAGGGTTACATCTTTGTCTTCGTCGACAATGACATTTATACCTTCGCCAGCATTTGCCTGTACGCTATTTCTTTCGCTCCTGACACCTTTGTTACTATCCGAAGATTTAAGCTCAACTGTACCTTTTTTGAGGTAAGACTTGGCATTGTTATTGTTAATTATGCCCGATTGAATTGTAAGCGAAGCACCTGCTGCTTTATAAAAGTCGTCGTTTATCGTGAAGAGATTGCGGCTTGCATCCGTTTGGATTGACACGTCAAAGGAAGTGTGAAGTCCTGTAGTATTTGTTCCCATTGCGATTGAAGTTATGGGAATAGGATAAATATCGCTCTTAATGCTCAAGCCGCCTTTGATTGTGTTCAATTCGGCAACTCTGATAGTAGGATTATCTAAATCGTTAGCGATAATGGCACCTTTTTTGCGTCCAGAAAGATCCAGTTCAGTGCCCGTGAGCGCGATAAGATCTCTATCAAAAGTCGCGTCAGTATAAGTGAAAGAACCCACGCTATCCCAATGCGCGTCGTCAGCAATTTTTTTATCCGCATTAATAACGCCAACATCGGTGAACTTGTAAGAGGCACTGCCAACAGCAAAAGTTTCACCATGATTCAACTCGCCGATTTGGACTGTATTTGAATTTCTAATTACTGTGATTGCGCTGTCCGAACCAAAGCTAATTCCGTGAACTGAAATATTATTGCCCGCCCCGATTGTCTGATTGGCATCGGCAGTTCTTATTGTCCCCGAATTTAAAACAATGGACTGAGCGTCATCGACTTTGGCGTAATCGTCATAACTTACGGCGAAAGTGTCGTTCGAGTTTGTAACTTGGAAATTTGTCTTGCCCGCGTTAATCGGGATTTTGTTTAAAGCGGAAGTCAGTGTTACAGGTTTATCGGTCTGTTCAATGGTTATGCTGTTAAGGGAAGTGTAGCTGGTCGCGCCTAATGTGCTCAAAGTGTAGCCGCCGTTTATTCTGGTGAGAGTGCCGTAAATAGTGGCGTCGCTACTATCTTCGATAATGAATGCTGATTCTCCGCCAGACAAAAGGCTTGTTGACGCCGCACTGATTGTGAGATTACCTTTGTCAATACTGATTATCTTATTCCAGTTATTTTCATTTTCCAGATCAGAGACTTTAACAATACCGCCAATGATGGTTTGATTCCACATTCTGTTATCGGCAGTAAGGAGTCTTCTTTCTGAAGGCATGAGAGTATATTGTCCTTCGCCGACCTTAAAGGCGTCGCCTGCCGCAAGTGCGGAAATGCTTGCTTCCTCTTTGTTTTCTTCATTCTTTCCTACAACTACATTAATGCCATCGCCGCCTGAATATGCAACCTGATAGCCGCCTGCCGTAATAGTTTGATTTTGATTTGAAGTGACAATAGTACCCGCTGTTTGAGTGAGCTTGATCGGATTTGAGCTTGGTTTTCCGCTAGAATTTATCGGTGTAATACTCGCACCGTAATCGGCGTCGACTACAGCAAATGATTCCTGTTTATTATTTTCTTTGACCAAGAAAACGGCTTTAGATAAGTTGCCCGCCAAAGGTTTGTTTAAAAAATCATTTGATATAGTGACGGTTGTGTTGTCGATTAGTATCGTGTTCTCTGAATCCCATGTTTTTACTGCACTCGGATTTACCGATACTTCTACAGTACTTAAAGCAAGACCATTGCCAGAAGGATTAATGAAGGCGTATTCATAATCGGGACCTTCTGTTTTATCAACTACGACAAGTGATTCGTCAATCGCGCTACTTAAAGTTAAAATACTGTTCTCTGGCGCGATTATACCCGCCCAAGGAGCATTGCTACTTGTAATAGTAGTAAGTCTTATCGAAACATTGTTGCCGCTGCCGATTGAATAACCACCTAATGTGTCGCCGGGCGGCAAATATCTATTGTCGTTTCTTGCTAAGCCGAGATTGCCCAAAGTATAGGAATCTTCTTCGCCAATAGTGAATCCTTCACCCTTATCCAATATGACGGCAGCTTTATTTGAATCAGAATATCCACCCGTCAAGGTTATTGCGTCGTCAGCTTGAATGAAGTTACTCTTGTCCTTTCCAATGGCAACGTGAACGCTGATGTTGGGGTCAGCCTTCAATGAGCCGCTTAACAAAGAAGCAGTAGCCACGCCGTCAAGAGTTACTAAACCAGCATTGGAAGAGAGATCGATTTTATAAGTATCGTTGCCGCTTGCTAACTCCAATGCTTTAAAAGTCGTAATGGAATTATTTACTGCCGCAGTTATTTTCGCGTCAAGAAAATCTTCACTTAAATAAATGGCATCGACACTGCTATTAGGAATAGAAACATCTGTAAATTTGCCCTCATCGTTATCTTTCTTTGTCAATTCGTAAATGTTGCCATTAGTTCCTACCTTTTTTAGGGTTCCATAAGTTGTCGAGTAATTTGAATCGATAAAAGTCGTCGGATTTTTGAACTTAGAAGGAGGAATGCTTATAGTGTCATTGGATACAATCGCGAGATTTGTCCAGTCGCCACTTTCAAGAGAAGAAATCGCGATTGAAGTACCCGAAAAGAAATGTTTATCACTGTCATTGCTATCATTCCAGCGAGCGTTACCGTCGCTTTTGAACCTTATCAAACCCGCATCTTTTATGGAATAGGTTTCATTTATGGTTGTGGCACCTTTTGTGAATTTGCGGATGAAGGTTTCGCCTTCGTTGAAGTCGGAAATCGTGACCTCGCCAGTTTTCCCGTCAACAATGAAGTTCATCTCGTTATTGATTGTGTATTCTGAACTATCGATAGTAAATTTATTACGTGCCGCACCGTTGATTGTTGCCGTAGACGAATCTTTATCAAAGTCAATCTGAGTATTTACCGCCCCCGACTGAAGGAAATGCTTGCCGCTTTCGCCGAGATAAATTGATTGAGAACCAGAAGATAAGGTAGTCGTTTTTATCGAGCGATCCAATAGATGCAACTTTTTTACGTCGCCGATTATCGGAACGTCGTCTTGCCCGCTTAAGGTAAAAATTTCGTTGACTGAATCATCTACGATAAAAACCGCTTGCGATTTGTCGGCGATTATTACTTTGCCAGAGACGAGCGAACTATTAACAGTTGTGTTGCCGCTTGCTACGGAGACAACCTCAAGATCAGCCCACTTTTTCCAACCAGCAACTGTATCCAGATGATAGCCATTATTTTCATCGATTGTGAGATACGCATGTAATGAAGCAATTTCACCATCTACTATGCTATTAACAACTTTTGAATCGACATTATGGGCATAGGGATCTTCATCTTCACCGCCGACTATGAAAACTTTTTTATAGCTGTTGTCGTAATATTCTACTGGTAAATCTTCAGCTACCGCCAAGCCTATTGTAGAGCCGAGATCGCTGACATTAATAGCAATCGGATCAGAGGTTTTTGAAAGACCGCCACTTGGAGTTACTTTGTCATCAATATTATAAATAACTTGATTGTTGTTTTCGTCAACTGATATTAAACCTATGGGATAAGGAGCACGAGTATATTTTGTTTTGTTTATGTAAAAGGATTCGTTTACGTCAATGTCGCTTATGGTCTGTACCGTTCCATTTTTCCCAACGGTTTTCCCAACGGTTATGCCGTCTTTGCTGTTTTGATCTACGGCGAAATAATTATCTTGACTCGTCCAAACCGTTTGAGCGGAATCATCGATAAGAATTATGCCGCTCCCCAAGCTCACTTCATATGTATCCTTGACATGAATAGTATTGAGTTTGATGCCTTCAACGGTACTGCTTGAATTTACGGTTTTAAGCTCAACGGAAAATGCCTCGTTTTCTTCCAAAGACTTAAAGGAATAAGTGTCTGAAGAGGATATAACTTCGATGTTGGTCTCGTAAAAAGTATCGTTGAACTCTACAGGCAAAGTGTCGGTAATTACGACTTTAGTTAATTTAGTGTTGTCTTTGTTGTCGTCATGAGTGACTTTGTAACCAGAAGAATTCCTTGACAATACGCCGTAGCTGACTTTAGTATTGCCGCCTTCACCGATAATAGCTCGCTCCTGCCCTGGTTCCAAGCCATAATCGCTTTTTACTGTCAGTACGCCGTCCTTAGCCCCGATAAATGCTTTAAAATAATCCTCATTCAAGTCACATTTTGTGTCAATATCGACGTAACTGTTCTCTTCCTTAGTCCAAATTTTGAAACTTGAAAGTGTTGGCAGATTTGCTGCTGTTATCGCGCCAGTATCGGAGAATAATAATTTGTTGTCTCTTACACCAAAGTATTTCAATGAGGCAGTACCATTTTTAACGGCAAAAAGTTCGCCTTCTTTTAAATTCGTGACAGATACGCCATCTTTGCCATATATAAATTCCACCGACGATCCGCTTGGCACAGTATATTTTATGTCGTCGTTGGTTTGGGTACTGCCTAATGTATCGGTCGTAAGTGTATAATTAGAGTTTCCACTAACGGATACATGAGTATTTCCGTCACCGTCTATTGTAACGGGTGCTACTTGAGTATTATTGACAGGTACAATTCCTGTTCCTACGGTCCAATTTGCTGCTGAGACAGCGTTAGTTAAAATTAAATTATTGTTATTGATTTCTGCCAATGCAAAATCACTGGTATAAGCATTAACAGTGTTAGAAAAATCGGAGGTGATACTTTGTTTTTTAGAAAGGAATGAACCACTTATCAGCTGAACCCCAGTGATTTGGTTAAAGTTCAGGTAACTATCTTTTTCACTATCGTAACCACTCGGAGGAGAGAATCCTGAAGCGTAGGGGGAACTCAATTCGCCTACTGTAATTGTCTCTTTGGCATTAAAAGCGGTAACGCCAAATTTGTTACCCTTCGAGATTATCGGCAAGGGGTTGGAACCCTCGCCTGTAAATGTTTTGTTAATATTAAGCTTTTGACCACTACCTAATGAGAGACCGCCCCATTTTCCAAAATTGAGTTCTTGGATAGAGCTATTTGACGTCAATACGTAATAACCTGCCGAATCCCAGCCGAGCGAAGCAAACGCTGTGTTCGCATAAGAAATAATCGTGTCGACTCCAACAAAGACATTACTGCCGCTGAGCGTTATTACCTCTTCGGCATTAAAGACATCAGAATAAGTATCGGCAACAGATATTGAAGAATAAGGCAGGAGATTATTACCCGTTATTATGTTGCTGGTGCCTTTGTATTTCAAAAGCTTGGTGCCGCCGTCTTTTTCCTCTTTGATTAGCCCAGCCTTAGTCATCGTGTAGGTTGTGTCGTTTATGGAAAAAGACTCGCCCGCGTCAAAGCCGTCTAAAGTGATATTGCCGTCTGTATCGCTGATTACGCCTATACCGTTTGTGCCGCCCTTGTAAGAGGATACTGTTACAATGTCGGTTGTGAGAGTTTGATTTTCGGAAGTTACTACAAAAGGTCCTTTAACCAAAGAGATTCTTCTTGAAGCACTGTTTAAAGAAATTGGAGTTGAAGTTTTATAATTGGGCAAAGATGCTTTGTTCAATACAAAATAACCGTTCGACTCATTTACTTGAATGGCTGTATTGTCCGCTATTATTGTAGGAACATTTGCATCCCCTACGAACTTTGAATCAAAGGAAATGCCAACACTTAAAACATCGCCTGAATCTGCAATAGAAATAACCGAAAGATAATCTTCTGAATTCGGAGATTCTTTGATTCCGTATTTATATTTATCAGATGCCGCATACAAATTGGCATAGACATTACCGCTAACGGTGTCTATAGCGATTACGCCGCTCGGACAGCCCGCTGGATCAAAATCTGAACTACCATTAATGTTAAGAACTTTATTGCCGTCTACGTCTTCAACTTTTAGGATTTTGTAAAAGTTGGGATTTGAAGAGTCGAGATTTGTACCCGCTAAAGTTATCTTATCTAGATCGCTATCCTTGATAAACTTGTCATCGCCTTCAAATAATCCTATGATAGCTCTGTTGAATTTTTTGCCATTGACTAAAAAAATATCTCCGCTGTCTTCTAGCGAACCGACCGTTGCCGCGGAACCAGAACCAATGGTAATGATTATTCCGTCCGTGTTCCCACTCGTATCAAGCCTATATTCTCGCTCGCCTAAGCTATCTCTTATGGTAAATTCATCACTTGCACCTGAAAGGCTTATAACTGCACTTGTGCCGCCAGAAAGAACAGAAACTTCTATGTCGTTCATTTCTCCAGCATAAATGGTTTTTGCTTCTCCGCCGATTGTAATGACCCGGTTTTCTCTGGCGACAATGTGTTCAACAGTTAAATCATTTCCGCTGTCGCCCAAAATGTTAGATTTTACTGAAACGATATAATCATTGCCGTTTTGAACGAACGTTAAATTTTCAGCGAGATAATTGGAGACATCTGTATCAAACGTGCCGCCCGTAATGTTAATCGCGCCGTCTGTGCCGACGTTCAAATTGCCCTTGATATTGCCGTCCGTGATATTTAAAGTGCCGTTCGTAAAAGTGACGCCGTCCGCAATCGTCAAGTTGCCGCCCGTGATTGTGTAAGTGTTGCCGCCGAGATCTATTACGGTGCCGCTCTGAATCGTGCCGCTTACCGTTTCCGAAGTGCTCGCCTTCAAAGTTATCGTCGCATTGACCGTGATAGCTTCGAGGGCGTAGAGGGCGTCAGACAGCTTTGAATAGATTTGATTTTCGATTTCCCAAAAATTATTATCGAACCGTTGCAAATCGAATCTGAAATTGTTCATCATGAACTAATCTCCTTTCCTTGTATTTTTGGAGGTCGAGGTCTCGTGATTCATAGAAATTTGAGCCGTATTTTTCTCCTTATAAAATATTCTTCGAGTTCGCACATAAACCCCACCTCCTGAAAGTTTCGCTTTTTTATCCTGAAAGTTTAATCGAACAAAACTCTTTCCTACTTAATCTTATGTCGTAATTATATCATAAGCGTCAACAAGAAACTTTATGTTTTCATTAAAAAAATAGCCGAACAAAGCTTGAAATGTTCGGTTAAAATTTGCGGTCAAACATTTATTTCAGCATGGCAAGCATTGTGCCCGCCGCGACCGCCGTGCCAATAACGCCCGCAACATTCGGACCCATTGCGTGCATTAAAAGATAATTGCCCGGTTTTGACTTCATGCCGACGAGTTGACTGACACGCGCCGCCATCGGAACTGCCGAGACGCCCGCCGAGCCGATAAGCGGATTAATTTCGCCGCCCGTCAGCTTGCACATAATTTTTCCAAAGATTAAGCCGCCAGCCGTGCCACCCATAAACGCGACCAAGCCCAGCCCGATAATCAGCAATGTATCTGTGCGCAGGAAACTTTCGGCGTTCATTGTCATGCCCGTACCTGTGCCCAAGAAAATTGTTACAATGTTAATAAGTGCATTTTGCGCGGTGTCGGAAAGTCTGTCCGTAACGCCAGATTCTCTGAAAAGATTGCCGAGCATTAAGCAACCCAAAAGTGCCGCAATCGGCGGAAGGAGCAAGCTGATAAAAATCGTCGCGACTATCGGGAAAACGACGCGCTCAAATTTCGTGACTTGCCGTAATTCCTTCATGACAATTTCGCGTTCCGCCTGCGTCGTCATAAGTTTCATAATCGGCGGCTGAATCATCGGGACAAGCGACATATAAGAATACGCCGCAACCGCGATTGCTCCGAGTAAATGGGGCGCGAGTTTCGTTGAAAGATAAATTGATGTCGGACCGTCCGCGCCGCCGATAATTCCGATTGCCGCCGCCTCGTGGACGTTAAAGCCGACAACCATCGCGCCGCCGAGTGCTACAAAGACGCCAATTTGTGCCGCCGCGCCTAATAATAACGTCGAAGGTCTTGCAAGTAACGGACTAAAGTCAGTCATTGCGCCGATACCTAAGAAAATCAGCGGCGGGAAAATTTCATAAGTAATGCCGTAGTTAATCGCCTTCATGACGTTCATTTCTTCGCCGAAAAAGCCCGTGTTCGGGAAGTTGGCTAAAATACAACCAAAGGCAATAGGTCCAAGTAAGAGCGGCTCGAATTCTTTTACAAATGCCATGTATAAGAGCACAAGTCCGACTAAAATCATTATGCCGTTGCCCATTGTGAACGCCGAAAAGCCGCTGTCATTCCAAACCGCTTGCAACGATACTGAAAACGCATTTAAAGCTTCCAAAATTAATCACTCCTTTCTATTTGCGTTGCAGATTGTTAAACTTCGCGGAGGCGCGCCAAGGGGTGCCTTCGTGATTGATGATTCGGACGGCTTTGACTTGTCCCGCGAATCCGTAAGCCGAGATTGCCGCTGAAATTGCCGCGATTATTTCGGGCGAAACTCCTTGTTCGACGACGGGCGTAGGTTCGGGCGCGGGTAATGGCTCCGACTTGACCGCAACGAGTGGTTCTTCTTCGTCAGACTGTGCGGGCTTTTCAGGCTCTTTCGTTGGGTCGACCATATGAATCAATTTGATTAAAAACATCAACGACACAAGCACAATGAAGACGACCGTCATGTTTATCATCATGATAATCAGTGGGTTCGTCGTTACTGGGGAATGTTCCATGAAAAAAATCACCTCTAATGATATTTACAAACCTTAGCGCATTATAATTGCCGACGATAAAAAAATAAAGGACTTTCTTTAGTGTTTCTGAAATAAAATTCAACTCGACAGTTAAAAATCCTGCGTCCTCTCTTTTAAAAAGTGTGGACTACGCAGAAACACTGTCGTTTCGATTCGGTTCAAAATTAACTTTCATTTATTTGCAAAACTTTTTCTTTGCTGCGCCCAAAGAAAAAGTAACAAAAAGAAAGGGCGTTCGTCCGCTGTATTTCGCATCACGCGAAATAGTCGCGGCGGTCGCACGTCCTGTGCGACCGGGTTTCAACTAAATTTGTTTTGGAGGAAATTTTTATGCAAACTATTATTAACGGACGGTTGATTCTCAACGGGAAAATCTGCGCGGGTAACCTTAACTTCGACGAAAAAATTATTTCTGTCGGCGAGACGATTGACGGCGCGGAGATTATCGACGCTGAAAATAATTTCGTGTCGGCTGGTTTCATTAACATTCACATTCACGGCGCGGCTGGCGTTGATACTATGGACGACGACCTTGACGCTTTGAAAAAGTTCGCCGCGTTCCTGCCTTCAACGGGCGTCACAAGTTTTTTGCCAACTACAATGACTATGCCGCTTGAAAAAATTTATCGCGCTTTAGAAAGAATTCGCGTTGGGAAAAATTTTTCTGACGGCGCAAAAATTCTCGGAGCGCATATGGAAGGCGGCTTTATCAGTAAAAAATTCAAGGGCGCACAGGCTGAAGAAAATATTATCCCTGCCGACTTTGAACTTATAAAGAATTTCGCCGACATAATTAAAATCATTACGGTTGCGCCCGAAGAAATTAACTTCGACTTTATCGACCGTTGCCGAGAAAAAAATATTATCGTCTCAATCGGGCACAGCGCGGCGACTTACGAAGTTGCAATGGCGGCGATTGCTCGCGGCGCGAATCATATTACCCACCTTTTCAACGCGCAGACAGGACTTCATCACAGAAAACCCGGCATCGTCGGAGCGGCTCTTGATTCAAATGCTATTGTCGAAGTAATTACCGATAATGTTCACGTTCACCCCGCCGCGCAGAGGATTGTTAATAAAATTAAGCCGCGCAGTGAAATTATTTTGATAACGGATTCGATTCGTGCTTGCGGTTTATGTGACGGCTTAAGCGAACTCGGCGGGCAAAAAGTTTTTGTCAAGGGCAACTTCGCCACTCTCGAAGACGGAACTTTGGCGGGCAGTGTCGCTAAAATGAACGACGTACTTAAAAATTTCTGCACGAACACTTCAACCGACATTGCGGCGGGCGTCGAACTCGTTACGAAAAATCCCGCTGTCGAACTCGGCATTTTCGACAAGATAGGCAGTTTAGAAGTCGGCAAAGCGGCGGACATCACTATCTTTGACGACAACTTTAACGTCAAGCAAACTTTTGTTAATGGTCAAAGAAATTTTTAAGTGATTGAGCGGCGGCGTGATTCATACTCGGCACGGTGGATAATTCCTCGACCGTCGCCGATTTTATTTTTTCTATCGTCCCAAATGCTTTGAATAACTCCGAACGCCTTTTGGCTCCTATGCCCGCCACATTGTCCAATTCCGATTTCAAATTCCGCGCCCGCCTTAATTTTCTATGATAAGTTATCGCAAATCTGTGCGCCTCGTCGCGGATTCGTTGCATGAGCTTGAGGGCTTGGCTGTCTTTGGGCAATTCGACGGGGATTGATGAACCTTCGACGAAAATTAATTCAAATTGCTTGGCAAGCCCCACGACAGGTACTTTATGCCCCGCACCGCGAATTATTTCCAATGCCGAATTTAATTGCCCTTGTCCGCCGTCAATAACGATTAAATCGGGCAAATTTTCCGTCGAAGAATAGCGGCGACTCGTGACTTCGCGCATTGATAAAAAATCGTCGGGTTTGCCTTCGGTCGAACGGATTTTAAAGCGACGATAACTTTTTTTATCAGGCAAACCGTTTTCAAATACAACCATTGACGCCACAGTTTCCGCGCCTTGTATATGCGAAATGTCAAAGCACTCCATACGCTTGGGCAATCGCGGCAAGTTCAAAAAATTTTTAAGCTCCTCCAAAGCAATTTCATTCCTCATTCCTAATTCCAAATTCCTCATTGCATTTTCCGTTGCCATTTCTACCAGCGAACGTTTTACGCCGCGTTTCGGCTCGATTAATTTTACGTTCAGCCATTCAGCCAAAATTTTTAAATCATCTTCCGCTAAAGTCGCTGGTAATAGAATTTCTGTCGCCAATATTTTAGCGCGTGAATAATATTGCTTGATAAACTCCGCTAAAATTTTTGCGTCGGGTTCGTCGTAAGCATTACTTAATAAAAAATTCTCGCGCCAAGTGACTTTGCCGTCCCTAATAAAAAATATCTGTGCGCAAGTTTCGCCGTCAAGTCGCGCCAAGCCGATTGCATCCGCGTCGCCCGAATCAGTAACTATTTTTTGTTTCTCCGTAACTTTCCTTATCGCTACCAAAATATCTCGGAACTTCGCCGCCTGTTCAAAGTTCAAAGCATCAGCCGCCGCCGTCATCTGCGCGGAAAGTTCTCTTTCAACCTGCGCGGTTCGCCCTTCTAAAAATTTCTCCGCCGCATTGACAAAACGCATATAATCTTCGCGTGAAACTTTATTTGCACAGGGCGCAAGGCAACGCTTAATGTGAAACGCCAAACACGGACGCTTAGCAAAAGTCTTGCACGTCCTAAGCGGGAAAATTTTTCGTAAAAGTTGCAACGTCTCCTTTACGGCAAGCCCATTCGTATAAGGTCCGAAATATCGCGAACCGTCGTGAATAACTCGCCGCGTCAAAACTATTCGCGGGAAATCTTCGGCAGTCAGCTTGAGATAAGGATAACTTTTATCGTCCTTGAGGCTGATATTGTAGCGCGGGCGATATTTTTTAATCAAATTGCATTCAAGAATCAGAGCTTCGACTTCGTTCGCGGTGATAATCGTCTCGAAGTCGGCGATTTTGGCAACCATTGCTTTAATCTTCGCGCCGTGATTTTTATTCGATTGAAAATATTGGCGGACGCGATTTTTAAGGACGCGAGCTTTGCCGACGTAGATAATTTTCCCGCAAATATCTTTCATGAGGTAGACGCCCGGCGATTCGGGCAACGTCTTTAATTTTTCCTGAATCATTTTAATTCCCTTCGGAGGTTTGATATGAATTTTAAAATTTATACCGACGGTTCGTGTCTGGGCAATCCGGGCGCGGGCGGTTGGGCGGCGGTTATCGTCGACGAACAAAATCAGCGTATGGAAATTTACGGCGGCGAAGAACATACGACTAATAATCGCATGGAGCTGACGGCGGCGATTAAGGCTCTCGAAAAAATTTCGTCGGGCGACCGCGCAGATATTTTCACGGACAGTAGCTATCTAAAAAATGCTTTTACTAAGGGTTGGCTCGCGAATTGGAAACGCAACGGCTGGAAAACTTCGACGGGCGGGCAAGTGCTCAATAAAGATTTATGGCTCGAACTTGACGAATTGATTGTAACTCGCGGCGTGAATTTTAATTGGGTTAAGGGGCACGCTGGGAATTTTTTCAATGAACGTTGCGACGAACTCGCCCGCCGAATTGCCGAAAAATTTAAGCGCGGCACTTTAAAAAGTCCAAAGCCGCCAAAAAATCTTCGACAAGAAAAAATTACTCCACGCGGTCAGCTTAGTTTGTTTGATTAGAATTATATCACATTTAACGGAGGAAAAATTTTGGATTGGATAAAAATTCGCGGTGCTCGCGTCCATAACTTGAAAAATATCAACGTCGAAATCCCGCGTGATAAATTCGTCGTGATAACGGGCGTTTCTGGGAGCGGTAAAAGTTCGCTTGCCTTCGATACAATCTACGCGGAAGGTCAAAGGCGTTATATGGAAAGTTTATCCAGTTATGCGCGCCAATTCTTGGGTTTGCCCGATAAACCCGACGTTGAGCACATTGAAGGCTTAAGTCCCGCCATTGCGATTAATCAAAAGACGACGAATAATAATCCGCGCTCGACAGTCGGCACGGTCACAGAAATTTATGATTATCTTCGGCTGTTGTTCGCCCGAATAGGCAAGCCTCATTGTCCGAAATGCGGCAAGCCCGTTAAAAGTCAGAGCGTCGACCAAATTTTAAGCCAAATTTTAAGTTTGCCGGAAGGTACGCGCTTTAGTTTACTTGCGCCGATTGTTAATCAGCAGAAGGGCACGCATAAAAATATTTTTGAAAAGCTTAGCGCGGCGGGCTTTGTTCGCGTTAAGATTGACGGAAAAATTCGCGAACTCGACGAAGAAATTTCTTTAGCCAAGACTAAAAAGCATACGATTGAACTTGTCGTTGATAGGCTGGTTAATCGTGACGGCGTGCGCTCAAGGTTGGCTGATTCATTGGAGACGGCGTTGAAATTCGGCAACGGGATTGTCTTCGTGGAGATGGACGATAAAATTTTGACGTTCAGTGAAAAAAATGCTTGCGTCGATTGCGGAATAAGTCTTCCGGACATTACGCCGCAACTTTTTTCTTTTAACAGTCCGAAAGGAGCTTGTCCGAAATGCAACGGGCTTGGAAAAATTTTTAACCTGCGCGAGTGGTCGACAATGTATGAATGGATGGCGGCGGTTCATGATTTTAAATATACCGACTTGCCCGAAGACGCTTGCCCCGCCTGTAATGGGCGCAGATTGAATCCTGAAGCCTTGAGTGTAAAAATTTCTGGTAAAAATATCGCGCAGATTGTTGATATGAGTGTTGACGCTTGCTTAAAATTTTTTAACACGCTTGAGCTTGATGATACAGATAAAAAAATAGCCGCGCAGGTTCTCAAGGAGATAAATTCGCGGCTAAAATTTTTATGCGACGTAGGCTTGGATTATTTAAGCTTATCAAGGAAGTCAGCGACGTTAAGCGGCGGCGAAAGTCAGCGAATTCGGCTTGCGACGCAGATAGGTTCGGCATTGACGGGCGTTTTATATGTTTTGGACGAACCTTCAATAGGACTTCATCAGCATGACAATCAAAAACTTTTGGCGACGTTAAAAAATCTGCGCGACTTGGGCAATACATTAATAGTCGTTGAACATGACGAAGAAACTATCTGCGAGGCTGATGAAATTGTCGATATAGGGCGCGGCGCGGGCAAATTTGGTGGTGAAGTTATTGCGCAAGGTACTGCGGAGGAAATTTCGGCAGAAAAAAACTCTTTGACGGGCGATTATCTTGCAAAACGCAAAAAAATAGAGATTCCGGCGGCTCGTCGCACAAATTCTACATATATAGAATTTAAATGTCCGCGAATAAACAACCTGAAAATGCCGAGTGTGAGCCTTCCGCTGAATACATTGACGTTGATAACGGGCGTTTCGGGTTCGGGCAAGTCGACGCTGGTTGAGGAAGTGATTTATCCGCGTCTTAAGGAAATGGACTACAAAGTCACGATGATAGACCAAGATCCGATTGGCAGGACGCCGCGTTCAAACATTGCGACTTATACGGGCGTCGCCGACCATATCCGAAAACTTTTCGCCGAGACAAACGGTGCCAAAATGCGCGGCTATAAGGCAGGGCGGTTCAGTTTCAATGTTAAAGGCGGGCGTTGCGAAAGTTGCGGCGGCAATGGCGTCCTTAAAATCCAGATGAACTTTCTGCCCGACGTTTATGTTACCTGCGACGTTTGCAAGGGCGCGAGATTTAACGCGGAGACTTTGGAAGTCAAATATAAGGGCAAAAATATTTCTGACGTGCTGAATATGCCGGTTGATGAAGCTTTGGAATTTTTCGCGAACGTTCCGGCGATAAAGCGGATTTTGCAAGTTTTAAGCGATGTTGGACTTGGATATATCGAATTAGGACAATCTGCGAACACTTTTAGCGGCGGCGAGGCTCAACGGGTGAAATTAGCGTATGAATTGGCGCGACCTTTAGGCAGGGCGGCGAATATTTACATAATGGACGAGCCGACGACGGGTTTGCACTTCGACGACGTGAAAAAATTGATTGATGTGATTCAACGGCTGGTAA
>JAFYNH010000022.1 GCA_017549815.1 Selenomonadaceae bacterium
GACAATAAAGTTTTTATGAACACTCGCGAAGAGGCGATTAACGCGGGCTATATCCCGTGCAAAAAATGTAATCCGTGAGGAAATTTAAATGGAGAAATTAAAAGTAATATTTATGGGAACGCCCGACTTTGCAGTACCGAGTTTAGCGGCGTTGACGGATAAAACGGAAATAATTTGCGTGGTAACTCAACCCGACAGACCTAAAGGACGCGGACATAAACTTTTGCCGCCGCCCGTGAAAGTCTTCGCCGAAGAAAATAATCTGCGCGTGATTCAGCCGCTCAAAGTCAAAGCTCCCGAAGTCGTCGAACAACTCGCCGCGCTTAAACCAGATTTAATAGTCGTGGTAGCGTTCGGACAAATTTTATCGCAAAAAATTTTGGATATACCGCGCTTTGGTTGTATAAATGTACATGCGTCGTTGTTGCCGAAATATCGCGGGGCAGCTCCGATTGAATGGGCGATAATTAACGGCGAAACCGTGACGGGGATAACGACAATGCAAATGAACGCGGGCTTGGACACGGGCGACATACTTTTACAGAGCGAAGTTAAAATCTCGGAGGAAATGATATTGCCCGAACTGCGCGAACGCTTAATGACGGTCGGAGCGGATTTATTGCTCAAAACGCTTTACAAATTGCAAATGGACGGACTTCAACCGATAAAGCAAGATGATTCGCTGTCATGTTATGCGCCGCTGTTGAAAAAGGATACAGGCTTAATCGATTGGAAAAAATCTGCGCGGGAGATTCATAATTTAATTCGCGGACTTTATGGCGGAGCGCGTTCTGGGAAATATAAAATTTGGCGTTCACGACTTACTGAAGAAAATCTTTCATCGGGAGAGATAAAAATTATCGGGCAAAGATTTTTAGTAGGGACGGGCGACGGTTCGATTGAGATTTTAGAAATACAAGCTCCCAATTCAAAGAAACTTAATGCCGCCGATTTTCTGCGCGGAAATAAAGTTGGTGACGGCTTTTGGACGAACGAATAATTTCGACGATTGAGCAAAGCGCGGACGATTGGCAATATAGCTTGCGACCGCGCAGATTGTATGAATATATCGGGCAGGACAAGGCTAAGGCAAATTTATCTGTGTTTGTAAAAGCCGCTGTTAAGCGTCGCGAGGCTCTCGACCACGTTTTATTATATGGCCCTCCGGGACTGGGCAAGACGACTTTAGCGGCGATAATAGCTAATGAACTCGGCGTAAATTTCAAACAGACTTCCGGACCTGCAATCGAACGGGCGGGCGACTTAGCCTCAATCTTGACAAATTTGCATGACAGAGACGTTTTATTTATCGACGAGATACACCGCTTGAGCCGACAAGTCGAAGAAATTTTATATTCGGCAATGGAAGACTTCGCGCTTGATATAATAATCGGCAAAGGGCCAAAGGCACGGAGTATACGCTTAGACATTGCGCCATTTACGTTAATCGGAGCGACGACAAAGGCAGGAGCGTTATCGCCGCCGCTAAGAGACAGATTCGGAGTGATTTCACGCCTTGAATATTATTCGACGGAAGCATTGGTCGAGATAATCACGCGAGCCGCGCAGATTTTAAAAATCCCGATTGAATCAAACGGCGCAGAGGAAATTGCCCGTCGTTCGAGAGGGACGCCGCGCATTGCCAACAGATTATTAAAACGTGTTCGCGACTTCGCGCAGGTTGAAGGCTCCAAAGTTATAACTGACGAAATTGCCGATAAAGCATTGCTTGCGCTTGAGGTTGACCGCGCAGGGCTTGACCATACCGACCGTCGATTACTAAATGCCATGATAAAAAAATTCGGCGGGCGTCCTGTCGGCTTAGATACTCTTGCCGCCGCGATAAGTGAGACTCGCGAGACGATTGAAGACATTTACGAGCCTTACCTTTTGCAACTGGGATTTATAATGCGGACTCCTCGCGGGCGCGTCGTCACTGAGGCGGGTTATCTTCACATGGGCGTTGCTTATCCTAAAGAAAATGACAAGCCGACGCTGTTTGAATTTGAATAAAAAAATTTTTCGCCTTCGGGCGATTTTTTTTTGCGTAAAAAAAGAGCCTCGACATTAGCCGAAGCTGATAGATAGCTTTCAGGATTCAGGGATAAGGATTCAGGGTTTTTCCTTAAAGCTTAAAGCTCCAAGCTGAAAGCTAATAACTCACCTTGCCAAAAATCTCCTAACTAAAATTTCCGCAACAATGGCGTCGACAGGTTCGGGCGGCACCTGCATTGAAGTCGGTAAAAATTTCCGCCAACCTCGCGGAGGATTTTTTACCCAATATTCGCGCCGCGCCTCTTCGGTCGTATGCTTTTCGTCGACGAGTTCAAACGTTAAGCCTGCCGCTTTGACTTTTTGAGCCGCCGCCTTATGCGTTGTGCCGTCGCCTAATATCACCTTTTCTATCGCGAATTCTGCCGCAAGATTTTTTATCGCGGCGTCGAGTTCTTCCGTCGGAATGACGCGCTGAAATTTTATCTCCCCCGCCGCCGTTAAAATCGCCACGCCGCATTTATCGCGTCCCGGGTCTATTCCCATAAACATTATTTCTGCTCCAATTTTATATTCAATCTAAGCGGACCGAGCGAAGTTGTTTCATCGCGAGCCGTCGCCTTCAATAAAATTTTCCCTTTAGCCGTCATAAGCGAATCAATAATTTCATAAAGTTGCGTGCCGTCCATACTCCCGACGCTCCCCGTCAACGGGTCTGCCAAACTGCCCTTTGCAACCGCTATTCCATTTATATCCGACAAAAAGTCCTGCAGAATTATTTCGGGCTGATTTTCTTCGCCGAGTTCGTAAGTTTTAGTAAGAATCACTTCGCCCTTCTTAAAAACTAAATTGTTCGGATAAATTTCAAGGCGCGAACGTACAGGCTCGCCGCGAACCATATTGCCAGCCGCCGTGATTCTTAAAACCATGTCGCGTCCGCCTGATTCAATCTCGCCGATAACCCGTTGTAATTCGGGCTGATAAATCCAAACCGAATTATCTTCATCGCCGCCAAAACGTTGAATAAGGTTTTGCGTCGCCTGTCTTGCAAGCTCGTTGATGTCTTCGGCAATTTCTTCAGCATTTCGACCGCCCTTTATAACTCCGCCAGCTAAAACTTCACCAGCCCGCAAAGTTATATCGCCCTCCCGAATTGCAATTATGCCGTCGCGCAGATGTTTATTGCGTTCCTCAAGTTCGCTGTTATCGGCAGTAAGTTTTTCGTTATCGGAAGAAAGTTTCTCGTTGTTTGAAGAAAGTCGCTCGTTATCGGCTGTCAAAGTAACGTTGAATTCGCCGAGCTTTTTATTATCAGCCTCAAGAGTGGCGTTTGTGCCAGAAAGATTTTCATTCTGCGCGGAAAGCTCGGAATTCGTAGCCTCAAGTCGGTCGTTGCCCTCTTTAAGGCGTTCCCTTTCTGCGCGAAGTTCTTCCTGTTCACTTTTCAGCGCAACAATTTCTTCCTTAGACTCCCGCAAATTTGTATTCGCCTTCTCAAATTCTTCTTGAGCTAAAAGTAAATTTTCAGTCGCCTCATCGAGTTCTGCAAGCGTTGCGTCCATTGTCGCCCTTAATTCGTCCATGCCGAAAAGCGCGGTGCGGACATTTTGCGAAATAAGAGCCATAAAGCCGATTGACAGCCCCGTTATCAGACAACCCGTAACGACCGTTACAATCATTGACGTATGACGCGGACGCAAGCCAAATATCGAAAGGCGTTTCTTGCCGATTTTCGTTCCGAGTTTGTCGCCAATAAAGGCTATCGCGCCGCCCGTCACTATCATAACTAAAATCAAATAAATCCCGTCCAATTAATCACCCCCGACAATTTTCATCGGACGAATTACGCTATAAACTTTTTCAACGCGGCGCAGTTTATTCATAAATTCGGAAACCTGCGCGGCATTTTTAATTTCAACACTAAGATTAACCGTCGACGTTTTGTTGTATTTATTAGGGACAGCGTGAATCGAATGCAGATTGAGTTTCATCTCGGCGGGCACGGCTATTAAACTGGCAAGGACGCCCGTATTGTCCTCGCAGACGATTTCAAGTTCGACGGTATAAAGTTCTTCGTTATTGGCGTCCCAACTAACCTCAATCATGCGATTAACGTCGGATTGACCGTTAAGAATGTTTGGACAATCTGCGCGGTGTACCGAAACTCCACGCCCGCGAGTAATATAGCCAGAAATTTCGTCGCCCGGTATCGGATTACAACATTTAGCGAGCCTAACAACAAAGCCGCTTTTTCCCTCGACCAAAACGCCTATATCAGAATTTTTCCGCTTGCGTTCTGGGATTTTTTTAATCTCGGCGAGCAAATCTGAAACTTCGGACGGAGTTTTAATTTCCTTTTTATGAATTTCGGCAAGCTTAGTAATAACCGAATGAACCGACGTGCCACCATAGCCGACGCCCGCAAGTAAATCGTCTACGTCGGCAATTCCCATGCGCTTAGCGACTTCCGCCAGCCGATTTTCTTTTAAAAAGTCTTTTGGCGCGTAGCCGAGCTTTTTAATTTCCTCATTGATAAGCTCCATACCGTGTTCAATATTTTCTTCGCGATTTTCCTTTTTGAACCACGCACGAATTTTTTGGCGCGTATCACTCGACGCAACTATATTAAGCCAATCGCGGCTAGGACCATTGTTAGATTTATTCGTCACGACCTCAACGAAGTCGCCGTTCTGAAGTTTATATTCAAGCGGAACAATTCGCCCGTTTACCTTCGCGCCTGTGCAGTGATGACCAACTTCCGTGTGAATTCGGTAGGCAAAATCAATAGGGTTGGAGCCTTTAGGCAGGACGACTAAATCTCTGCCGGGCGTGAAGACAAATACCTCGTCGCTGAAGAAATCTAACTTCAATGCCTCAAGATATTCCTTCGGGTCTTTGATTTCCTTTTGCAACTTTGCCATTTGACGGAGCCAAGAAATTTTTTGGTCGCGGTCGCTGTTAGCGGCTTTGGAGGCTCCGCTTTCTTTGTACTTCCAATGCGCCGCAACGCCGAATTCCGAAATTTTATGCATTGCGAACGTCCGAATTTGAATTTCTAGCGGATAGCCCAGAGCCATAACCGTCGTATGTAGCGAACGATAGCCGTTACTCTTTGGCATGGCGATATAATCTTTGAATCTGCCGGGAATAGGACGCCATTTAGAATGAATCACGCCGAGCACGTTATAGCAGTCCTTAATGTCGTCGACTAAAATTCTGACGGCGGACAAATCGTAAATTTCGCCGATTTCCTTATGGTCGCGCATCATTTTTTTATAAATGCTGTAGAAATGTTTAGCCCGCCCGCTTATCGACGCATGAATTTCTAATTCGTCAAATTCCTCTTCGATTAATCGCACAGCCTCGCTTATATAAATTTGTCGCTCGCGCCGTTTCTGCTTAACGTGTTCGACTAGCTCATAATAAATATCCGGCTCAAGGTAGCGCAGGCATAAATCTTCAAGCTCCCACTTTATATTTGAAATGCCTAGCCGATTTGCCAATGGCGCGTAGAGTTCCATAGTTTCTTTGGCAATGCGTTTACGTTTTGGCTCCTCCATGAATTTCAATGTCCGCATGTTGTGCAGGCGGTCGGCTAGTTTTATCAAGATGACGCGCAAGTCCTTCGCCGTCGCTATGATTAATTTCCTATACGCCTCGATTTGTTGTTGCTCTTTGCTTTTGAAGTGAATCTTTCCGATTTTCGTTACGCCGTCGATTAGCAATGCGATTTCACTGCCGAACATGTCTTCGATTTCGTCTAGCGTGAAGAGTGTATCCTCAACTACGTCATGAAGAAGGGCGGCGGTTATCGTTACGTCGTCTAGTTGCAGTTCCGTTAAGATTGCGGCGACGTTCAGCGGGTGATTTATATACGGCTCGCCCGATGCTCGCGTTTGTCCCGCGTGTCCTTCTTTTGCAACGATATATGCCCGCTCCATTAGTTCAAAATTCGCTTCGGGCTGGTAACTTTTGACCGCGTCCTTCAAAAATTCTATCGTTACGGGTGGTTTGCCCTTGTCGTTCATACTTATCGCCTCCTGTCCTTAAAAGATTGTACAATTCTTTATTAAAACTGTCTACCGCTAAAAAAAGACCGCGCAGATTTTTTCCGCGCAGTCCTAAATTTTTTTCACAGTTTCATTGAACGCTTTTTAATCGCCTCTGTCAACGAAATTACTTTGCCGCTCGTTATTGGCTCTGGAGTTTTAATTTTTTTTTGCGCCCGCATTTCCAATCGGTATGTTCGCGAATTCGTCAGCTCCAATTTGATTTTGGGGCGCGGCAAATCAAAAGTTTTTTTATCGCGGTCGATTATAATCAAGCCTAATTCCTCGAAAATTTTTATCGCTCCGTCGAAAGCATACGTCGATAAATTTTTACCGCTCTGGCTGTTAAACTCCCGAACCAGCGAACATAAATTAAATCGCTCCGTAAAACTGTTCGCCGTCCGTAAGAAATTGTAGACTTCCAAAAGTTGCTCGCGACTTAAAGCTGATTCGCCCTCCGACGCTGGCTCCAAGCTCGATATACTGCATTGAATGCGAACTTCGCCCTGCCACTCGTTCAATTCTGGCTCATAGGCTATATCTATCAATTCATTTTCGACCAACGGCGCGAGATTTCCGCAATTCCAAGCCACCGCTCTAATCCTTTTATCTTCCGACGCGATTTCAAAACTTAAATGCGTTCCTTCTTTGCCCAGCACCTTTGAAAAACTTCCACGAACATTTTTGCAAGCCAATATCGGGCGCGGATTGCCTAAGCCGTAAGGCTCAAATTTATTAAATTCCTCTGCCACCTCAAAACTTATCTCCGACGGATTGATTAGCGCGTCCACGTTCAAAATCGGCTGATAGTCTTCGTCCAATAATTTTTCTCGGACGTATTTATCGAATCGCTCGGCAAACTCCGCCAAATTTTTTGCCGAAATGCTTAAGCCTGCCGCTTGCGAGTGTCCGCCGTATTGCTCAAATAATTCTGACATGGAGTCAAGGGCGTTTTTCATGTGCAACGTTAAAATGCTCCTGCACGAGCCGCGATAACTTATCCCGTCATGCGTCGTCAAGATTATCGTTGGCAAATTGTATCGCTCGACCAATTTCGACGCCGTCAATCCGATTACGCCGTCAATCCAGTCATTCCCAGCAATTACCAGCGTACATAAATCGCCGCCGCGTTCTTCGCGCATTAAACGGACTTTTTCCTCTGCCTCGACTAAAATTTTATTTTCTATGTCTTTTCTCTGCTGATTCATTTTTTCCAACTGCCGAGCCAATATTTTTGCCTCTTCCGCGTCTTCCATAAGCAAAAGTTTCAGCCCTTCCCGCGCAGTTTTCAATCGCCCGACCGAATTCAAGCGCGGAGCTATTTGAAATGCCACGTGTCCCGCCGATATTCTTTTATTTCCCAACCCTGCCGAATTCAACAGGGCTTTCAATCCTATGCAAGTTGTTTCGCGCATTTTCTTTAAGCCCATGCGCACGATTTTTCTATTTTCGCCGACGAGCGACACTAAATCTGCAACTGTCGCCATTGCCGTTATTTCTATGTCTGTCGTGTTAGTTTGTATATCGACGCCGCGCAGTTCGTTCATCAAGGCTTGACTTAATTTGAACGCCACGCCCGCACCGCATAAATTTTTTTCTGGATAAAGACAGCCTTTCTGATTCGGATTGACAACCGCAACCGCCGATTCTACTTTTTCAAGCGCGGGTAAATGGTGGTCTGTAACTATTACGTCCAAAGCGTCTTTTATCGCCGAAATTTCTTTCTCGTTGGTGATTCCGCAGTCAACGGTTATCAAAAGTCCCGCGCCGTCCGCAGAAATACTTTGCAAAGCAGGAACATTCAGCCCGTAGCCTTCCGAACGGTCGGGAATATAACTTTCTACATTCGCGCCCAAATTCCTAAGCGTCCGAATCAATATCGCCGACGCGCTCATTCCGTCAACGTCATAATCGCCGTAAATACAAATTTTCTCGTTGTTATCGAGAGCTTTTTTAATTCTGTCGACAGCCTCACGCATTCCCAGCATTAGAAACGGATCGTTAAAGGGCGCGGCTTCGGGTTCCAAAAAATTTTTCGCCGACGCCGCGTCCTTTATTCCGCGTTGATATAATATTTTTGCTGTTAATTCACTTACTCCTAAAGTTTCCGCAATCCTTTTAACTTCGACGGGATTTGATTCCCGCACTATCCATTTTTTTCGCATGTATTATTCTCCTTTTCGTCTTACATTATACTGTTCCTTTGTCAAACTGTCTATAACAAAAAATCGCCGCCCTTTTTGAGCGACAATCTTTTGATTGAAAAAATTTTTTCAACGTTGTAAAATATTAATAAGGAGTTGATTAATATGATTGAAGCACAAACTTTGAATCCCGAAATCCTAAACGTAACGGAGAATGTTACCTTCACGCCGCTCGAATTGAAATACTTCGTCTTGGAACTTAAAGACATGATGGCTGAAGGCAAATTCGACCTCCCGAAGGTTATTCGCGCCGCTCGTTTCTACGCCGAAATCGAACGCAGTACAGAGCAATACAAACAAGGCAAAGTTGTAACTTTCACGGAAGAAGAATTGGAGGCTTTGGACAATGTTCAGAACCTTCACTGAAATTGGCTGGCAACACTACTCTTACTGGGAAGATCAAGACAA
>JAFYNH010000023.1 GCA_017549815.1 Selenomonadaceae bacterium
AAGGTACCGAGTGCTCCGCCAACCGTAGCCACGCTCAAAGCAACGAGTACTTCGAACATAAATCTCACCTCCCTCCTAAAGTACCTATAACTGCGAACTCGGAGGTACGGCATTGGCGCGATTATATCAGAAAGTTTTCAGCAATTCAACATGAACATTGCGACAAAAAAATTTTGGACGACGAATCGGCAATAGTGGCGCGGCTTATGGAGCTTTACGACTCCTTGACAAAAAAATAATTCTGTAGTAGATTGCCATTGTCAATTAAGACAACAACTGTAAGAAACACTGCAGTTCGACCATAAATAACACTGAACGAAAACCCCCGCGCAGGTTGCTAAACTGTACGGGGGCTTCGTTTTGCCTTGACAAAAAAATATGTATGTGGTAAATTTTAAACGCTAGATAAACAATAAAAGCGTAAGGAAACTATCGAGCACAATAATCACCGAAACGAATAACCCCGCCGGAGTAGTGACCCGTGCGGGGCTTCGTTTTGCCTAACCGGTTAGTGAATCCGATTATCTGGGGCAGTTAGAGAGCAGAAGTGTCTGCCGCTTAGAAAAATTTCTTTGCGATGTAGTATGTAATGACGTTTCCGAGAACCGTTCCAATAGCACCGCCAATAATACTAGCACCGAGCGTAAGGAAAAACTCCTCCACAATAATCACCTCCCTCCTCAAGCGTCAAGTTACCGCCTGTTGAGGCGCGGCATTGGCGAAATTATATCAGAAAGTTTTCAGCAATTCAACATGAACATTGCGACAAAAAAATTTTGGATGACGAACTAACAATAGTAGCGCGGCTTGTGGAGTTTTACGAGTCATTGACAAAAAAATAATTCTGTGGTAAATTGTTATTGTCAATTAAGACAACAACTGTAATGAGTACTGCAGTTCGAACATACTTTAAACCGAAAACGAAAACCCCCGTACGGATTGCGACACCGAGCGGGGGCTTCGTTTTGCCATAACCGATGCGACTCGGTTAGCGGGCTGTTAAGGATAGATGTTCTGCCGATTTAGAAAAACCGTTTAATGATGTAGTAGGTAGCCACGCCGCTGATAATGCCGCCAATGGCTGTTCCGACCACAGTCACTCCTAAAGTAATGAGTACTTCGGACATACTTCTCACCTCCCTCCTAAAGTACCTATAACTGCGAACTCGGAGGTACGGCATTGGCGCGATTATATCAGAAAGTTTTCAGCAATTCAACATGAACATTGCGACAAAAAAGTCCCCCGCCCAAAACTTCGAGCGAGGGTTTATAGAAAATTTGTATACGCTTGCGCAAATTATTTAATCTCAACGGTTGCGCCGACTTCTTCGAGTTTAGCTTTAAGAGCCTCAGCGTCAGCCTTCGAGATTTTTTCTTTGACGGGAGCGGGTGCGCCGTCGACAAGAGCTTTAGCCTCTTTGAGACCAAGACCAGTTGCCTCGCGGACAGCTTTGATAACCTTAATTTTTTCCGCGCCGACATTAGCAAGAACAACGTCGAATTCGGTTTTTTCTTCTTCGGGTTCAGCCGCCGCAGCAGCAGGACCAGCAGCCGCAACAGCTACAGGAGCCGCCGCAGAAACGCCAAATTTTTCTTCCATAGCTTTGACGAGTTCGCTGAGTTCGAGAACTGTCATGCTTTCAATAGCTTGCATAATTTCTTCTTTAGTCATTGTATGTTTACCTCCAAAAATTTTCATTACGCATTGCGCATTTCTAATTCCTAATTGCTTTTACGCCGCCGCCTCTTTTTCCTTCTTTTCGCGAATAGCATCGACGACGCCGACGAAATTGCGAATAACAGCCGACAAGACACCGACGCAGTTGGCAATGGGAGCGTTCATGCTGCCAAGCAATTTTGCGACGAGTTGTTCGCGGCTCGGCAAATTGGCAAGAGCTTTAACGCCTTTAGCATCGATAACTTTGCCCTCGACCATACCGACTTTGATAGTGAGAATGCCCTTGTCTTCGAGCTTATTTTTCTTCATGAAGTCGCAAATGACTTTGGACGGCGCGACCGGATCTTCCGTCGAAAAAGCAATCGCGGTAGTACCTTCGAGATGAGAATCAAGCCCTTGAATGCCAGCCTGTTGAGCGGCAATACGGAGCATGGTATTTTTGACGACTTTATATTTAACGCCCGCCGCACGGAGTTCGCGACGCAGTTGGGTATCGGTAGCAACGTCAAGCGCGTTGTAGCTTGTCAAAACGACGCCCTTAGCGGAAGTCAGCCAGCCTTTAATTTCGGCGACGACAGCCTCTTTTTTGGGTGTCACTTTGCTAGTAACTGCCATAAAAATTTCACCTCCTGTTTGTTAATGAAAAAATCCTTCGACCGCGCAGATCGAAGGAACTTTTAATGTCAAAGTTACTTTCGACCTGAGCAAGTACTTTAATCGGCGTGCCGAACTTGCCTTCTGCGGTCTGATTGTAGGGACTGGGGACTAGGAGCTAGGGACTAGGGTTTTCCTTTTCCTAACAGCTGAATCCTTATCTCTTATCCCTGAAAGCTATCAAATTTGAATCGGGACGCCTGGACCCATAGCCGCCGCTAACGTAATGGACTTGATATATTGTCCCTTAGCCGCCGCCGGTTTAACGCGAATCAAGGTATCGATAAGCGTCTGATAATTTTCTTTGAGTTTGATGTCCTCGAAAGATTTTTTACCAATGGGGCAGTGAATGTTGCCCTGCTTATCGGTGCGGTACTCGACCTTACCGGCTTTTTGTTCGCTGATAGCCTTAGCAATGTCGGTAGTGACGGTGCCGAGTTTAGGGTTAGGCATAAGTCCGCGAGGACCAAGCAATTTACCCAAACGACCGAGAATGCGCATCATGTCGGGCGTAGCAACTGCAACGTCGAAATCGAACCAGCCGCCTTGAATTTTGGCAACGAGATCATCGGAACCGACGTAATCCGCGCCTGCCGCTTGAGCCTCTTGAGCTTTTTCGCCCGTAACGAATGCCAAAACTCTTTTGCTTTTGCCGATACCGTTCGGCAGGACAATCGCGCCGCGAACTTGTTGGTCGGCATATTTAGGATCGACGCCTAAGCGAACATGAAGTTCAATCGTCTCGTCGAATTTTGCGGTAGCGGTTTTCTTTACGAGTTCGACAGCCTCATCAACGGAATAGAATTTTCCTTTTTCGATAAGGGCTTGCGCCGCATTGAATCTTTTACTTTGCTTTGCCATTAAAAATTTCCTCCTGTGGTATTAACGAATAAATCTCCCACTGTTTAGGAACTAGGATTTAGGAACTGGGGACTGGTAGGAATTAGTTCCTTGCTCCTGATTCCTACGCAACAATTTCAATGCCCATACTGCGGGCAGTACCTTCAATCATGCGCGTAGCCGCCTCGATAGACGCCGCATTGAGGTCTTTCATTTTCAATTCGGCAATCTCTTGAGCCTTAGCGCGGGGAAGCTTAGCGACTTTATTTTTATTAGGTTCGCCGGAAGCTTTTTCGATACCCGCCGCCTTTTTAAGCAGGACAGCCGCCGGCGGAGTTTTGGTTATGAAGGTAAAGGAGCGGTCTTCGTAAACCGAAATTTCGACAGGAATAATCAAGCCGGCTTGTTGCGCAGTGCGGTCGTTGAATTCCTTGACGAACGCCATAATATTGACGCCCGCCTGACCGAGCGCAGGACCTACAGGCGGCGCGGGAGTAGCTTTACCCGCAGGAACCTGAAGTTTGACGACTTTGGTAACTTTTTTTGCCATGTGAGCACCTCCTTTCGATGAAGAACTAGGAACTAGTTGTTAGGAACTGGGAACCAGCAGTAATTAGTAATTAGTTCCTAGTTCCTGATTCCTAATAACTATATTAAATCTTTTCAACTTGGCTGACATCCAAATCAACAGGCATGTCTTCAACCAAAACTTTAAGGCGTTGTTTAGCCGCGTCGATTTTCTTGACGACCGCAAGGCGATTTTCAAAAATGCCGTCGATAATGCGGACGTTGTCATTGACTTTAAAACCGAGAGTATTATCGGTGGCGCGTCCGTCGACAAGCTCGGTTAAAATTCTCTCTGCCTCTTCGGGGCTAAGCGGAATAGGGTCTTTCTCGGAACCGACAAAGCCCGTGACGCCTTGCGTATTGCGGACGACGTACCAAGTATTATTATTGACAATCATATCGACAAGGACGTAACCGGGAAAAACTTTTTTCTGAACAAGGCGGCGTCTTCCGTCCTTGAATTCGGATTCGGCACGCATGGGCACGATAACATTAAAAATTTTATCTTCAAGCCCTTGCGCGGCGATTTTGCTGTCAAGAGTGGCTTTAACCTTTTTTTCAAAGCCCGAAAAGGTATGAACAACGTACCAAGCTCTTTCGGTAATTCGCTCTGATTCGGGAATTTTTTTATCCATGATAAAATCTCCTTTCAGCCGAGAATGATACGAAACAACTTTGCAAACGCTGTGTCGCAAATCCAGATTAATGCGCAGACGATGATAACCGCCAAGCCGACGACGCCAGTATAGGAAAAGAGTTCTTTTTTAGTCGGCCAAGAAACTTTATTGAGCTCGGCGCGGACTTCCTTAATGAATTGGATAATGCCCTTTTTTTCGCCCTTTTGCTCCGACAATGCTCTCACGCTCCAATTAGTGGCTAGGATTTAGGAACTGGGGACTAGTAGGAACTAGTTCCTGATTCCTAAAAACTATTTAGTCTCTTTGTGCGGGGTATGTTTCTTGCAGAATTTGCAATACTTTTTCATTTCGATGCGGTCGGGCGTATTCTTTTTGTTTTTGTTAGTCCTGTAGTTGCGGTTTTTGCATTCGGTGCAGGACAAAGTAATATTCGTTCTCATGCTGAAACCTCCTAGAAATTAATTTAATAAGCCCCTTATGCAGGGGCGTTAATCTCAAGTAGTGGCGGCACACAGATTTGAACTGCGGACACAGCGGGTATGAACCGCTTGCTCTAGCCAACTGAGCTATGCCGCCTGAAGCTGATGACCAGGATTGAACTGGTGACCTTATCCTTACCAAGGATACGCTCTGCCGACTGAGCTACATCAGCGTTGGTTGCGGGGGAAGGACTTGAACCTTCGACCTTCGGGTTATGAGCCCGACGAGCTACCGACTGCTCCACCCCGCGGCGTTTGTCATGAACTCTTGTTTCATAACAGCGCGAATACTATCACACAGATTTAAATATGTCAACAAAAAATTTTTGCGGCAGGAAATTTTTAGCGGCAACAAGAATTAATTAAAAAAAATTTTGGGGGGTAAAAATTTGGTTCATGTAGTGATTGATTTGGAAATGAATCCCGTCAGCAAGAGTTTTAAAGATATTCGCAAACTCACGACTGACGAGATTATAGAATTCGGCGCGGTTAAGCTCGACGAAAATTATCAGCAGTTCGACGAGTTTCAATGTTATGTTCGTCCGCAATACGGCGAGATAACCAAGCACATAACGAAATTAACGGGAATAACTAATGAGACAGTCGCCGATAAGCCGCTGTTCCCTGAGGCGTTTCAAAATTTCATGGATTGGATAGGTACGTGGGATATGACGCTTTATTCGTGGAGCAATTCGGATATAAATCAGCTTAAGGACGAATGCGCGTTGAAGATGCCGCGTTATGACATAAACAGATTGGAACGACAATGGCGGGATTTGCAAAAGGCGTTTGATGATAGAATCGGCTTGCACAGCTCGCTTGCGCTTAAACATGCAATCGGCGCGATGAATCGGGACTTTGAAGGGACTCAACACACGGCACTTGCGGACGCGGCTAATACGGCGGCAATTTTAACGTTGCTACAAGACGACGAAGAATTTTTCCGCGTCATGCAACCCGTAATCGAATTACTCAAGCCCAAGCGACTTTCGCAGTCAATAGGAGACCTTTTCCCCGAATTAGGCAAATTAAAATTCGACAGGTGATTGGCGATGAAAAGATTGGGAATACTCGGACCGAAGGGGACGCATTCGGAAGAGGCGGCACTTTGGCTGAAAAAATTTTCGCGGGAAGATTTTCAGTTAGAAATCTGCGCGGACATATTCGACGTATTGACGGCAGTTAAGGAGCGGAATTTGGACGCGGGACTTGTACCGGTAGAAAATTCTTTGGAAGGCTCGATAAATATAACGCTCGACACTTTAGCGCGGAGCGATACCTTGACTGTCACTCGCGAATTGGTTTGGAAGGTTAAAAACTTTTTAATGACAAAGCCGTTCGCTGACGTTAAGGAAGTTAAGAAAATTTATTCGCATATTCAGCCGCTCGCGCAGTGCAGGAAATTTATCCATAACAATTTTCCCGACGCAGAAATTATTTCAACGACCTCGACCGCTCGCGCCGCAGAAATTGTTGCCGAGTCCGATGAAGTTTGCGCCGCCATTTGCACCGAACGCGCAGGGAAATTACACGGGCTGACCGTCGCCGCGAAAGATATTCAAGACAACCCGAATAACAGCACGCGCTTTTTTGAAATCGGCTATCGTCCACGCGACGCCGCTCCGATTGAAACTTTCGACGGCGATAAAGTTTTGATTATCTGTCAGATTGACGGCTCCCGCGCAGGTTCTCTTTGCGAAGTGCTTAATGAATTTGCCAAACGCGGCGTGAACATGACGCGAATTGAATCCCGACCCGCTCGGACGATTTTAGGCGCGTATATCTTTTTCTTCGACCTTGAGACCGACGTTGGCAACGACGCTTTGAAAGAATCAATCAAAGCCGTTTACGACAAGAGCATTTGGCTAAAAAATCTGGGTGTCTTCCCCGTCATATACGCATAAAAAAATTTCCCCTTCAACGCGGAGGGGAATTTTTATTTTGTCAGCTCGATGAATTTTTCTTCCAAACTTTGTCCCGCGCAGAGATTTTCTATCGTGTCTAATGCGACTAACTTTCCGCGATTTAGGATTGCCGCCCTGTCGCATAAAAATTCTGCCTCTTCTATGTAATGCGTCGTCAATACGATTGTGATTCCCTGCGTCTTTAAATTTTTTATCAGCTCCCAGATTTTACGGCGAACTTGTGGGTCAAGCGCAACCGTCGGTTCGTCTAAGAATAAAATTTTCGGTCGGTGAATCAAGGCGCGAATTATTAATAATCGTCGTTTCATGCCGCCCGATAATTCCCGCACGAACGATTTACGAACTCGCTCCAGCTCTACGAATTTTAAAAGCTCGTCAATCCTCTCAAGCCGCGCAGATTTTTTTAAGTGATGAAGTCGCGCATGAAGTTCTAAATTTTCTTCGACCGTTAAATCTTGGTCAAAGTTCAAATGTTGTGGTACCAAACCGAGCAAACTCTTAATAGAAATTTCGTTGCCGCAAATCGGCTGCCCTTCAAATAAAATTTCGCCCGCCGTCGGCTTAAGTTGCAACGTCAGCATTTTTATTGTAGTCGTTTTGCCTGCACCGTTCTTGCCGAGTAAGCCGAAAACTTCGCCGTTAAAAATTTTAAAACTTAACTTATCGACCGCCCGTACGTCACCAAAAACTTTTTCCACGTCGCAAAGTTCAATCATAAGCCGCCCCGCTTTCCTGCCCAACTTTAGCCGTAAAAATTCGGCGAACATAAAAATAACCCTTTTTATTTCAAAAGCCGCACAGGCATTTATAGATTTTTGCAGGAAATATTTGCGGCTTGTCTAATAATTACTGCTAACTTTCGCCACAAAAATTTTTGGGAGGTGACCGATATGGGGAAATTAATCGTTATAGAAGGCTCGGACGGCTCTGGCAAAGCGACGCAGACCCGAAAACTTTTCGACCGCCTGAGCGATTTGGAAGGCAAAGTAAAACGTCTGAGCTTTCCCAATTACGAATCCGAATCTTCCGCGCTTATCAGAATGTATCTGCGCGGCGATTTCGGAGGCACGGCGGAGGAAGTCAACCCCTATGCGGCGGCAACCTTCTACGCCGTCGACAGATTTGCGAGTTATTCCGAGTGGAAGGATTTTTATGAGGCGGGCGGTATCGTCTTAAGCGACCGCTATGTTGAATCGAACATGGTTTATCAAGCGGCTAAGTTGAGCAAAAAGGGCGACCGAACTAAATTTCTGACGTGGCTTGAAGATTTAGAATATAATCGCTACGGCTTGCCGCGTTCCGACTTGACAATTTTTTTGGATATGCCGCCCGAAGTTTCAGCGATTCTTCGCAAGGAGCGCGGGCGCGACGACATTCACGAGAGCGACGCCGCTTATATGGCAAAGATTTATACTACTTATAAGGAGCTTGCCAAGAAATATAATTGGAAAGTCGTCGATTGTGCCAAAGGAATTCAGCCGCGAAGTACAACCGATATTCATGAAAATGTTTTGGCACTCGTCGAAGATTTGCTGATTCAAGGGGAGAATGTTCTTGATTAAAGAAGTTTTGATAGTCGAGGGGAAATCCGACACAGCCGCCGTTCGCCGTGCAGTCGAGGCAGATTGCATAGAGACGGGCGGCTTTCGTTTTGACAGGCGGACGCTCCAAAACATTGCGGCGGCTTATGAAAAGCGCGGGATAATAATTTTAACCGACCCCGATTCGGCGGGCGAGAATATCAGAAATTTTTTGTCGAAGAAGTTTCCGAACGCTAAGCACGCCTACATTCCCCGCGAAGAGGCGACCGCTAATGACGACGTTGGAGTTGAGCAAGCTACGCCCGAATCAATCAGAAAGGCGTTAAGCAAAGTTCGGGTGCTTGAAATTAATCCCCGAAATGAATTCACGGCGGCGGAGATGGTTGACTTCAAACTTTCGGGCGGCGCGGACAGTTCTAAACTTCGCGATAAAGTCGGAGCGATTCTCGGCATTGGTTATGGCAATGTTAAAACTTTCGTTCGGCGGTTAAATAATTATGGCGTGACACGTCAAGAATTTATGGAGGCGTTGAGAAATGTTACATCCGTTAATAGCTGACCCGTCGGCGACGCGCCATATACTCAAAAAATTTAAATTGCGGGCAGTCAAAGGACTCGGACAAAATTTTTTAATCGACGCGGACATTGTTAGGCAAACGGTCGAGGCGGCTGAAATCTGCGCGGGCGATGAAGTTTTAGAAATAGGCGCGGGCATAGGGACTTTGACGCAAGGACTGCTTGAGGCGGGCGCGAAAGTTACAGCCGTCGAAGTGGATAAAAAATTACCCGCCGTCTTAAAAGAGACACTCGCGGGCTACGAAAATTTTAAGTTAGTCGAAGGCGACATTTTAAAAATAAATATCGCAGAACTCATGCCGCAAAAATTCAAAGTCGTAGCGAACTTGCCCTACTACATAACAACGCAAATTCTGTTGACGTTGCTTGAAAAAAATTTGCCCGTAACTAAAATCGTGACAATGGTACAACGCGAAGTCGCCGAACGTATGACTGCCGCGCCCGGCTCGAAAATTTACGGGGCATTATCAGTAGCAGTTCAATTTCGTTCGGAGCCGCGAATTGCCTTTGAAGTTGCGCCCGAATGTTTTTTACCGCCGCCCGAAGTTACAAGCGCGGTCGTAGTCTGCAACGTTCGCAAACCAAATTTTGAAGTCCGCGACGAAGATTTTTTTATAAAGGTCGTGCGGTCGGCATTTGCTCAGCGCAGAAAAACTTTGATAAACGCTTTGGCGGGCGCAGGCTTTAATCGGGAAAAAATTTTGGCGTCGGGCATTGACGTTACACGCCGCGCAGAAACTTTAAGCCTTGAAGAATTCGCCAAACTCGCGGCGGCTTTAAAGAATTAAAACTTTGCAGGAAAATTTCAAAGACGATAGAATAAATCTTGCGAAAAAATTTACGGAGGGACAACTTCAAATATGAAAGACTACAAAAGCGAAAGCATTAGAAACGTAGCATTCTGTGGACATGGTCGCTCAGGCAAGACGACTTTGCTTGAGGCGGCACTCTTTAACAGCGGCGCGACGACTCGTCTCGGCAACGTCGATTTGGGCACCAGCGTCCTTGACTTCGAGCCGGAAGAAAATAAACGCAAAATGTCTATCAGCGCGAGCTTGGCGGCTACCGAGTGGAAGAATTTCAAAATCAACGCTATCGACGTGCCCGGCTTCCCCGATTTCGTAGCGGAAATGCACGGAGCACTTGCGGCGGCTGATTCAACCGTTATCGTCGTTTCGGCAAGCGCGGGCGTCGAAGTCGAAACCGAAAAGGCTTGGGCACTCGCTGAAAAATTGAATCTCCCGCGTGCTTTCTTCATAACTAAAATGGACAGGGAACACGCCGACTTTGAAAAAGTTCTTCAGCAACTCAAAGACAAATTCGGCAATAGCGTCGTCCCCGTTCAAATTCCTATCGGCAAAGAAGACAGCTTTAAAGGCGTCGTCGATTTAGTTAAGGCTTTCTCCAAAGTCAAAGCCGATGACGAACAGATTGACGCGGCTCCCGTTGCGGACGAAGTTGAAGATAAACGCCTTGAAATGCTTGATATAGTCGCCGAGTTCAATGATGAACTTATGGAAAAATATCTTGAGGGCGACGTTGATGATTTGGACGAAAACGAAATCAGTCAAGCTCTCGCGCAGGGCTTTGCAGAGGCTAAAGTTTTCCCCGTGTTCGTCGGCTCCGCGCTTAAAAACGTCGGCATTAAAAAATTCCTTAACAGTATTGTCGAATTCTTCCCCGCGCCCAATTCAAAAGCTTATCAAGGCATTAATCCCAAGACTGATGAACTTGTCGAGCGCAAAGTTACCGAGCCTTTCAGCGGACAGATTTTTAAAACTATGGTTGACCCGTTTGTCGGTCGTATGTCCTATGTGCGCGTAATCAGCGGCGATATGAAGGGCGACGCAACTTATCAACTTATCGCTGAAAATGACGAGGGACAAGAACGTTTAAGCGGGCTTTTCACAATGCAGGGCAAGAAACAAATTCCTGTCGACGTTGCACACGCGGGCGATATTGTCGTTACGTCGAAACTTGCCGCCGCTAAAACGGGCGATACTCTTTGCGATAAAGCCGCGCCGATTAAATACGAACGCATTAAATATCCCGAACCGATGTTGGCAATGGCTGTTACTTCGGAGAAAAAGGGCGAAGAGGATAAAGTCTTTGGCGCGATAGTCCGTCAGCAAGACGAAGACCCGACGATTATGCTTGTTAAAAATGCCGAGACTAAGCAGACGATTTTGAAGGGCGTCGGCGAAGTTCACCTTGATATTTTGAGCGATAAACTTCAACGCAAATTCGGCGTTAAAATGGTATTGGGCGAGCCGCGTGTTGCTTATCGCGAGACTATTCGCAAGGAAGTTGAAGTTCAAGGCAAGCACAAGAAACAATCTGGCGGACACGGACAATACGGCGATGTTTGGCTGAGAATTGGTCCGAATAAGGAAGGCACTGGCAACGTCTGGTCGGAAAGCATTTTCGGCGGTAGTGTTCCACGTCAATATTTCCCAGCAGTCGAAAAGGGCACTCAAGAAACTTTGGCGGACGGCGTTATCGCGGGTTATCCTGTCGTTAATGTCAGCGTTAATCTGTTTGACGGCTCCTATCACGCAGTCGACAGTTCAGAAGCCGCTTTCAAAACCGCAACTTCAATCGCGATTAAGAAGGGCATTTTGTCCGCCGACCCGATTTTACTTGAGCCGATTGACGAGATAACCGTTTTGACTCCCGAAAATTATATGGGCGACATTATCGGCAAGCTGAACAGCAAGCGCGGCAAAATTTTGGGCATGGATCCTAAAGGCAAGGGCATGACCGAAGTTAAGGCTTTAATTCCGTCAAGCGAGCTTTATAAATATGCGACGGATTTGCGCTCCCAAACTCAAGGACGCGCCTCCTACAGCTTGAAGTTCTCGCATTATGACCCGATGCCCGATAAATTGGCGGAAAAAATTATCGAAGAACATAAAGCCGCTCAAGCTGAAAAGTGATAAGTGGTCAGAGATAAGTGGTTAGTGGTTAGCGAAGAATTTTTTTCGGGCTTTACGCAAGTCGTTGCTGAAACGTTCTTCTTCGCTGAAAATGCAACCGCAATAATTTTGCCGATAAAGTCCAAGCTCTAAACTTAAATCAATACCTTCCTGCCAACCTGCGCGGAAGTCTTCATAAAAAAATTTAACGTCGAACACCTTAGCAAAGTGCTCGGCGATTTTTTTCATCAGTTCATGATTCTGGTGTTTGCTGTAGAAAAGCGTCGAAGTAAACGTTTCAAAATTATTTTCTGCCGCAAAACGCGCCGCCTCACTCAATCGCCACGAATAACAAATCCCGCAACGCTTATGAAAGCCGTCCGCAAATTCAATCGTGTCCTGTTCGTCAACGACGCCCGAAACTTTTTCCAAGTACTCGCGCAGGCGATAATGATTATCCTCAAAAAATTTTATCCCGACCTTCTCGGCGAACTCCCGCGCAGTTTTCAAACGCCGTTTCCATTCTTGATAAGGATGAATATTCGGATTGAAAAAGTATCCGACAGGCTCGAAATTTTCTTCACGCAATTTTTTCACGGGATAACACGAACACGGCGCACAACACATATGCATTAAAATTTTTTCCATAAAAATTTACTCCAAATTTGGTGATAGGTGTTAGGTTATAGGTAATAGCAAAAACTATAACCCATTATCTACAACCTATAACCTAATAAATGTAATATTCCTTCCAAGGGATTTGGTCGAGCCGAATCGTCTGTAAAAATTGAACAATGTCCTTGCGCCCGTAGTAATGCGGCGTCCCGTTCGAGTCCTGCGACATTAAAATTATCGGCATGTTCCTAAAAAATTGCGATAGCGAATGTCGGACGCGAATCGCCCGTGAAGTGTAATTCGTTACCGTCCGATTAACCGCGACGATTGCAAACGTTACGCCTTGTTCAATTATGACCGCGCCTTGAATTTTCATTTTTATCGCCTCCCATTAAACGCCCTTGCGAAAAAGCACGGGCAATTTTTTTATCCTCAAACGATTTTTCCACAGCCAAACCGTCATTAATCGTTCTGTTATAAAGGAAATTATTCTGTACTTGCGCGGGTTATCAATTTGTTTAATGTTCGTTTTGGCAAAAACTTCTTCCGTCACGTCGATTATAAAAGAGAACAACCATTCGCAATAAGCATTAAAAATATTTTGCCGCGTAATAAAAATTTCATATTGAAAACCCGTATAAGTTTCAGCCACGTATTCAAAGGCGTTGAGATAATCATGTTGCTTAAGTGCAATATGTTTCTTGAAAATGTTGCTGACGAATTGTTCTAAATCGCCGCCGCTAACCAATTTTTGCCAACAAGTTACCGACATACGCGCCAACTTATTTTCGGCAACAATAATGTCATAGTCTTGCAGGAGTTCTGTCGCCTCCCGCGTAGATAAAATATTTTCGCCGTCCGTCGTGAAAAAGCGGCGATAGTGATTCAGCCCGATAGTCGAATGCGAAGTATTTTTCCATACCCAATAAAGAGCCGTGACTTCGTTGAGATAAAGATTTAATCGGCTGATATTGTCGCCCGTGTCGTCACCAATGTAGCCAAATTCTTCTTTAGCCTGCGCGTGTCCAGCATGAATAACTTTGTAGCCTTCGGGCAAAGTCTCAAGCTTGGCGTCCTTGTGTGTAACGACATAAACGCAAAAATCTTTCGGCGGCATTCGCTTTTGAATCAGATACCAGTTGCCGTTGATTGCAGGAAAACGTAAAATCTTTTCAAAGACATTTACATTAGTCGCCAAAAATTTTTCAAGCGCGGAATTTTTCCTTGCGAACGTCAAAATTCTCTCCGCCAAATCGTTTGTCTCAATCAGCACGTCGATAAATTCTTCAGGCAAACGTTCGTTAATCAACAGCGCGTCATAAATTTTAAAGCGGCAATCGTTAAGCGAATCATAAATCCGCGTGTAAAAATTTTCGTGAATCGGCTCGTAGTTTTTAACAATGCCGTCCGTGTCTGGGAATTTGTCAGGGAACATAAAAAAATCCGTCTCAATAAAAAGCGCGTCGACATCAAGCACGCGAGAAATTTTTTCATCACGTAAAATCTGCGCGAGCGTCTGTAAATTTTGCGGTGAATAAAAATTATGCCGAGCCTGTCGGAAAAGCGTTTCGCGTGGAATAAATCGCTCGAAAATTTTCAGCGAATGTAAATCATTATTGCGCGCACCAAATTCCCCTTCGTCGTCAAAGACAATATAATCTGCCCCGCCGTCCAAAATTTTCCTTAGTTCGTCGGCAGAAATTTCTTCGCCGTTCAGAAAAATGTGTAGGTCTTTCGGCACGTAAGCAAAAACGTCTTCAGGCGTCGTGAATAAATAATTTTCTCCGCGCTCTGGCGAACCCGTAAAAGAAATTTTCCCGATAATCTCAACAGCCATGTCGCCCGCCGCGTCCCTAAATGAAGTTTCTTCGCCGCAAAGAAGAATTCGAGGAATATAACTCATAGATTGCAACTCCTGCCCTTGAAAAATTTTTTTTTGATTATAAAATAACCACGCGGTACTGTCAAAAAATCGGAGGTTCAATAATGACTCGGCTCAAAATTTTCGCACTGATAATCTGCGCGGTTGTTCTGCTAATGACGGGTTGCATAAAAGAAAATCACGGTACGCAAGAACTCCTAAACGCTTCCTGCGAGCCTACTCGCGACTTCTATTCCGCTTATAACGAAATTTTCAAAAGGCATTGGGAAAAAGAATTGGACAACGGCGAAGTGATTATAACTCAATCGCACGGTGCCAGTCGCAAGCAAGCTCTCGCCGTTATCGACGGGGCAATCAACGCCGATGTCGTGACGCTTAGCATTTCTTATGACGTGACGATAATTCGCAATGCGGGCTTGATTCGCGGCGGCTGGCGTAGAGAATTTCCCGGAAACTCTTCGCCTTACACTTCGACGATAGTTTTTCTCGTCCGCAAAGGCAACCCAAAAAATATTCACGACTGGGACGATTTAGTTCGTGAGGATATTAAAGTTGTCACGGCAAATCCTAAAACTTCGGGCGGCGGGCGTTGGAATTATCTGTCGGCATGGGAATTTGCGCGTAGAAAATTTGGCGAAAACGAAGAGCGGATTAAAGATTTCATGCGGAAAATTTTTGTCAATGTCGTTTCGCTCGACGAAGAAGTCCGCAGTGCCAAAGAAAGTTTCATCAGCGGCAAGGGCGACGTTTTAATTGCGTGGGAAAATGAGGCTTTACATTTAAAAGACGAATCGCCCGAATTCTACGATATTGTCACGCCGAGCCTTAGTATTCTTGCCGAAATGTCCGTTGCAGTCGTCGATAAGAACGTCGAAGAAAAAGGCAATCGCGAACTTGCCGAAGAATATTTGCGCTATCTTTATTCGCCCGAAGCTCAAGAACTCGCCGCGCAGAATTTCTATCGCCCGCGTGACAGAGCTATCCTGAAAAAATATTCCGCCGTCTTCAAGCCCTTGCAACTCTTCACGATTGATGAGGTATTCGGCGGCTGGGTCAAGGCTACTAATGAGCATTTCGCTGACGGCGCAATCTTCGACCAAATTTCCAAAAAAGTTGATTGAAAAATTTGTAGCTAGTGTTATAATCGTTAAAAATTTTAAGGAGGTTTTTGTTATGAAATGGGTTTGTAATGTTTGCGGCTACGAGTACGACGAAGAAGAAGGCGATGCCGATAACGGGATTGAGCCGGGCACTCCTATGGACGAAAATTTTGTATGTCCGTTGTGCGGCGTCGGCAAAGAGGATTTCTCGCCCGCCGAATAAAAAATTTTCCCGCGCCTGTAGCAAATTATTAATCGTTATGCTAAAATGGACTTAACAAATTTGAGGAGGCATTTTTACATGAAAGTAACTGTAGTTGGTGCAGGTAATGTCGGCGCGACTGTGGCGAACGTCCTCGCGACCAAAGGTTTTGCAAGCGAAGTTGTCCTTATCGACATTAAAGAAGGTCTTTCCGAAGGCAAAGCAATGGATATTATGCAGACTTCGCATATGCTTAACTTCGACACAACCGTTATCGGCGTGACAAACGATTATGCGGCGACGGCAGGCTCGCAAGTCGTTGTTGTCACGAGTGGCATTCCGCGTAAACCCGGCATGACCCGCGAACAACTCATTGGCACCAATGCAAAAATCGTCAAGAGCGTTGTAGATCAAATCCTCGCCAATTCGCCCGACGCGATTCTTATTATCGTCTCCAATCCTATGGACGCTATGACTTATCTCACGCTGAAAGATACCAAGCTCCCGCGCAACCGCATTATCGGACAAGGCGGTATGCTTGACAGCTCCAGATTCCGCTACTATCTCGCGCAAGCTCTTCAGGAAGCTGGTTATCCCGCGACTCCGACTGATATTGATGGCATGGTTATTGGCGGACATGCTGATAAAACTATGGTTCCGCTCGTCAGCCTTGCGACTTATCGCGGCATTCCCGTTACCCAACTCCTTAGCGAAGAGGCTATTCAAAAGGCGGTTGAGGCTACCAAAGTCGGCGGCGCAACTTGCACGAAACTTTTAGGAACGTCCGCTTGGTATGCACCGGGCGCGGCGGCGGCGGCACTCGTTGAGGCTATCGCGCTTGACGCTAAGAAACTTATCCCGTGCTGTGTTTATCTCGACGGCGAATACGGCGAAAAAGACCTTTGCATTGGCGTTCCCGTCATTCTCGGCAAAGACGGCGTTGAAAAAATCGTTGAAGTTCAATTCTCCGACGCCGAAAAAGCCAAATTCCAAGAAAGTATTGCGGCGGCTCGCGAAGTCAACAGCAAGCTCGCTGAAGCGTTAGCGTAGCTTAGGAACTAGGAGCGAGTTACTAGGAACTGGCAGGAACTATTTCCTACTAGTCCCTAATTCCTAGTCCCTAACAACTAAAAAGGAACTCTGCCGTAAAAGGTAGGGTTCCTTTTGATTTAAGGAGGTGACGCATTTTGACGATAAAATTGTTGAAGGATACGAAAAGAATTGTTTCAAGGAGGAGAGCAAAATGTTGGATAGAGTTGAAAAAATTGAACGGGTTGCTCGGATTAATGGCGTCGCCCATGATAATAAACACCGCTTTAACAGCGGGCGCAATAATCGCGAAGGAGGAAGTTTCGCCGATGAATTGCGGCGCGTAATGAATAAAAAAACCGAACCCGTCAAGAAAGTCGAAATCCCCGAAGCTTATAATTTGGAATTGAACAGTTGCGGAACGCATTCGCTGTTTTATTCGAGCGGACTCAGCCTTGACCGTTTGCTTATGTTATAAAATTTTCTTGGAGGCTGTCTTATGAATTGTGATAAAAAATTTATGAAGTTTGCGCTGGAAGAGGCATTAAAGGCTTATGACGAAAATGAAGTTCCTATCGGAGCCGTTCTCATAAATGGGGACGGCGTTTTAATTTGTGGCGACCATAATCGGATTGAACAGCTCGGCGACGCAACGGCTCACGCAGAAATTTTGACGTTACGAGCGGCAAGTAAAATTTTAAATCGACGGCGGCTCTCGGATTGTACGCTTTATTCGACGGTTGAGCCTTGCGCTATGTGTGCTGGAGCTTTAGTTTTATGTCGTATAAAAAGGCTTGTCTATGGCATAACCGATTCAAAGTTTGGAGCCGCCGAATCAATCTTCAACGTGGTAAATAATCCCGCGCTCAATCATCAACTTGAAGTTACTGCGGGCGTTTTGGAGGAAGATTGCCGCGAGCTTATGAAAAAATTTTTCGCTAATCGCCGCTAAATTTGCTATAATCTGCGCGGGAGGAATTTTCTATGAACGTAAAAGAATTCGTGAATCAATGGCGCGAAGTCAGCGGCGAACGTGCCAACTATCAAAAGTTTTGGTTGACTCTTATTCGCGACGTGTTCAATATCGATAAGCCCGAAAATTTTATTCAGTTTGAAGTGCCCGTTAAGCTTAAGCATAAAAGTTTTATCGACGGCTACTTTCCCGACTCCAAAGTCATCATTGAACAGAAAAATTTCGGCGTCGACCTAGAAAAAGAAATTACCCAGTCCGACGGAACTAAATTAACGCCCTACGAACAGGCGCGGCGTTATATTGTCGGCTTGCCGCTGTCCATGCACCCGAAGAAAATCATCACCTGCAATTTTAGCGAGTTCCTTATTTATGACATGGAAACGCTGGAACCGCCCGTTAAAATTCTGCTTGAAGAATTGCCGACCAAATATCATCTGCTCGATTTTCTTATCAATCCTGCCGAAAATAAAATCCGCCTCGAAAAAGAGTTGTCGCTTGAGGCGGGTAAAATCGTAGCCAAAATTTATAATGAACTCCTTAAGACACTCGCGCCCGGCTCCGACGAAAAAAATCTTAATATCCTCTGCGTCCGAATCATTTTCTGCCTTTATGCCGAGAGCGTCGATATTTTCGGCAAGCATAAAATCTTCCGCGATTATCTTCAAGGCGAAAAAAATATCCGCCGCGCCCTCCGCGAATTGTTTGAGGTTTTGAATACGCCGATTGAAAAGCGCAGTCCTTATCTCGACGACGCACTTAAAAATTTTCCTTACGTCAACGGCGGCTTGTTCGCAGATGAAATCGATTTCCCGAACTTTACGCCCGAACTCCGCGAGCTGTTATTGGAGGAGGCAAGCAGTAATTTTAATTGGGAAGGAATCAGCCCGACTATTTTCGGCACGGTCTTTGAATCGACGTTGAACCCCGATAATCGACGCGCCGGAGGTATGCATTATACCGACGTTGAAAATATTCATAAGGTAATCGACCCGCTTTTTCTTAACGACCTGCGACAAGAATTCAACGCCATAAAAAATAAAAAACAGCTCCGCGATTTCCAAGACAAACTCGCCGCGATAAAAATCTTCGACCCTGCTTGCGGCAGCGGCAACTTTTTGACGGAAAGTTATTTGAGCTTGCGCCGTTTGGAGAATGAAGTTTTAAAAGAATTGCTGGGCAGTCAAATTCAACTCGGCGAACTCGACGACCCGATTAAAGTTTCCATACAGAATTTTTACGGCATAGAGATAAACGATTTCGCGGTAACGGTCGCCAAAACTTCAATGTGGATTGCGGAACTCAAAATGAAAAAAGAGACTGCCGCCCTTGTTCATAAGGACTTGAAAAATTTCCCGCTCAAGGAGTTTAAAAACATTCACGAGGGCAACGCTTTGCACGTCGACTGGAAGGAGCTTTTTTCAATTCCTAATTCCTCATTCCACATTCCTAATTACATAATAAGTAATCCGCCGTTTATCGGGGCGAGTATGATGACTGCCGCGCAAAAAGCCGACGCCGTTAAGATTTTCGGCAAAATTAAACTCTCGAACAGTATCGATTACGTCGGCGCATGGTATCATCTCGCCGCTAAATTCATGCAGGGCACCAAAATTAAAGCCGCGTTCGTCTCCACGAATTCTATAACTCAAGGCGAACAGGTTGCGCCGCTCTGGAAAAAAGTCCTCGATGATTACGGTATGCAAATCATTTTCGCACATCAAACTTTTAAGTGGGACAGCGAAAGTACCGACAAAGCCGCCGTTCATTGCGTCGTTATCGGCATTGCCGACAAAAATTTGCCCGTTGATAAAAAAATTTTTAACGGCGAAAAAGTTTACCCTGCCAAAAATATCAATCCTTACCTTGTCGACGCCCCAACCGTTTTTATCGAAAGCCGCGCTAAACATATTCAACCTTTTGTCCCGCGAATTTCTCATGGCAATAAACCAACTGACGGCGGAAATTTTATTTTCAGTGCTGACGAGGCAAATAAATTTATAAAAAAATATCCCGCGCAGAAACATTTGATTCACAGATATTTAGTTGCAAAAGATTTTCTTCACGGTGAACCGATTCGATATTGTCTTTGGCTTTTTAATGTGCCGCCTAATGAATATTCTGGCAATCGAGAAATCATGCGGCGACTTGAAGCGATAAGAGTTTTTCGTTTAGCAAGTTCATCATTGACGACGCAAAAATCAGCCGAGACGCCCTATAAATTCTTTTCAACACCGCAAACAAATGAAAATTATCTTTGTATTCCGCAAGTAAGTTCAGAACGTCGAAAATATATTCCGATTGGTTTTATGCCTCCTGACATTATTGCAGGCGATAGAGTTTTAATTATTCCGTCCGCGCAGATTTATCATTTCGGAATTCTAACAAGCTCAATTCATATGGCATGGATGCGAGCGGTAGCAGGACGCTTAGAAATGCGATACAATTATTCGGGTAGCGTGGTTTATAATAATTTTATTTGGGCAGAGCCGACGCCCGCGCAAAAGGCTTTGATAGAAAAGTCCGCGAAGAATATTTTGGACGTTCGGGCTAAGTATCAGGGAAGTAGAGAAGTAGGGAAACAGGGAAATAGCAATAAAAATTCTACTTCACTACTTCGCTCGTTCCCTAATTCCCTAGCAGATTTATATGACGAATTGACAATGCCCGCCGATTTACGGAAGGCTCACCGAGCTAACGATAAAGCAATTGCCGCCGCCTATGGCTTTGAAAATATTTTGGACGACGAGCCAGCCATTGTCGCCGAGCTGATGAAGTTGTATGAGGCGTTGACAAGTTAGAGCGTTTGTGATAGATTTTTCATGCTTGAAACAGCAAACAACATATGCAAATAAATTTAGTGGTAGGCAGTCGATGCGAACCTGTCGACTCCTTCCTCGTTAGTAGATGAAACCTAGTTAAACGAATTTAGAGCCGGTGGGACGGCTTTTTTCTTACTTGTGATTATCGAAGTACGTCAGTGCCGCGAATACGAGCGTTCCGACTTGGCAAATTATGCTTACCCAATCTAAAAACTCCATATGCGACACCTCCTTCCTTCGAGGAAGAAAGCCGACACATTAAACTGCCTACCGTGCAGGATAATATCATACGTTCATAAACTTTTCAAGAAGAAGTTCAAAAAAACTTTATATAATGTTGGATTGTCAAAGATATATTACAAGAGGGCAGAAAAAAGTTGCCGAGGATATTTGAAAGCTAAAGGACGCATAGGAAGAGCGTTAGAAAACTCATTTATGACTGTTACTAATCTAAGCATAACCCAAAGGTGATTTTTCTCTTTAATTTTTCTCACCCATCTATTGTAATCCTACACGCGGCAAATTTTTAGTTCGTTGTGCCAGTGAACGTAGCCACCCGGCAAACTCAGATAAGCATTTGGGCTGATGACGTTGAATTGAAGGGCGCACGGAATAAAATCGCACATTTCCGCCGAGTTTAAAGTTTCGTCAAGCGGCGTCGAAATCACGCAGGCTATATCGTACATTTCCTGCCGCAATTCGACTTTGAATTTCCAATCGATAACGTAGACTTCGCCCGCCTTAGCGTCGAAAATCGCTTTGGTGTCGTTAAAGCGCGAGTCCGTGTAAATCAAATCAATGCCCGTCGCGTTTCGAATATGATAGCCCATGCCTAAGCACTCAACATCTTTTTGAAACTTAACGACCATGCGCAATATAACTTCCTGCCCAAAAATAACTTCCGAAATAATTTCGCCGTCAAGATCGAGGAGCTGAACATTTTCAAAGACAGCCCGCTTGTCGCCGATTCGTTGATAAGTCGCGTTCTTCATGAAAATATCTTTGCCGCGTTCCAAATTCTCTTTAGAAAATTCACTGACACCTTTACTATGGCCACTGACCACTGAATTTCCGCGCAGATTGTCAAAGAGATTATTTTGGCGATAAGTTTGTTCCTCCGTGAGTTCGCCGCGAGATTCAAGCAACATATTCCGATAAACTTCAACGACCTCTTTAGCCGCCGCGTCCATTAAAATTTTCCCGCCCTGCATGAGAAACGCCCGTTCGCATAAATTTTTCACGGCAAAGGTATCGTGGCTGACAAAAATAACCGTCACGCCGCCCGCTATCATCGAACGCATTTTATCTATACACTTGCTTTGAAAAAAGGCGTCGCCGACACTCAACGCCTCGTCGACAATTAAAATATCCGGCTCGACGAACGCATTAACCGCAAAAGCCAACCTTGCGAACATGCCCGACGAATAGGTCTTGACGGGCTGATTTATGAAGTCGCCAATGTCCGCGAACGCGATAATATCATCAATCTTGGCATCCATAACTTCGCGGCTGTGCCCGATTAAAAGCCCGTTCATGTAAATATTTTCGACGCCCGTCATTTCGGGATTAAAGCCCGCGCCCAATTCCAACAGCGAGGCAATGCGCCCGTTTACTTCGAGAGTGCCGCCGCTCGGAGTTAAAACGCCCGTGATAATTTTCAGCAACGTCGATTTACCCGCGCCGTTCTTGCCGACAAGTCCGACGTTTTCGCCGCGCCTTATCTCAAAAGAAATATCGTTCAGCGCGTAAAAATCTCGGCTGTAACGTTTATGGAACGGGTGAAAAGTTTCCTTTAGCCGGTCAATATCCCGTTCGTAAATCTTATAAATCTTCGTGAGGTGCTCCGCCTTTATCGCAACACTCAAGGTTTTTTCTCCTTACAATTTGAATTGCTCAATTTCCCTTTGCATATCGTTTGCAAGCTCGGCAAGAGTTTTACTCGCGTGCGCAACTTCCTGCATTGTCGCGCTTTGTTCTTGAGTCGCCGCGCTGACCGAACTCGCATTATCACTGGATTGATTCGCAATTTCACGAACCTTTTTTATCGCCGTAAAAATTTCTTCGTTGCTCATGAAGACTTCGCCGATACCCGCCAAACTTTTTTCAACGTTAGCGGTTAGCTTAGTCGATTGCTCCTTTATGCCGACAAATGCCGCGCCTGTATCCGAAACAGATTTTGTTCCTTCAGCGACGCATCTATTGCCGTTTTCGATTGACTCAACCGCCGACGCTGTATCAGCTTGAATTGTCGCTATAAGTTGCGAAATTGTCGTTGCCGCTTCAGCCGATTGCTCCGCCAATTTGCGAACTTCTTCCGCGACGACTGCAAAGCCCCGACCGTGTTCAGCCGCCCGCGCCGCCTCGATTGCCGCATTCAACGCAAGCAAATTAGTTTGTCCCGCTATTCCAGAAATGGTTTCGACAATCTGCCCGATTTCGTCTGAACGTCTGCCAAGTTCGCCGATAACCTTTGACGACGATGTAACTTGTTGCTCAATATTTTTCATCATCTCAATCGCAATGTCAACTTTTTCCCTGCCGTCATTGGCATTGGTCGAGCTGTCTTGAGCGATTTTTTCCATTTCTAAAGCCGTCTGACTAAGTTCGTCCATTCTGTCGCACATAGCTTGGAATTTTTCTTCAAGAATTTTAATCATCTGTTCCTGTTCAGCGGTGCCGCTCGTCATAACTTCCATACTCTGCGCGACAACCGTTATTGATTCGTTGGTCTCTTGAGTGCTTGCCGTAAGTTCTTCGCTCGATGCCGCCACTTTTTCCGAACACTGCGCGATATTCGTAAGCAAATGTTGAAGGCGATATTTCATGTCATTAGCACTTTCAGCCAACGCGCCGATTTCGTCTTGCGTCTTAATCTCCAAATCATTGATTCGCAAATTGCCGCCCGATATTTTTTTCATCGCGCCGACTACAGAATTCAGTTGCCCGACCATTTTCCCGATAAAAAAGTTCGACGCAAAGATACATAAAGCCACAATCACGACAAGGGCAATCGCTATCGAGACGACCAAATCTTTAACGATACTGTCCATTTCGTGAACGCTGACGCCGACGAATAACATACCAATCGTCTTGCCCGCCGTGTCCTTAATCGGTTGATAAGCGGCGTAATGTTGTTCGCCCATGACGTTAGCCTCGCCGACGAAATTTTTTCCCTGCGTTATGACGTTCTCAATAACTGCGGCGGACGCTTTAGTTCCGACTGCGCGGGTACCTTGTGCATTTTTAACCGTCGTAGCAACGCGAGTGTCTCCATTAAAAATCGTGACTTTGCCGTTGCAAATTTGGCTGAGCGAATCAACAATATCGTCCGCGCCGTCCATTTGCTGTTTACCCTTGAATAAAATCCCGTTTTCTAAATGCCAATCGCCCGCGTAACGATTATTCAAAATTTCCGACAGCGATTGAACGTCGGCTGAGGCTTTCATTTCCAACGCTTTAGAAAAGCCTTCTTCGGCGCGAAGATAGCCGATAATTCCCATTAGTACGCACGCGATTATTACTATCGTGTTGACCGCCAAAATCGATTTGGTTTTCAAGCCCATTGTTGAAATCCCCCTTACAATTTAAACTGCTCAACCTCGCTGTGCATTTCGCCCGCAAGTTCGGCAAGCGTTTTACTGGCATTAGCAACTTCCTGCATAGTAGCCGTTTGTTCTTCAGTCGCCGCGCTGATTGAACTAGCGGTATCGTTCGATTTGCCGGCTATCTCGCGGACTTTCTTTATCGCCGTAAAAATTTCTTCATTGCTCATGAAAATTTCCCCGATACCCGCCAAACTTTTTTCAACGTTCGCAGTGAGTTTCGTTGACTGTTCCTCAATGCCTTGAAGTGCCTCGCCCGTCTCGGCTACAGATTGAGTGCCTTCCTTGACGCATTCATTGCCTTCTTCGATTGATTCGACCGCAGAATTTGTATCCGCCTGAATCGTGCCGATTAATTTTGCAATAGTCGTAGCCGCCTCTGCCGATTGCTCCGCTAACTTGCGAACTTCTTCCGAAACGACTGCAAAGCCTCTGCCGTGTTCACCAGCGCGAGCCGCTTCGATTGCCGCATTTAACGCTAAAAGATTTGTTTGTCCTGCTATGCCCGAAATAGTTTCGACGATTTGCCCGATTTCGTCTGAACGCTTGCCGAGTTCGCCGATAACTTTAGCCGAAGAACTGACGCGCTCCGCAATATTTTTCATAGCATCAATCGCAGTGTCGACTTTAGCCTTGCCGTTCGCCGCATTGCTCGCGCTGTCTTGAGCGATTTTTTCCATTTCCAAAGCCGTTTGGCTAAGTTCGTCCATTTTATCGCACAAGTTTTTAATCTTTTCCTCAAGCGTTTTAATCGTCTCTTCCTGTTCGGCAGTTCCGACCGTCAGATTTTCCATACTGCCCGCAACGACGTTAATTGATTCGCAAGTTTGTTGAGTTCCAGCGGTTAATTCTTCGCTCGACGCCGCAACCTTTTCAGAACACTGCGCGACATTCGTCAAAAGTTTTTTAAGCTTAGTTTTCATATCGTTGACGCTTAATGATAACGCGCCGATTTCGTCTTGCGATTTAACTTCCAAATCTCTAATCTGCAAATCGCCGCCCGAAATTTTCTTCATGGTGTCGACGACCGAATCAAGTTGCCCAACCATTTTTCCTATAAAGAAATTCGACGCGACGATACAGATTAAAACTATCACGAAGATTGCCAACGCGGTCGAGGAGAAAATTAATCCGATAAGCATGTCGTTCATTTCCTTGACGCCGACGCCTACAAAAAGCATTCCGATTGTTTTGCCCGTCACGTCTTTAATCGGCTGGTAAGCGGCGTAGTGTTGCTCGCCCATAACCATTGCTTCGCCCGAAAAAAATTTCCCTTGATTTATGACGTTATCAATAATCGCGTCTGACGCCTTTGTCCCGACTGCGCGGGCACCTTGCGCATTTTTAACCGTCGTGGCTACGCGAGTATCTCCATTAAAAATCGTAACTTTGCCGCCGCAAACTTGGCTGAGCGAATCGACAAGAGCGTCCGCGCCGTCCATTTGCTGTTCGCCCTTGAATAAAATCCCGTTCTCTAAATGCCAATCTCCCGCAAAGCGATAGCTCAGAATTTCGGCGATAGATTTAACGTCGGCTGAGGCTTTCATCTCCAATGCCTTAGCGAAAACTTCACCTGCGCGGAAGTAGCCGATAATTCCCATTAGCACGCAGACGATAACTATAATTGTGTTTACTGCAAGAATGGATTTGGTTTTAAGATTCATTGATGAGTGTCCCCCGTTAAGAAATTTTCCTGCATTGTATCACAGATTCCGCGCAGATAACAAAAAAAATTTAGCCGATAACACAATGCTATCGACCGTTTTAAAACTTAAAATTTTTATGAAAGCATAATATAATTTCGCCAATGCTACTTTCCTCTCAACTTCTTAGCATTAATCCACAATGAGAGGAGGTGATAATCATGGAGTTTTTGGTTCAACTCAGCGTGACTGTGGTCGGCGGAGCAATCGGAACTGTCATCGGCGGTTTGATTCTCGACTACATCCGCAGTAAGAAACGGTAAGTGGTAGATTTTTCATCTTATTGCACCAGATAATCGCATCACCCGGCGGTTAGGCAAAACGAAACCCCCGTACAGTTTACCCTTCTGCGCGGGGGTTATTCGTTTCGGTGATACTCATGGAAATACGTTTTCGGTTCAACTCTTCTACTTACATGTAGAAATTTATCATATGCATAATTTTTTGTCAAGACAAAACGAAGCCCCCGTCGGTTCATCACTTCGGCGGGAGTTATCGTTTGTGAAAGCCATGGTTCATATTCTTACATTTTAAATAAATTTATCACACGCATATTTTCTTGTCAAGGTAAACAAAATCCCATTCATTTTCGCGTTAATATAAAGTTTTTCTTTGAATTGTATAGGATTACAATAGATGAGTGAGAAAAATTAAAGAGAAAAAGGCACCTTTGGGTTATGTTTAGATTAGTAACAGTCATAAATGAGTTTTCTAACGCTCTTCCTATGCGTCCTTTAGCTTTCAAATCTCCGCGGCAACTTTTTTCTGACCTCTTGTAACATATTTTTGACAGTCCCACACACAACGAACTAAAAATTTGCCGCGTTAATTGAAATTAAATTTTTATGGGTTATAATAGTCTGAACAAAATATGGAGGCGAAATTTTTGTGGAGACTACAGAAGTTGAAAAGTTTAACCTTAAAAATTTTCTCTTGAAGAAAGTTTCGATGACATTAGCGGCTTCAATCGCGGCGGTGGGCGTCGGGACACTGGCGTTTTCAAATTTTGTTGCGGACGACGATAAAGTTGTTCCGGGCGTCAGTTTTGAGGGGCAAGCGATTAATGGACTTGATAGACGCAGCGCAGAAAAAATTATTGCAAACGTTGTTGCTCAGAAAGTTCATCCGCTTAAGTTCCGATATGAAGACACGGAGTTTGAGATTACGCCAGAGGAAATTAATCTGAAACCGCTCGTCGATAAGGCGGAGCAAGAGGCTTTCAGTTACGGGCGCGGCGGCTCGCTTTTGGACAATTTTAATAACCAGCTTAAATGTATGCTTAACGGGCGCGACGTAAAACTTTCTGCCGAATATGATTCAGCCTTGCTTGAGGAAAAACTTTCAGAGATTGCCGCACAGGTTAATTGCGACCCAGTCAACGCGGTTGTCGAATTCTCTTCGGGCGGCGTGATTGAAAAAATTCCCGGCGTCATTGGCAAGAAATTAAACACCGAAGAAATTGCCGAGAATCTGCGCGAGCCACTAACGACTTTGAATCTGCCGACAGGAATAATTAAACTTGAGCCTGAAGATATTATGCCGTTCGTCACGACGGAAGACATTGCCGCGATTGATTCGGTTATCGGCACCTACAGCACTCATTATTATCCCGGAGATCGCGGCGATAACATTTGGCTTGCCGCCAACGCGATTTCTCACAAGCTGGTTAAAAGCAGTTGGACTTTTTCATTTAATGACACGGTGGGCGAACGCACTTGGGGCAACGGCTACAAAGTTGCGGGCGTTATCATTAACGGACGACCTGCCGAAGATTATGGCGGCGGCGTTTGTCAAGTTAGCTCGACGCTTTACAATGCGGTTTTATTGGCGGGCTTGACTCCGACAGAACGCACTCCGCATTTTTATCAATCAACCTACGTCGCGCCGGGCAGAGACGCCACTGTTGCCGACGGTTATCTTGATTTCAAATTCAGAAACGATTTGCCGCATAATGTTTATCTTATCGCGGAGGCTTATGGCTCGACTTTAAGCGTATATGTTTTGGGTACGAAGGCTGATTTGGGCGGCGCAAATATTGCGATTGAGCGCGAAGGCTCGGATATGTCGCCGTCGATTTATCGCGTTTGGTACAATGGCAATGAAGTTATCAAGAGTGAATTTTTACACACGGACGTTTATGAGACGCCCAAGCCTAGACAGGATTAGGGGACAGGGAACGGGGAACAGGGAACAGAAAAACCTAATCCCTAGTCCCTAGTTCCTAGTCCCTAAAAATGGAGTGATTGATTTGAATGAGAAAATAGCCGTAGCAATGAGCGGAGGTGTTGACAGCTCGTTGACTGCGGCACTTTTGTTGGAAAAAGATTTTGAAGTTATCGGCGTGACAATGCGTCTTGACGATGAAGAAAAAAATATTCTTGACGCCAGCCGAGTTTGTAAGCATTTGGGGATAAGGCATGTTGTCGCCGACTTCAGAGAAATTTTCCGTGCTAAGGTTGAGAATTATTTTGTTGAAGAATATCTGCGCGGGCGGACGCCGAATCCTTGCGTTCGTTGCAATCGCGAAATTAAATTCGGTGCGCTGTTCGATTTTGCTAAAGACTTGGGCGCGGATTATATGGCAACGGGGCATTATGCGCGGATTGTTTTTGAGGACGGACGGTTTAAATTAAAAAAAGCCGTCGACGTTAAAAAAGACCAGTCGTATGTTCTTTACAATTTGACGGCTGAGAAATTGGCTAAAATTATTTTACCGCTCGGAGAATTTTCAAAGGCGGAGACGCGTAGATTGGCTGAGGAATTGAAATTACCAGTTGCCGCTAAGCCAGATAGTCAAGAAATTTGTTTTGTGCCCGATGACGATTATAAAAGTTTCATAGCTAATCGCGTACCGACCGCGCAGGCTTTACAGGCGGGTGAGATTGTCGACGCGAATGGAAAAATTTTAGGGCGTCATAACGGCGTTGCAAATTACACAATCGGTCAGCGCAAGGGCATGGGAATTGCCGCGCCTCAACCGCTTTACGTCACGCGCCTTGACGTTGCTAATAAAAAAATCGTCGTCGATACCAACGATAAACTTTTTAGCGAAACTTTGACTGCGCGTGAAGTTCATTGGATTTACAAGCCGCAACTCCCAAAAACTTTACAGGCGAAAATTCGCTACGGTTCAAGATTCGCCGAGTGTGAAGTTACAGAAAAAGAAAATTTTTTACTTGTAAAATTCTCCGAGCCTCAACGCGCTGTTACGCCCGGTCAGTCTATAGTTTTCTACGACGACGATGAAGTTTTAGGCGGAGCAATTATCGATTAATCTCAGTTAAAACAATGTTCAGCTAAAAGTTTAAACGCCTCGTCCGCCGCAAGAAATTTTATCTCCGTGCGGCTGCCCTTGAAATGAAATTCTTTAACTTCCGAAAAATTTTCTCCGACTATCGCCACGTAAACTAAGCCAACAGGTTTTCCTTCGCTGGTAAGAGGTCCTGCAACGCCCGTTGTACTTAATCCGATTGTCGAAGAAAAAATCGTGCGGACATTCGCCGCCATTTCCAACGCCGTTTGCGAGCTGACCGCGCCGAATTCTGCTAACGTCTCCGCCTTGACGTGCAGAATTTTATTTTTTATATCGTTGTTATAAGCCACGATACCGCCCTTAACATAAGCCGACGCGCCCGATATATCCGTCAAGCGGCTCGCGACTAATCCGCCCGTACAACTTTCCGCCGTCGCAACCGTGAAATTTTTCATTTAATCAATCCTCTCCGCCGCAATGTCATAGACGAAGCCCGCCAAAACTTTCACGCGAACTATATCGCCCGCCTTACTGCGCCCGTCGTTTTCAATGTAAACAAGTCCGTCGACTTCTGGCGCGTCTCGATAAGAACGCCCCGCCACAACTTCTGGAACTTCTTCATCGCGATTTTCAATTAAAACTTCAAGCTCCTGCCCTTCAAGCGATTCATTTATCTCCTGCGAAATCAAGCTCTGCAAACTCATCAGCTCATGATAACGCTCCTGCATAACCTCTTCAGAAATTTGGTCGGGTAAGTCATAAGCCGCCGTGTCCTCTTCCCGCGAATAAGTAAAAATTCCAACCTTATCAAGCCGTTGCTCCTGTAAGAAATTTTTAAGCTCCATAAAATCTTCGTCCGTCTCGCCCGGAAAGCCCACGATAAATGTTGAGCGAATAGTAACGTTCGGAATTTTTTCGCGAATTTTTTTAAGCAGAGTTTCTATAGACTCGCGGTTGTCGGGGCGATTCATCAGCTTTAAAATTTTGTCGCTCGCGTGTTGCAATGGCAAATCAACATACTTGCAAATTTTTTCTTCGCTCGCGATTAAGTCAATCAGCTCGTCGCTAAATCTGCGCGGATAGGCGTAAAGAATTCTTATCCAACGAATTTTTTCAACCTTAACCAGCTCGCGCAGAAGTTCGACGAGTTGCGGCTTGCCATAAATATCTGTGCCATAAGCCGTCGTGTCCTGCGCGATTAAATTTATTTCCTTAACACCCTGCGCGGCTAGTCTTTCAACCTCTAACTTTATATCTTCAATCGGACGGGAAATCTGCCGCCCGCGAATCAACGGTATCGAACAGAACGAACAGCGATTATTGCAACCCTCCGCGATTTTTACATAAGCCGTATAGTCGGGCGTCGTGCGGAGGCGCGGAGTTTTCGCGTCGTAAATAATTTCACGCTCGCCGATAAGAATCACGCGCCGACCGGAAAGAGTTTCTTCAATAGCCTCCATGATTCTGTTCCAAGCTCCCGTTCCAATAACCGCGTCGACTTCGGGCATTTCTTCTAAAAGATTTTCCTTGTAAAGCTGACCGAGACAACCCGCCACAATCAGCGAACGACATTTGCCGTCTTTGTATTCCGCCAAATTCAAAATCGTCGTGATAGATTCTTCCTTCGCCGAAAGTATGAAGGCGCAAGTGTTGACAATTAAAATATCGGCGTCGGCAGGATTTGCAGTCAACTCTATCCCGTGTTTTTGCATTATGCCGAGCATAACTTCAGTATCGATTAAATTTTTTGCACAGCCTAAACTCACAAAGCCTGCTTTCAAAATTTTTTCCTCCCTACTTCAATCTAACTTCATTAATCCAACGATATAAAAATTCCTGCCGCTGCTTATCAGAAAAATTCGCCCGATTGTCAAAAAGTAATAAGTTCTTCCCTGCAAACGATTTATAAGCCAACGTCTGCGGATTCGTCGGGATAAAATAAAATCCATTCGTCTGCAGATAAAGCTGAGCCTCGTCGCCCAACAGCCAATCGGCAAACTTCGTTGCAACTTGATTCTTCGCGGCGTCCGTCGTCGTTATCCCAAAGCCCGTTAATAAATAACTCGTGCCGTCAGCGGGATAAATTATCTTCAGCGGGTAGCCGTTCTGCAAATAACGTAACGTCTCACTCTCGACCGCAACCGAAATGTCAACTTCGCCCATGCCCGCTTGTCGTACAGGATTAGATAAAAATTTCGCGTACTGAACAACTTTAGGGTGAATGCCTTCCAAAATGTCGTAGGTCTTCGCGTCGCCAAAATTCCCTACGAGTTGCAATAACAAATTCGCCGAAGCCTCTGCCGCTAAAAAATCCGTTATCCCGACGCGCATATTCTTTGCCGCCGAAAGTTTTTCCCACGTGTCCGGTATGTCAACCGTCGAGCGTAAATAATCCCTGTTCGCGCAGAAAACAATCGGGTCGTACCAAACGCCTATCCAACGGTCAAACTCGTCCTTGAAAAGGTCGCGAACTGCGTCATTTGTTTCCGACGTGTAGGGCGTCAGTAAATCTAAATCAGCTGCCTCCTTTAAAATTTTGCTGTCGGCAAGCACTATGTCAACCGTCCTAACTACCGTCGGGTCGCTCACCGCATCATTTCTGATTTCCTGCAAAATTTCTCGCGAATTCATCGGTACAAAATTTATTCGGACATGTGTCTCGCGCTCATAAACTTCCGCTAAAATCGCCGCCGTTTCCGCTGGCAAAGTCGTATAAGCCGTCAGCTCGTGAGTCGGCAAGCCTAAAGTTTTTTTGTCCGCGTCGACCCGAAAACTCATGCCCGCTATCGCCGCTAATACTATTAGGAACGCCGTTAAGATAAATATCGCATATCGACGCATTGCCAAATCCTCCGTAATTTTTTCAGCCATTATATAAAATTTGACAAACCTTTACAAGAAAATTATTATTCTTGCTTGAAAATGCGCCGCGTGTTAAAATTTTTCCGCGAGGAGGTTTTGCGATGAAATTGGATACCCTTTACCAAAGACATAAACTCGTTGAAAATATGATCGAAAAGGGCTTTGAATTTGAAGAAAGTTTGATTCACGACCAAGAATGCGGAAACGATTGGGGCGGCGCAATGAGTACCGTCGAAAATTTGATGACGATTGAGGAAATGATTCGCACCGAAGAAATTTACCTGAACATTTTCGCCGAAATGGATAGCTATCGCACGCGCAACATTGACGATAAAGCAATCTACTTTCGCATAGTTGATGACGCCTTTATGCATTTTATTGACACGATTCTTTTAGACAAGATTGAATTTGCTTTTGATCATCTTGAAGGCTGGGATTTCGTTTCGGAGGGCGGCAAGAAATTTAAGAAAAATTACTGCAAGAAACTCGACGCGCTGATTAAAAAGTATCAAGACTTGTATGACCTTTAAGGGGAGTTTATTATGGATTTAAGCACTTTGGATAAGAGATACGAACTTGTCAAGGACATGATTGATAAGGCGTTCGAGTTTCAAGATGAAGTCTCCGAATTGGAAGACGATAACGATTGGGCGGGCGTGGCAGTTACTTTGGATAACTTAGCGGCGATTGAGGGTATGATTTGCGAGGAAGAAACTTTTCTTAATGCCTTTGAGGAAATGCAAGCTGTTCGGATGAGCGACCGCGACGATAAAGAAACTTACCTTAGCATTCTTTATCTGGACGGGCTTGTTGAATTCAGCAGGACGATTCTTTTGCCGCGCTTGCAAAAAGCTTTGGATACTCTTAACGATTGGGGATTCCGAACCGAAGGTGGCAAGAAATTTCAAGAAGATTTTTCAGTAAAACTCGACGCGCTGATTAAGGAATATTATTCGCTTTATGAAGGCGTTTAACGGAGAATTCATAAAAATAAAAATTGGGAGAGGATAATTTTGATTGAGAAAAAAAGAGTAGTCGTCACAGGACTTGGAGCAGTTACGCCCATTGGCACGGGCAAAGAAAATTTTTGGAAGGCTCTGATTGCTGGCACGAACGGCATAGGGAAAATTACGCGCTTTGACGCTTCGGACATAAGTGCGCAGATTGCCGGCGAAGTCAACGATTTCGACCCCGCGCAGTTCATTGACAAAAAAGAACTCAAGCGCATGGACAGATTCACGCAATTTGCTTTGGCGGCGGCGAAACTCGCGATTGAAGATTCAAAACTCGACGTTGAAAAAATTGACGGCGACCGCGCAGGCGTTTTTATCGGGACGGGTATCGGCGGCATGGAAACTTTGCACTCGCAATATCAAAAGCTCTTCGATAAGGGCGCGTCGCGAATCAGTCCGTTTTTTATCCCTATGGCGATTACGAATATGGCGGCGGGCAATGTTGCGATTGCTTTCAAACTGCGCGGGGCTTGTGAATGTATAGTTACGGCTTGCGCGTCAGGCACGAATGCTATTGGCGACGCTTTCCATATTATTCAGCGCGGCGACGCGGATATAATGTTAGCGGGCGGCTCTGAGGCGGCGATTTCTCCTGCGGGCGTAGCGGGCTTTGCGGCGATGAAGGCTCTTTGCTCCGACCATAACGACGATCCGGCTCATGCGTCGCGACCGTTTGATAAAAATCGTAGCGGATTTGTTATGGGCGAAGGCGCGGGAATTATTTTGCTTGAAAATCTCGAACAAGCTAAAGCACGCGGGGCGCACATTTACGCGGAGATTGTCGGCTACGGCAGGAATGACGACGCCTATCATATAACGACACCTGCGCCCGGTGGCATTACTCAAGCAAAGTGTATGAAACTTGCGCTCGACGACGCGGGACTTAAGCCCGAAGAAATTGATTACATTAACGCGCACGGCACCTCGACGCAATTCAACGACAGGGGCGAGACTGAGGCGATTAAAAATCTTTTCGGCGAACACGCATATAAAATTCCCGTTTCGTCGACAAAATCTATGACGGGGCATATGCTCGGAGCGGCAGGCGGCGTTGAGGCGGTCGCGACGGTTTTATCGATTGAAAACGACATTGTTCACCCGACGATTAACTACGAGACGCCCGACGAAGGACTTGATTTAAATTACGTCCCGAACGTGGCGCAGGAGCATGAAGTCAACGCGGCGATTTCAAATTCGTTTGGATTTGGCGGGCACAATGCTTGCGTAGTGTTTAAAAAATTTGCGGAGTAGGAAAATGAATCGGGCAATCTTTTTCGACAGGGACGGCACTTTAAATGAGGAAGTCGGCTATCTTTGGGAGATTGAAAAGTTCAAATGGATTGACGGGGCGCGTGAGGCGATAAAATTTTGCAACGAACATGGGTTGTTAGCTGTCGTCGTCACGAATCAAAGCGGCATTGCCAGAGGGTTTTACACTGCGCGGGAAGCTGACGACCTTCATAATTTCATGCAGGAAAATTTATCTGAGCTTGGAGCGCACATTGACGGCTTTTATTACTGTCCTCATCACCCCGATTTTAGCGGTGAATGCGATTGTCGCAAACCCAAGCCCGGTTTGATTCTCAAGGCTTGCAAAGATTTAAAAATAAATCCCGCGCAGTCAATCTTAATCGGCGACTCGACACGGGATATTGAGGCGGCAACGGCGGCTGGACTTCGGGCGGGAATTTTATTTAAGGACGGCAATTTGCTTGAAGTCATCAAAGCCGAGTTTGGAAAATATTTTTAAGCGAATTTTTTAGGCGGCGGCGGTTCATTAAGAGAAATTCCGCCGCTTTTCTATTGCGTTCCTTTTCACTTGACATTCATTTATGGGCTTTGATATTATATCAGAAATTTTTCAGGGAGGTATCAAATTTTTGGATAAGGCATTTTACATTTCGGAGATTGACGATAAAATTTTTGCAAGAATCGACGGCAAATCTTACAAAAAAAATTGTCCCGTACCGCTGGAGACTTTACGTTATCTGCACGTCCTGCATAAAAATTTAAGCGTTGAAACTTTAGAGGGCGAATTGATTTGTAACGTTAAAATCGCCGAGTCGTTGCTCGAAATTTTTAAAAAGCTTTTTGCGGAGAATTATCCGATTGAAAAAATTCGTTTGATTGACGAATACGACGCCGATGACGAACTTTCTATGCGCGACAATAATTCTTCGTGTTTTAATTTCCGCTACGTCTCATTCACGAACAGAATTTCATTGCACGGCTACGGAATGGCGGTTGATATTAATCCGCTTTACAATCCGTATATCAAAACCGTTGACGGCAAGAAAATTATCGCGCCCGATAACTCGGCAGACTTTGAAGACCGTACTAAAAATTTCCCTTATAAGATTGACGCGGACGATTTATGTTGCAAACTTTTTAAGGAACGCGGCTTTTTATGGGGCGGCGATTGTTGGGACGACGAAAAAGATTATCAGCATTTTTTTATTGAGGAAGGGATTATCAGATGAAAAATTTTTTTAGTGGTCAGTGGAAAGTGGTCAGTGGTAAGGGGGCAGGGGTCAGTGGAAAGTGGAAAATTTTTTTCTTGGCTCTTTTCACTTTTCACTTTTCACTTTTCATGACGGGTTGCGGCGGCTCCGATTCTGCGGACGACGGCAAATTAAGCGTCATGCTCGGTTCAAACGTTGTATCGCTCGACTCCGCGCAGGCTACCGATTCTGCATCTTTTGAAGTTATTGCAGATTGTATCGATGGCTTAATGCAACTCGATTCCGAAGGCAAAGTTATTCCCGCGCTTGCCGAAAGTTACGACGTTTCGGAGGACGGCAAGACTTACACTTTCCACCTGCGCGACGCAAAATGGGCTAACGGCGACGACGTAACCGCTGAAGATTTTGTATTTGCTTGGCGTCGTCACTGCCAAAAGGCTGAGGAATATTCCTACATCATGGGAAATACCGTTGCTTGCGTTAAAAATGCCGACGCAGTTATCAAAGGCGGCGACCCGAACACTTTAGGCGTTTCCGCTCCCGATAATAAAACTTTTGTCGTTGAACTCGACGCGCCTGTTCCGTTTTTCCTGTCGTTAATGTGCTTTCCGACTTTCTACCCCATTAACGAAAAATTTTATAACACTGTCGACAGCGGCAGTTACGGCACAAGTCCCGAAACTTTTTTATCGAACGGTGCCTTTGCTTTAACGAGCTACATTCCCGGTACGGCAAATATTCAACTTAAGAAAAACGATTCTTATTGGAACGCCGCGCAGGTTTCGATTGACGGTTTTCAATATCAAGTCGTCTCTTCGTCCGATAACGCGCTGACTTCTTTTAAAAACGGAACTCTTAACGTTGTCAGCATTAACGGCAATCAAGTCGAACACGTCAAGCAGGACGCCGAACTTTCCAAAAATCTGAATTCGTTCCCGTCGGGCTATCTGTATTATCTTTCCTTTAACCAAGACGCCAAAAATCATCATGCGGGCGCACTTGCCAACGTCAATCTTCGCCTTGCGATTTCAAATGCAATCGACCGCGAATCACTTGTTGATAACTTTGTCATGAGCGGTGCAAAGGCAACCTATACCGCTGTTCCCGTCGAATTCGCGCCCAATGCAAAGACAGGAAAATTCTTCGCCGAGAATCAAAAACAATTTGCCGACTATGTAGGTTTCAACGTTGATAAAGCGCAAGGATTTTTGAAGGCGGCTAAAAGCGAACTCGGCAAAGAGAAATTTGAACTCAATCTGATTTATTCCAATGACGGCGACAGTGCTACAAAAGTTGTTCAAGCTATTAAGTCTCAAGTCGAAGAGAATTTACCCAGCGTGATTGTAAATCTTCAACCCATGCCCAAAGCCGAATATTTCAGCAACGTCACTTCAAACAGCTACGATATAGCTTTGGTTGACTGGGCACCCGATTATAACGACCCGATGACTTTCCTGACACTTTGGACAACGGAAGGTTGCGAGATTGCCGAGCATTGGAGCAACGCCGATTACGACAAGATTATTACAGATTGTTCTACGGGCGAACTTTCCGCTGATTACGATGCTCGTTGGGACGCAATGTATAATGCCGAAAAGATTTTGCTTGAAAACGCTGTAATTGCTCCGCTTTATACCGACGTCAATACGGTTTTGATTTCGCCGAACGTCAAGGGAATTGATTTTCATTCCGTCGGTATCGACCGCGTTTATAAAAATGTAAAGCTTCAATGAGATGACGAAATACGTAACGAAACGAATTTTAATGTCGGTGCTGACGCTGTTCGCAATAATTTTCGTGCTGTTCGTGTTGATTCGGATAATGCCCGGCGACCCATTCCCCGTCGAGCGCATGTCGGCAGAAATGATTTTGCAAAAGCGCGAGGAGCTCGGACTTAACAAACCGATTCTTGTACAGTTCGCGGATTATTTTTCAATGTTGATGAGCGGAAGTTTCGGCAACGGGACTTCCCTCTACAACGGCGCACCGATTAAACCGATATTGACGGCGTGTCTTATAAATTCATTTAAAATCGGCGTGCTGTCGATAATGTTGGGAACGATAGTCGGATTGACGATTGGAATAGTTGCGGCACTCAATCGCGGAAAATTTTTGGACGGATTTTGTACAGTCGTTTCGATTTTGGGCGTGTGCATTCCGTCCTATGTCTTTATGATTTTCCTGCAATATTTTTTCTCGTATAAAATTCCGTTCTTCCCGTATTTTTTCGATCCGTCAAAATTTTTATTCTCGGCGATAATGCCGGCGATGTCGTTGAGTCTGTTCGCGACTTCGACGATAGCACGATTTACGCGCAACGAGATGATTGAAGTACTCAACAGCGACTACGTTAAATTGGCGGAGGCGAAAGGACTTTACGGCTTTGAACTGATTCGCAAGCACGTTTTGAGAAATGCGCTGATACCGATTGTAACGGTTATCGCGCCGCTGGTTGTCGATTTACTTACGGGCGCGATGGTTATCGAAAAAATTTACGGGATAAACGGCGTCGGCAAGTTAATGGTTGACGCGATAGCGGGGCAGGGCGTCGATTACAATTATGTTTTGGCGTTGGGGATAGTATTTTCGGCGTTGTATATCGGCGCGATGTTGGTGCTCGATATTCTTTACGGGATAATCGACCCGCGAATCAGATTGGCGACCAAAGAAAGTTGATTTAAATTTTAACGGACGATTTAGACAAGTCGTCCAATTTTTTTAAGCGAAAAGCCCCGCCGATTAGACGAGACTTTTTTAATTTCGATATATAGCGCGTCCGGCGTGACTCGAACACGCGCCCCACGGCTTAGAAGGCTTAAAGCTTGAATTTTAGCCTTCCATAAGTTACATTAAGTCTTGATTTTAAAGGGCTGAATCAATTTTTCCGTTACGTGCTTTCCAAAAATTTCGCTCATTTTTTCTGCTAATGCCCCACTAATTGCCCCACAAAAATTTATTCTTCAAGCTCGATAATGTTCAACATCTCACGCGGCGTAACTATAAATGTTCGTTGAGGAAAATGTTTTAATTCCACGTAAAAAAATAGGCTTCGTGCTCTTTGCGAGATTCCATTGCAACTTCGTAAAACACGGCACTGCTTGTTCGTCGAATTTGAATTTTTTCTTCGCAACACGTCGTTATATTCCGTAACAGTTCATTTTGTTGCGAGAGCTTCCCTTGAACGTCGCGAGGCAATAATCTCTGCGTTAATATCATCCAACGTCAAATTGCAAACACCATTGATTGCAGAAGTGTCGCTCAATTCTTGCATGGCGCGAACAGCACGCTCCGCTTTGTAATTGTGTTTAGGTAAGGTCATGTTGAAAGGAATTCCGTTTGCCAATACAGATCTCTTCAAGAAAATTTTTATAGCTGTCGAAAAATCCAGCCCTAACTTTTCAAATACGTCTGTTGCCGCCCGTTGCAGTTCTTCATCCATTTTAATTTCTACCTACACGGTTGCCATGCTATCACTTCCCGTAAAATTTAATTACAGTCAGATTTTAATGGGCTTTTTCGATTCGGTCAAGAAGTTTTGGCAGGTAAAGAAAATACTGTTGTCGAATCTGTCAGCAATTCATTGTAAGGACGTGTAAAGAGTGCAGAAAATAACAATCCATAACTTCGGACCGATAAAAGAATGCGAGATGAACTTAGCTCAATTTATCGTTTTGACGGGCGCACAAGCCGCAGGTAAGAGCACAATAGCGAAAGCCATTTATTATTTTTATCTGGTAAAAGAACTTTGTTTTGATTTTATTATCGGAAGCAAAGTTAAGGATATCGGCAAGTCGAAAAGTGATATTCTTGGTGAATTTTTACTCCATATATTTTACGAACTCTTCAGCGATACGCTTTCCAAATCAGTTGGTTGCTCATTGGAGTATGTTTACACCGAAAATACGAAGATTCAACTCTATGCTGAAGAAAATGATTCTGCTAGCTTTAATCTTACCATTAACTTTAGTGATAATATAGTTGAATTGGCAAAACGTTATGATGAACGCGATTTATCCTTTTGGGCTGTCGATAAGAACAGTCAACAGTTGAATCGAGAATTGGAAAATATTTTCGACGTGCATTACAAGCCGCTGTATATTCCTGCCGGCAGGAGTGTCGTTACAATGATGACAGATTTTATGGGCGAACTTCTTTTGTCGAGTGGCGGCACCAGATCTCGCAGTGCCATGCAAAATCTTGATTATGCTACTCAAAAGTATGTGAGAGAAGTTCTTTTGCTCAGAAAATTTTTCTCGGAAGGAACAATGAAACATATTGAGCGTGCTCGCCAAGTGCGCAATTCAAACGCATGGTTATTTGAAAAATTTTTGTTACTGTCTATGAAGATTATCAAAGGTGAATATTTCTACAGAGAAGGCGCGGAATTTCTTCGTGTAAAAAAATTTGACGGTAAGACCGCTGATGTTTGGATAAACTTTGTCTCATCGGGTCAGCAGGAAATTTTATGGGTGTGTAACATAATGTTTTATCATCTCTTTCACGGCGACCGCGTGTTTATCATTTTGGAGGAGCCGGAAGCTCACTTGTATCCCGATTCTCAAAAATATATCAGTGAATTGATTGGTTTATTCGTTCACGTTGGCAATCGAGCAATCATAACGACGCACAGTCCCTACATATTGGGTGAGTTCAATAATTTGATTTACGCCAACGAGATACAAGGCGTTGATGAGCAACGGAACGAAATCGTGGACGAAGAAAAAATTTTGCCCTATGATGATTCGCGAGCATTTTATGTCGCGGACGGTTTTGTTAAAGACGCAATGGAAGATCATTTGATTATCAATTCTCTTATTGATGGTGCCTCCGATGAAATTAACGCAGAAAACGACAGGCTTATCGAGCTGAAGTGGGCAACGGAGGGGCAAAATGAAAATTAACCTTTCCGACTACGAAAATCTTTGCAAAGACAAACGTCAATCAATTATTGTATCGCAAGACCGCAAAAGCGATTGTCAACATAGGGCGCAGAACGTTGTAAAGGAAAATAATCTTCGCTCTGTCGTTCGTCGGTATAAAATTGACGGAAATATAATCACTTTAGGAAACAAATATGACTATCTTGTTTTGAATGACGACCTGAAAACTGCGTATCTGATTGAATTGAAAGGCAGTGAAATTCCTCGTGCCATAAAGCAGCTTGATGATACGTTCAGTGCAATATACGGGAAAATGCACACATACCGTCCGAGATAGTACAACTAACCGTTGGAAGGAAAAACATGGAAAATCTAAAGACGGTATTGCTACAGCTGATATAAAGCGTTCTCCTTATGAAGAGAAAATTTAAGTCATTACGTCAAAAAAAGAAGTGCTCAGAAAACAAATCCGAGCACTTCCGATTTCGAGAGTTATTTGAAGAGTTCGCGCAGAGCGTCAACGGCTTGTCTTTGCATGTCAGGCAGGACGTGGCTGTAAGTGTCCATCGTAACTTTGATTGAACTGTGTCCGAGACGTTCCTGAACAATTTTGGGATTGACACCTTGTTGAAGAAGTAGCGTCGCGTGAGTGTGTCGCAAACCGTGAAACGTGAAGTCCGAGTTGATGTTGCATTTCTTCAGCAACGGCTTGAAATATCGCCGTGAAAAATTCGTCGGGCTAATCGGCTCACCAAACGGGCTGGTAAAGATTAATCCGTTTCTCGCAAATTTATCGCCCAATTCGTCGGCGTAATTTTTTTGCCATTCCCGATACTCTTTTAGAGATTGAACATCTTCCAGCATGAGCAAGACACGTCGCCGACTATTTTTGGTTTTTGGCTCCTGAAAAACTACGCCGCGTCCTACAACGTGGGCAAGTGAACGCCTTATGAATACACACGAGTTTTTAAAGTCAACGTCTTCCCACTTTAGCCCGAATACTTCGCCTTGTCTCAAACCTGTTTTGACCGTAAACGATAAGATTTCCGGCATCATGTTTCTCATAAACTCATTGTTGATTTGTCTTGCCCCTTCGATTAAAGTTGTAACCTCATCTCGCGTCAACACAACAATTTCTTTGCGCGTAAGTTTTGGGGATTTTGTTAAGCGCACCACATTTCGCAAGACCAATCCTTCACGAACGGCATCGTCCACGCACATAGAGAAATATCTTCTTGCCGCTCGTACTGTGGAAGGTGATAGGGCATTGCCGTCGGCGCGTCCGTTTACCAGTAAAGAATTGAAATGTTTCTGCAGGCTCGACGCATCTAACGCCGCCAGTTTAAGATTCCCGAACTTTGGCACGATGTAATTTTTCAAACTGCTCCAGTATTTTTCAAAAGTTCGCGGTCTGATTCGAGGCTTAACGTAGTTTTCCATCCATTCGTCAATCCAATCGGCAATCGTCATATCAGCTTTTAAAAGGATACTGCCTTGTTGATTTGCCATAAGAAAAGCCTTACCCTTTTCCATAGCCTCGTGTTTGGTTTTTGCGGCAAATTTTTTTCGTTTCGCTGAGCCGTTAGAATCCTTGTAGCTAACCTGATAAATCCAAAGTCCGCGATTTTTGTCTTGGTAGATGACGCCCTCTCCGGCGTTTCGTCTTCCCATAAGTTACACCTCCGATTGGAAATAAAACGGCGGTAAGAGCAATTCCGTAATCTCCTGCCGCCTCAAATTTTATGCCGCGAGAATTTCCTCAACGTAAGTTGCCGGAATTAAAATTCTGCGACCAATTCGTCGTGAAGGTATCTGCCCGTTGCAAATTTTTGCGTAAATCAGAGACTTGCTTACACCGAGAATCTCCGCCACTTCCTTGACCGAGAAAAATTTTTTCATCGTGATCAACCTTTCTAAGCTGACATTCATATTCATAGTACATATTTAAATGGTTTAATTTATACAAAATGATAAAACAGTTTTACCAGCCCATCGCGACACGTGTCATTTGAAAGTTTCGATACGCTTCTGACATATGTAGCGCACGCCTCTTTTCCCGTTCTTCAAAATAGCGATCCCGAAAAAAATCCAGCCATTGTTGCGGAAGGAAAAGTTGCTCGGCGTTGTACCAGTACCGCGAGTAAAAACGTTTGACATAATTTTGACGAGCGGCAATCACGGCAGTTTCATGCGACGCCTCAAGCCACTGCGCCACTGGATAAGCAAGTTCACCACCCGCAAGCAAGGAGCAAAGTTCTTCGTCACTTGAGGCGGTGCAGAAGCCATTAAGTGCACTAATAGCCCATTCGCCCGTTTGCACCAAATTCATCAGATTTAGCGAAACTATCGCCTCATTTTCAGGAGCCTTCAAGCAAACCGTTTCAGTGACGGTCGTAGGCATGGCAATCTGTGGCACGGGATTTTTTTTCGTTCGTGTTATTTTCGCAGAAGCGCAACTGCGAAATCCCTGCCAAATGCCGTAACGTTTCAAAGTCGTCGGCTGTGTGCAACATTGCCGACGGTTTGGGACGATTTTTCAACGCCGAATAGACTTCGTTGACTGTACCGCAGAAGGCAACACTCTGCGTAGTTTGTAGCAAGTAAAACATGCGGCTCACTCCTCCTGCAAAAATTTTTCGATTGCTTTTTCTAGGGCATCTTTAGAGAGGACAAGCATTTCGACCAAATGCCCATTAAGTTTCACACGCTTTAGGTATCGCTTGCGGGTGCCGCCGTTGCCGTCCTTGTTTTCGTAACCTTTCGATACGCCGTGATTCAGGAGCTCTTTAAAAATCGTCGTCGAATCAGAGACCAATTCCCGTCCCGAATCCGTCAATAAATGCCGAGCGATCGATATGACTTTGTCGGGGGAAAGAACATACTCAGCGTCGCCCTTGTCGATTCGTTGAAATCCTGCGTATCGTCCGCCGTTTTGCTCAAATTCGTCCTTGTTGACAGCAATTAACGTCGTGCCCGTCGCTATCGCCTGTTGCAATGTCACGAGAAATTGTTGCCAAGGTTCAGCCTCAGTTGCCGCCGATTGGTTGCGCAACATCAAGTCGACGATGACGCGGTGCCAACAGGAAAGTTTGTCTTGAACTTGCTGCGAAGTAAGATTTTCAGATTGACGCCCCCAATCAGTTATCAAGGTCGCTACTGCGCAGAGGACGCGGTAGATTTGCTGATGTCGCTTGAATTTCAACGTTAGTGGTGGCGGTTGAAAAGTTAGCAAGAATTTGACAAGCTGTTCGTAGTTCGATTCAAGATATTCAATCCATGCGGCGAAAATTTCTTGAACTATCGTCGGTCTGTCTTCAAGTCGTGCGCAGATTTTGTCTTGCTGGAACATGCTCAAGTAGACGGTGTTAATCGAGTCGCTCTCAAGAGGAACTGAGACATAGCGTAACGTGCTGGACTGTTGGGATTCTAGATCGTGTTCGGCAGTGACAATGCAACCGCCTTGAACTTTGGTGCGCATGATTTCTTTGAAGTCCTTGCCGGCTGACTTAGCTCGCCCGATGCCTTCGCCGAAAGCCCGCAGGATGTCTTCAAATTTCGACATATTGGAAGATTTTTTCTTGAAGATGTCATCTACAACCATTGTTTGATCTATGCATTCCTCGCGGTAAAGTTCAAGAGCACGGCTGGTTGATTCAAAGCGGAGCATTGATCCCTCATTGAACGGTTCGGCAAACGTTTCGCAAATCGTCGTCTTCAAACTGCCCGTCTTGCCTATTAGCAACAACAAGAACTGAACTTTAAGACCCGCGTCGATGAACAATCTGCACGCGAAGCTGAGGTGCAAATACAGCCAAAACGGCAAACTAACTCTCAAGCTCGCCACGTCGTCGAATGTCCCGTCGGCGTTGAAAATTTTTCTGCCGATTTCCAGAATTTGCAAGTCGTTTCGCCAAGCAACCGCCATTCGCTCCGCTGGGATTTTCGGAATTGAAATGCCGCATTTACAATCGGCGCGGCTGTCGGATAAGTAAACCATCTTGCCGCCGACAAGCTCCCAACCGTGATAGTTGAAAAATTCCTCAACGCCGTGACTTTGCCGGAATTCGCGATAGACGAGCGCACCATACTCTCGGAGATAATCTTTGGCGGAGTGACGGCTTTCGGGGCAGATATAACATTCCTTGAACTGCCGCTGAATTTCGTCGACTATTCTGTCATAGTCCTCCTCTGGCAAGCTCGGCAAATTTTTATCGTCGAATTCACCTGCGCGGTGTGTAAGAGCCGAACTTATGACGTTGTAAACGACTTCACGCTGAACGGTGCCGTCGCGATTTTTTAACGTTCGCAGTGCAACGATCTCGAAGCTGAAGTTGCACAGGTGCATAGGATCGTCGGTCAACTTGTTTTTGGGGCGCAGATAAACACCGTCCGGTTCGATTATGAATTTTCTGTTGATCTCGTTTCCGCCTACCGTTAAAGTAATTTTTCTTGCGTTGGCATACGGCGAAGTGGAATTTGTCGCATTTGCTGAAGCCAACCGCACGCCACTTTGCTCTTGATACTTTTCCGCGCTGACATAAGGGTTGCCGTTTTCTTTTGGCTCGAAGTCTGCCGTCGAAAAAGGAATCTCCATGGGAGCGACTTCGACGACTTGTTTCACGATTTTCGCCTGTCGGTAAGGATTAGGCGCACCTTTGTTAGGCGGTTGCCATGTCGTGTTTTGATTAACGAACGGATTTTCGTCCATAACGAATCCTCCTTTTGAAAGTACCTCTTAAATTTTCAAAGACCGTTGTTCTGTGAAGATCTGCTTTTTGCTACGGCTCGAAGAATACCACAAAGGAGATACTTTCTACCATTTCCCAGACTTTCTCGATTTTGTGTACTAAAAAAGACTGCCCCAAGCAGAGCAGTCAGAAAAAATTTTATTCAAGTTTGCAATGCTTTGTCTATGATCTCTTGTCGCTGTGTTAAGGGAAAAATCTTTTCAATCAAGTTTTCAAGTGGAACTGTGTAGCCCGATTCTGTCAGCAACGGAATCGTTTCCTGCCAATATCTTAATAAAGCTGACTTCATCTTTTCACGCAGGATTTGAATTTTAATCGTCCGATGATTTGTCAGGATATACATCTGCTCGGTCAACCAACTGCAAGCCAGAAAATATTCCTCGTCCGATAATGGCGAAGCTATCTTTTGATTCTCGAATCTTGCGCGAAGTTGTTTCACGAGAGCCTTAATTTTCAAGTCACGTCTTTTCTTGTCTTCTTCGTAAATACTGTTGTAGCCGCTGTGCAGAGGTATATTTATGCCATTATCCGACAAATGTTCGTATAGATAAACAATCGCGACGGCTTCCAGTCCGCTGAGATCAAAAAATTCATCTCGATTGATTCCCAAATTATAAACCAGACCGATAATTGCGTAGTCATCCTTGTGACGCTCAATTCTGACAGAAAATTTCCTAAGTTCTGTGCCATTAGTTATATCCGAGTGAACAATCTTTGCCAAATCTTTTTTATATTTCCCGGCAAAGTTGCAGAGATTTTCTAACGAAATCGACTCGATTTTGTTAGACAGCAAAAATTTCTCCGCTTTACTGTAGAAATCTTCTCCGGCTTCTATGACAAAAATTTCTGAATAGAGCTCGCCGTATTCTTCATCAATAATATCGGTCATCAAAAAATGTTCGTATGCATAACATTGAATGGTTTTGACACCGTCAGCTTTACTTACAGTTGAAAATTTTACTTCGCGAAGATTACTTATTACACTTCGATAAATGCTTTCGCAGACAAATCTTTTCACGCGGCAAGTCGGTTGTTTCAACTGTTTCAAAATATAGTCAACGATTCCTTCGCTGAAAGACTTTATAAAGCTTCGGACAGAATTATTATATCTCTCCAAATCTATTATCGTCCGAAAATCTACGCGATAATTTGAATTGATATTCCTGACGAGGATTCGCTCTTTTATAAAATTCAGTGCCTTGCTGTAAGAATTTGGAATCAACGAATTTTGTTTCAAGAAGGACATGCGCAGAAGGTACCCTAAATCTACATTACATTCACGAATACAGTCATGTAAAATTTTCAGCAAGCGTAAGGTTTCGTATTTTTCGGCTTGAGATTCTGATTTATCGTTATATTTTATTCCAAAAAATTTTTGAAGATAATTTTGGTTAAGCTTCCAAAGTTCAATACGTTTGCTGTCTCTATCAATGAGTTTGGTATTTTTCCCCATAATCATCGCCGATAAATCGGCAATAGAAAATTTTTCGTCAGGATAGTACGCACACGAGGTGAAATAACCGTACCTTTCGCCTGTCGGCATTTCATCTTCAGACCACCAACAAGTTACTTCTAAATACAGTGTTGCTATTTCGTCCAAGAAATCCGTAGGAATATTTTTTGTTGCTTTACCGTAACGAAATTCGCTGAGCTCAAAAATCTTATGACACGTTTCAATACAGTGACGGAATAAATCAAGCTGATTAAAATTTTTCAATGTCAAATCTGTCTCAACGTCGTCATATATATCTTGATAAGGGTCATCTTGCATTATCTCTAATATGTCTTTGAGCTTCGATAAATCAAAATTCTTTTCGTTCATTAAGAGTCGCTCCCTTCGTTGATGGGTCAAATTATATCTTCGTGCTTGTTACGTTGTAAAGCTGTTTCGCCGGTTTCACCAATTTACCTCAATGTTGGAATTATCGAACAGAGCTTTGCACTTCGCCCAATGCGCCTCAAGCCATTTGAGTTCGTAGCGTTTTTTGTAGAGGAGCTGAACATTTTTATTTTTGTCTTCGTACAGGAAGCGAAACAAGTCGGGGTTACCGTTCAAAACGTCCTCGACTAACTGACGGCGACATTCTCTTGTTATCTCAATAAATTTTACGAGTGCGAAAATTTCCCTTTGGCTGTTCATCGGACGCCGCCTCCGAAAGTTTTTTCACGAAGAGCCGCGTTGAACTCCTCAACCTTTTTCGTCGTGAGTATGTCAATAAAATTCCCGCTCATCTTGAAACTGTTATCCATGTGGCGTTCTAAATGCTTAAGCCACTCGCGACGCACGTCATCGGCTATCGGCTCCGCCGCTAACTTTCGCTGTATCGCGGGTAAATCGTTCCCGTAAAAATTTTTAACTTCCTGCGTGTGCGTCGTGTGCAAGTCGTTGATAAATTCAATCTCGTGCCGATAACTTTTCACGAGCCGCATGTAATGTTCTTCGTAATCCATTAACATTTCCGCCGCCGTGTCGGAGTTCCGAGAAGACGACCTGTGAAATTTGCCGAAAGCACTGCCGCTGTTATTCATTGGTTTCCTCCGCTATCAAGTATATGAGTTTCGTTTTCTTACGAGCCGTTAAACGTTCGATAATGGATTCGGGCGTTCCGTCACCAACTGACACCACGCGATAATTGCGATTCAATCCATCGCGGAAAATTGCGTTGTCGTAATTACGCTCAAGGTCGCTGACCAAATCATTCATGTTAGCGAACACTTTGGACGACTTCACTGCGTAAGGAAAATTATTATTGCTATCACGGCGACTATCGCGACGATTGGAATAATCAGACTCTTGCCGCCCGAAGCTGAAGGAAGTTTCGGGCTTTGTGATCGTTGGGCTTGAAAACGTTCCGTAGCTTGAGCGTGGTTGCTCGAAGGTGTAGGTTGAGTTTTTTTTTGAGCCTCTTGGATACGATTGATAACGCTCTGCGCGGCGGTGATGACTTCGTATTTGCCGTCCTCGAAAATTTTCACGGCGTCGACGTTTGAGCAAAAGTCTTTATGTGCGGCAATGCATTGCTCGAACAGTTCAATATCATCGCGTTCATTGGACGGATAAAACTTTTTGTCAAGAGTTTTTTTGGCTACAGACTTAACGCCGCAACTTTCATAGGGCACAATCACGGTATCAGAGGGATTATTATTCCAAACCTTCGCGACAGTTTGCTTGAACATCTGCCAAAGCTTGGATTCGGACACGTCGGGGACGCCGCTCCCTTTGAAAGCATAGCCGAGAAAAATTTTAACTTCCCTGCCGCGTTCGTCATGGAAATATTTTTCGGCTTCCTCGTATTCGGCGGCGGACAAATATTTTTCTGCAAACGACTTGAAGTTGCAGGAAATACCTGCGATACAAATCTTGCCGTCACTGGCGACAACGCGGCGCATGCCGTTCAAAATGTCAATATCGCGTGTCGAAGGCAAAATTTTGTTCATTGCCCATTGAACGTTCAAGTCTTTTGGACGAGCCGCAAAGTTCTGATTAAAGTCGCAGTAAAAAGTTCTGCTGTGAATAAGCGGAGCAATTTCCATTGCGCTGAAGCCTCCTCTTAAAAATTATAATCCGCGATGCTCTGAAGTTCAGCCCACATCTGATTGATACCGCGCTTGTCTTGCCACGCACCTTTGAAATAAATCATATCGATTGCCGCCAGTTCGCGATTCATACGTTTAAGGCTTTTCTTGAAGTAGTTAGCGACTTGACGATTATTTTCGATTTGCTTTCTTTCTTCATAAATATAATTGTTCAGTTCGTCAATATTGTCGCCGAACAACCAGCGTGACAAAAAGAAACGATCCTCTTCCGCGCGCTTCATGCGTTGAGCTTCTTCGATGTCCTAGTGTTGCTTTTCGATAAGCCATTTTCCGTATTTGAGTTGGTCAATCAGCGCGAAGTTGATTCCCATGAGAATCGGAAGGGGAACGTTCAGCGGATCCAACTCGCCCTGACAGTCGTCGTCTTCGAGGGTATCGCCGAGCGAAACGGGAATTATCGCGACAAAAGTATCATTGCCGCTGAACAGTCCTTCAAAAGCCTCTTCGACGATTTCGCGTACTTCGTCGGCGTCAGTGTCGTCTGCGCACATGTCATATTTGGTAACGAGCATTCCAATCGGCGGCAAGCTCTTGTTTTCCTTCTTGAGTTTATCCTTAAGTTCGATGAGGTAATCTTTGACATGTTGAGCGCAACGTTCTTTTACTTTCCTGATTTTTTTATGCGTGCTACTGCCTGTTAAGTTCGCGCCGTCAATGCAGATAAAGATCATTTCCGATTCCATTATTGACTTTGCGACATCGTTATATTGTTCGCTGGTGATGTCTCTGTTCCTTTTGTCCAAAAAACCGCCGTGATAATCTACCCATTGGAAGGGATGGATCGTCTCGTAATTGTACTGCAGATTGAAGTCGAATTTCTGTACTTGGTCGCTGGGATCCGGAAATCTGCTTTTCCCGCGTGACTTGTCTTTGAGCCTGTCATAGCGTAACGTAAGATTTTTATCGGCGTCGGGTTCAGTGGCAACGACCGTGTAACCTGCAACGCTCATGCCCATTTCGTAGTACATTCCGAGCAGATAACACGTCTTGCCCGAACCGGTTTCGCCTAAGATTGTAAACTTTCTTCCTGCCATATTATCATTTTCCTTTGAATTATTTTTTCTGGTATTGCTAACGCTTTGAGGTTTATCCTCCTTTGAATTATTTGCGCGAGTGTTGCTGACGTTTTGAGGTTGTAGCGTGTAGTTTTGTCCGCCGAGTTGAAAAGTGATGTCGCCGAAGTCCGCATCGTTCTTGACGGTAAACATGACGATTTTACTAACGTTGAAGTAAGCCAGAATTTGATAGGCGTTTATCATTTGATTCTCTCTGACAGATTCTTCATAGAAACTTTTATCGCCGATTTGAATGAAAAGATTGATTCCGTTATCCGAGACGATTGAAATTGCGTTGCGAAAGACTTTGAGCACGCGCCCATGGAAAGGCAAAATTATTCTGCCGCTCGTATTTTTGACTGCGGCACCGCGTCCCATTGAGCCGTTTACAAAAGGAGTTTCGCCGCAATCTTTCAGCGAAAAGAATTGTCCTTTTTCAACGGGTGAATTCAAGATGATGTCACGCATGAAATTTTCCTCCGTCACTTGAGCCGCTTTTTAATCTCGTGCTTGATGGTTTGCTTGCCGATTTCGCGAACAGGCTTTGAAGTCACAAGCTCTGCAGTTTTCTTCGCGCCGAGAGTTTTAACTACGGCTTTAAAAAGCGTTGTCAACATGTAAATACCCACAATCAGTTCTCGAATTTGCGATTAATCGTCCAAACATGCGGCTTATCGCCCTGCCGACGCGGACATTTGCCCGGTTGCGGCTTGCCCATTGACACGAAGCGCGTTTCTTTCTTGCCGCAGTGACTGCACATGTATTCAATCCTTTTTGTCGCCAACGTTATCACTCCCAAAATAAAATTAAGTTTATCAAATTAAAATTGCGCTTTGGTATTCTGTCGGGACACTGGCATACAAAAAATTTTAACCTCCGTTGCTTAATGAAATGACTCGTTCAAGACACTGCAAATATTTCGGACAAGACTCCTCCGCAAAGAGTATGCATGGCGGCACTTGTAAGGCTTGCGCTATTTCTATCACCGACGCGATGCCTTTATTCGGACGGAAATTTTCAATTTGACTGATATACGCCGCGCTAACATTGGATTTCTCTGCCAATTCTTTTTGAGATAAGTTATTCAGTACTCTAAAATTGTAAAGGTTGTTGGCTAAGATTTTACAAGAACTTTCTTCATTAACTGACATTTTCTTTACCCTATCAACAAAAAAAATTTTGCGAGGGTTAAACTTCTTGCATAGTAAAATCTTTTAATCTTTTGAGAGTGGCTTCCACCACATGCTTTTTTCCATATCGCTGAATGTCACGAGCATCGTTATATCTATCTGCAAACCATCTGCTATATCAAAGAGTAACGACACTGAAACATTATCATTATATCTGCCGCGCTCTATCTTGCTCAAACTGCTGACGCTCATATTTGCTCGCTTTGCGAGTTCTTTTTGCGACATGTCCCTCAACGTTCGATAATATGCAATCTTAGCTCCTATCTGTCTGAACAAAATTTCTTTGCGAGGATCTACCTGTTTTTCAACATCATTTTTGTAATTCATTTCGTTTTCCTCCGTCCAAATTATTACATAACGACGCGAAAAAATCCAAAAATCGCTGTTATACCTAATGCCAATAAAGCATTTATAGGCGCACTATCAACATTTATACGAAAATTGATAATCGGTTTCGCGTTCTCAATTACACAGAGATAGTATGTGCTTGAGATGACGGGCTTTATCGAAACATTATCTTTAACTCAAATTAAGTCATCTGAGCTTAAAGAACACCATAATAAAACAGGAAAACTTAACGAAAATTATTTGCTGTTATGAAATTTTTTACTTTCTTATCTGATATTGAAAATAATGAACAAAAATTTGGGAGGGAAAACTCATGGAAAATGCGAGTACAACCTTGATAACGGTAGAAGAGCTTTGTGAGGAATTGATGATTGGAAAAAACACGGCATACAAACTTTTGACATCTGGAGAGATTAAAGGATTTCGTATCGGGCGCATTTGGAAAATTCCACGCGAAAGTTTGAATCGTTACCTCATCGAGCAAACCAGTGTTTTAAATAGAAAATGAGCTTGGCTAATTTACGCCAAGCCCACTTTTTTATATATCGTATTACAAAATTATCCATAACGACAGTGATAGCTTTTTTCTCTTGACAAACAGTTAGACAAAGGAGGGGGGGAAACTCCTCCATGAAATACCCATTTTTCTAAATGAGTAAGTGAATCGATTTTCCGGCTAAAACTCGTTTGTTTGTCCGTCATGTCCATAGATTTTTTATGTTAATGCCCCACTAATTGCCCCACTAAACGGAAAAAGCCCCGTCGATTGACGAGACTTTGTTGATTTCATATGGCGCGTCCGGCGTGACTCGAACACGCGACCCACGGCTTAGAAGGCCGTTGCTCTATCCAACTGAGCTACGGACGCAAATTTCTTAAACCGCGCAGATTATACTAGCCGATAAAATTTTTGTCAACCCGCTTTAAAAGTGGAATGATAGCTACCGCGCCTAACAGTTCGATAAATTATTCTAACCTTTTTATCGTCAATGCACCTAAATTTTTTCGCGGGGCATGGCAATTCTTATGGCGTCGCGCAGATTTTCTACGGGCAACAGATTAGCCTTTGTCGCGGAGCTGAGTTTTGAAACTTCCGCGAAATTTTTTTTAGGCAAAAGAATATTGGTAAAGCCCATGCGAATAGATTCATCGACGCGCTGGCGAGCTTTACTGACTGCCCGAATTTCGCCGCTCAATCCGACTTCGCCGAAGATAACGCATTGCGGCAAAAGTTTTCTATTGGCAAAACTCGATGCTAAGGCAATCGCTATCGGCAAATCAGTCGCCGGCTCATCGATTTTAATCCCGCCCGCCGTCTTAACGTAAACATCACACGCGCCGATTGTTAAATGCAATCTTTTTTCCAAGACCGCCAGCAAAAGTTGAATCCGCTTTATGTCAACGGAGTCTGAAGTCCTGCGCGGCGGCATAAAGGGCGTCGGAGCAACAAGGGCTTGCACTTCGACTAAGAGCGGGCGCGTCCCTTCGACTGTCGGAACAACCACACTGCCTATATCGTCGGCACGTTCTGGCAAAAATAATTTCGACGCATCGGGCACATCTGCAAGCCCTGTGTCGCGCATTTCAAATAATCCGATTTCGCTTGTCGCGCCAAATCGATTTTTTATTGCCCGCAAAACTCGGAAGTCGGCGTTGCGTTCGCCCTCGAAAAATAAAACCGTGTCAACTATATGCTCAAGGACGCGAGGTCCAGCTAAAGTTCCGTCCTTAGTCACGTGCCCGATTATAAACGTCGTCACGCCTAAACTTTTCGACATGCGCATTAAACCCGCCGAACATTCGCGAACTTGCGAAACACTGCCCGGCGCACTCTCAATATCAGATTTATAAATCGTCTGAATAGAATCGACGATTAAAAGTTCGGGTTGAACTTTCTCGACATGATGATTTATCCGTTCAAAATTATTTTCCGCGCAGATATAAAGTTCGTTGGCTAAGGCGTTCAATCGCTCGGCTCTCATGCGAATTTGCCGCGAACTTTCCTCACCCGTAATATATAAAACTTTCCTGCCGTTGCGAGCGACATTAGCACAAACCGCCAAAGTTAAACTGGACTTGCCGACGCCCGGATCTCCCGCAATTAAAATTATCGAACCGGGAATCAAGCCGCCGCCTAAAACTCTGTCCAATTCGCCCGAACCCGTCATGAAACGCGGCAGTTCTTCCATATCAACTTCGGCAATTCTGCGCGGCGTCTCAAAAGCAGTCGTCAAAGCGTGAGGATTTTTTATTTCTTCGGGAATTTCTTCCTCAACAAGCGTATTCCATTTCCCGCAACTCGGACATTTGCCAAGCCATTTAACAGACTCCGCGCCGCATTCTTGACAAATATATTTAGTTTTTTTCTTAGCCATAAATTTTAAACCTCCGCGAATAATTTTCGACGCGCATAAAATTTTTCCCGCAATAAAGGCAACTTTTGAAAAGTTGACAAACAGTTGACGCACTCCAACTTATCAATTAACTAAAGTTTATCGCCGCGCTTAAAATTTTTCCTGCAGTGAAGGAATTTTCTAATGACGGCAGAATTGGCAAAGCAAAAAATTTTTAAGGAGTAATTTTGATGATAAAAAAATTAGCCGCGCTGATGACGGCGGGGATATTTTTCATAAACGCGCAGAACGTTGCATTAGCGGAAGAAGAAGAGCCTTACGGTACAAATTTAGTCGATGCGCCTTTTACAGAACCTACGCGAGCAAATCCTCAGCCCGAAGAAAAAGCTCCGACAATAGAGCCGAGTTATCACGACATGCCGACCTACGAACCCGGCGAACAGCCTCCGCAGACAGTTGAACCGCCGCCCGTCGAAGAAGTCGAGGGCTTGGAATTTTTAGTTTATCATAACGACGGAGTAATGGCGTTTGCGGTTATCGCCGACCATGAAAAATATCAACTGCGCCCCGTGTTGGCAAAGGGACATGTACCGGGTCGCGCAACCGTTTCGCAAATGAATTCACCCGACGCAATCGCTACGATTAATGCAAGCTATTTCGGCGTCAACGGCGTCATCTACGGCAACACCAAAATTGACGGACTGACGGCGGGCACGACATATTTTATCCGCTCGGCAATGGGCATTAACGCGGACGGCACAACGATTTTTGGCAGACAAACTTATCGTGGCGTGTTGCAATTCAACGGCGCGGAGGTTATTTTGAACGGCGTCAACTGCGAGCGTAATAAAGATACTGTCGTCCTGTATAATTATTGGAACGGCGCGACGACTGGCACGAATGATTTTGGCGTCGAACTGGTTGTTCAAGACGGCGTTGTTACGAATATTTTTAGCGGCAAGGGGAATAATTACATACCGCCCGGTGGTTACGTTATCAGCGCGAACGGAGCCGCTACAGAATTTTTTAAAACGGTTCATATTGGCGACAAGATAAATTTTGAAGAAGACTATATCAACGTTGAGGAAGGCGCGGACTTTAACGAATCGATTCACATTTTGGGCGCAGGTCCGACTTTAGTTAAAAATGGCGAGATTTACGTTACAGCGGACGCGGAGCAATTTCCGTCTGATATTCGCGTCGGCAGAGCACCACGTTCGGCAGTGGGTGTTACGAAATATGGCGATTATATCTTTGCGGTAGTTGACGGTCGGCAGGCGCACAGCAAAGGTTGCACGTTGACGGAGTGGGCGCAAATCCTTAAGAATAATTTTGGCGCAGTCAACGCGATTAATTTGGACGGCGGCGGCTCGACGGAATTATTTTTCAAAGGTAGTCTGATAAACAAACCGAGCGACGGACATGAGCGACTAATCGGCGATGCTTTAACAATCCTTAGAAAATGAAAGCATAGCGGGTAGGGAAAACCCGGCGCACATGGACGTGCGCCGCCGGCAATAGAAACATGGATGTTTCTTTGCCGGTCTAAACGCCTTTTCTTTTTGTAACTTTTTCTTTGGGCGAGCAAAGAAAAAGTTTTTCAAATTCAAATATAAAAATTATGATTAGCTGAATAGATGACGCCGTCTAGCATGTATGACATACTTCGTAAATGCCTGCGCGTTTTAAAGTTTCGACAACGGTATCGCCAATGTGCGCAACGGTATCCGCAACTTCAATTCCGACTGCGTTAAGAGCTTTAATTTTATCTGCCGCCGTACCTTTGCCGCCGCTGATAATCGCGCCCGCATGTCCCATACGTTTACCCGCAGGAGCTTGACGACCCGCAATAAATGCCGCAACAGGCTTTTCAGGCATATTCTCCGCAATCCAACGAGCCGCGTCTTCTTCAGCGTCGCCGCCAATTTCGCCAATCATCAAAACCGCTTTAGTCTCGTCGTCTTCCTTAAAAAGTTTCAGCACGTCAATAAAATCCATGCCCTTAATCGGATCTCCGCCAATGCCAACCGAAGTCGTTATGCCAATGCCCGCGTTCATGAGCTGAAAAGCCGCCTCGTAAGTCAAAGTCCCAGAGCGCGAAACTAATCCGACGTGCCCTTTCTTCTGGACATTAGCGGGAATAATGCCGAGCTTAGCCTCACCAGTCGTCATGATACCGGGACAATTCGGACCGATAAGCCGCGTTTTCTTGCCGTACATGTAGCGACGAACTTTTACCATATCCAAAACCGGAATATGTTCGGTAATGCAAACGACCAAATCGAGTTCCGCGTTGACCGCCTCAAGAATCGAATCCGCCGCAAATGCCGCCGGTACATAGATAACCGAAGCAGTCGCGCCCGTCGCCTTAACCGCGTCTTCGACCGTGTTGAAAACAGGAATTCCTTCAACCGTCTGACCCGCTTTGCCGGGCGTCACGCCGCCAACGATATTCGTCCCATAAGCTACCATTTGTTTCGTATGAAAGGTTGCCGCCTTGCCCGTAATCCCCTGTACGATAACCTTTGTGTTTCTGTCAACCAAAATCACTTATTGTCACTCCCCGAAAAATCTTCCGTTCTATATAATTTTTTTCAGTATACAAATTTTCCGAATCAAAATCAAGCAAAATTACGCCCGCGCCGTTTGTTTAAATCGTTAAAAAAATTTTGCGGCGGCAGGAATTTTTTTTTCGGCATTGAACAGAAGGTTAGCGATTCGGCAACAGAAAAATTTTTTGGTGTACGGAAGTTTTCACCGCAAAGCCGGGAGGAGGCTGCTTGTTTTGGAAAAATCTACAGTAATAGGGCTGGTCGGCGGAATAATTTCCGTCTTCGTCGGCATGATTCTAAAGGGCGCGCCGTTGACTGCCTTGAATAACCCCGCCGCGTTCTTGATAATCATCGGCGGAACCATCGCCTGTTTGTTTAATGCCTTTACAATGGAACAAATGTCGAAAGTTCCGACGCTCTTTAAACTTTTACTGCGCGGCAATGAGGAGCAAAGTAAAGGCGAATTGGTTAAGACTTTTGTTGATTTATCGCAACTTGCTCGTCGCGAAGGTATTCTGGCATTGGAAAGCCGCGTTGAAAGTATCGAAGATCCTTTCTTTAAAAACGGCTTGAGTATGGTTATCGACGGCATGGATCCCGAATTTGTCGAATCGGTTTTGGATGCCGAACTTGCAATCATGGAACAGCGTCATGCTGAAATGCGCTCGATATTCTCGCAGGCGGGAACTTATGCTCCTACGCTTGGCGTTTTGGGCGCGGTCGTTGGACTTATCGCGGCTCTTGGTAACTTAAATGATATTGATAAACTGGGTCACTCAATCGCGGCGGCGTTCGTCGCAACGATTCTGGGTATCTTTACTGGTTACGTTCTTTGGCTCCCGTTCGCCAATAAACTCAAAATCAAATCGGAGAACGAAGTCGGACATAAGCGCATGATTATGGAAGGAATTTTATCTTTGCAAGCGGGCGACTCCCCGACGCAGATTGAATCGAAGTTGATGATTTACATTCCGCAGACCGAACGCGAGGCTCTCAAGGAGGGATAATCTTTGGCGAAAAAGAAACACGCTAAGAAGCACGAAGAAGAAGCTAGTGAGGCTTGGCTCCTGCCTTATTCCGACTTGATGACGTTATTATTGGCGTTGTTTATCTGTCTGTTCGCGATTTCGCAGACCGATCAGACGAAACTTCAGCAAATGGCGCAAGCATTCACGGCGGCATTTAACATAGGCGGACCTTCATTCTTCGATAAAGCCGGGCCCAGCAATAGTATGCAACGCGAAATAGTTACGTCGGAGGACGCTGGCAACGCGGCTTATCTGCAGGAGAATCAGCAACTGCAGGATTTGCAACAGCGGCTTGAGGAATACATTAAGGAAAATAATTTGCAGGACGAATTATCAACCGAATTGCAGGAAGAAGGCTTGATGATTCGGATAAAGGAAAGGGCGTTATTCCCGTCAGGCTCGGCGGATTTAGTACCCGAATCACAGCGCATCGGACCTATAGTGGCGGGGCTTTTAGCAGAAATTCCCGAACGAGTTTTAATATCGGGGCATACGGACACCGACCCGATTAATACAGCAGAATTCCCGTCGAACTGGGAATTAAGCTCGACCCGCGCTTTAACTTTTATGAAATATTTGCTGTCGATTAATAACAACCTCAACCCCGCCAGATTTTCCGCGATTGGTTATGGCGAATATCGTCCGATAGCTATGAACGATACGGCGGATAATAAGCAGAAAAATCGCCGCGTCGAAATTCTTATCGCAAGGACGCTAACTTTCAATCCTAATGAAGGTTTACGCGCACAGACCGACGCTGATTTGGTAGCGAAATGATTATCGGACTCGGCACAGATATTATTGAAATTGCGCGTGTGCGAAAAGCAGTTGGCAAGAAAATTTTTAGAGATAACGTCTTCACAGAAATAGAACAAGCTTATTGCGAAAGTCGCGGAAGTCATTCCGCCGCCTCCTATGCCGCAAGATTTGCCGCTAAGGAGGCTTTTTTCAAGGCATTGGGCACGGGGATTATTACGAATCTTTTGGACGTTGAAGTTGTCAATGACGGGCGCGGTGCTCCGAAAATAAATCTGCGCGGGAAGGCAAAGATTTTGGCTGATGAGAAATGCGTTGTAAAAATTTCTTTAAGCTTAAGTCACTCGCGGGACTTCGCAACGGCAACTTGTGTGATTGAATAAAATTTTGGAGGAAAGTTTTTTATGAAAGTGGCATTGGCAAAACAAATGCACGATATAGACAAGAGCGCGATTGAGGAATACGGCTTGCCCGAATTGTCGCTTATGGAGAGTGCGGGGCATCGTGTTTTCGAGGCGACGAAAAATTTTTTGGGCGGCGTGGCTAAGAAAAGCATTTGCGTCTTGGCGGGCAGTGGCAATAATGGCGGTGATGCATTGGCGGCGGCGCGTTATCTGTCTAATGCGGGTGCTCGTGTGAAAATTTTTTTACTCGGCGAAAAAGACCATAGGACGGCGTCGCTTAACGTCCAAATGAAAATTCTGCGCGGAATGGGTGTCGAACTTCAACAACTCGACAGCGACAGAGCTTGGGAACGTTTGCAAGTTACACTTAGATTTTCGGACGCGATTGTTGACGGGATTTTAGGCACGGGCTTTAGCGGTCAAATTCGTCCTAATGCCCTTCGCCTGATTCGGATTGTCAATGCCGCCAAAAAAGTTACGATTGCGATTGATATTCCGTCGGGCGTCGAATCTGATAGCGGTGCGGTCGGCGAAGCGGCTATGCAAGCTGATTGTACTGTCGCGCTTGGCTTGCCTAAAATCGGGCATTACATTTGTCCCGGCGCGTCTTACGTCGGAAAACTTATCGTCGACAACATAGGAATTCCCGCCGAACTTTTGAACGAGGAAATTCATCAAACGCTGGTTGACGACGAATTGGCTTTAACTTTCCTGCCTGCGCGTCCTAAAGATTCGCATAAAGGAACTTGCGGGAAAATTTTAATCGTGGCGGGTTCAAAGGGCATGACGGGCGCGGCGTCTTTAGCGGCTATGAGTGCAATGAAAGTCGGCGCGGGACTCGTAACTTTGGCGACGCCCGAAAGCCTTAATCCGATTTACGAAGTCAAATTAACGGAAGTCATGACGGCACCGCTCGACGAAGTTAAGCAGGGGATAATCGGCGGCGATAAGGCGGCAGAAAAAATCTTAGACTTAGCAGAGAAATTCGACGCGATATTAATTGGTTGCGGACTTGGTCGCGAGCGCGAGACGGGCGAACTTGTTAAGAAAATCGTTGCGACAGTCGATAAACCGTTGATACTCGACGCCGACGCTATTTATCCGTTTAACGGCAATGCCGACGAACTTAAAACTTGCAAACAAATTCCGATACTCACGCCGCATTTGGGCGAATTATCCGCGCTGTTAAATATTCCGATTGAAAAACTTCGTCCCGCGCTTATTCCAGAAGTTAGGCGAGCCGCGCAGACTTATAGAGCGATAATCGTTGCCAAATGCGAAACAACCGTTATTGGCTACCCGAACGGAGAAATTTTTATCTCGCCGCTCGGAAATAGTTCAATGGCAACGGGCGGTTGCGGCGACGTATTAGCGGGCGCGATTGCTGGACTTATGAAACAAACGCCTTTTGCGCCATTAACGGGCGTCTGGTTGCAAGGTATCGCTGGGAACTTTGCGGCAGAAGAAAAGGCGGAAGGTTTAATCGCCTCCGACGTTATGAACAAATTGCCCGACGCGATTAAAAAGCTCCGAGCTATCGGCTATCAGAATTCGTAAAAAAATAAACGCCTTCCGACATGGAGGGCATTTTTTATAGAATCGGAACGAATTCCGCATAAAACACGACCAATTTGCCTCTGAAACAAGAATGAATGCTTGTTGCCCGAAATCAAGGGCTTTGCTACAATACATTTGGCGCAAGGAAGCACGCACGGTGGGATTAAAAGAAGTACCTTAGGAGGTTCCCAACATGAAACACGCAAATAAATCTTTAAAAAATAGAAATCATAAAGTAAACCATAAAGTTATACCGCTTGTCGAAATTACTGAGGCAGTGGAACCCGTTAAAGAAGTTTCGTTCATCATGGTTGCAAAAGGCGTTATCGGATTCAGAGAGAGTGCGCATATCGTCAAAATCGCTGATGAAACGAATTGCACAATCAGCATTGCGTCGGGTAAAAATTTCGGCACGAACAAAAGTATCTTGTCGCTGGTTAATCTTATGCTCACGTCGGGCAAAAGCTTGGTTCTTAACATCAAGGGCGAGCGCAACGAGGAGGCTTTCCGCGCAGTTTCAAAAATTATCGCGGGCGAGACCGACGGCAACAGCTAACTTGAAATCATCCTAACCCACCCACTCATATAAATACCTAATCCGTCTCCGACTTCAAAGGTCGGGGATTTTTTTTTATCCTCTGACGACTTTGCGCTTGGTTATGTAGTTCCAAATCGTAACGATAATCGTTGCGCCGATTTTAGCAATCATGTAATGAAGTCCCGCAATCGCCACGAAAAGCCACATGCAAAGTTGATTCAACAACAAGCCGACCGCGCCCGTCGTAAAGAAAATTATCGCTTGACGGGGCGTTTGTTTTTTCGCGCCCTTGAAGACGTAGACGACGCAGAGCCAATAATTAAAAACAACCGTCACGCTAAACGAAATCGCTGACGAGTACAGATAATAAATGCCCGCGAATTCGGTCAGCGCATAAAGCAACGAGTAATCTATTAGGAACGAGACGCCGCCCACAAAACAGAATCGGATAATTTCTAAAAATCTTTCGCGTGTCATAGTTTCGCCCTCAGTTCGGAAAAATTTATTACCGCGATATTTTTTTCCTCAAGCAAGCTTAAAACTTTTGGCGAAGTCACGGCAGCAAGTTCTTCTTCAAAATCATGTTCCCATTGGCAAAAGTCCTGCAGAATTTTATTGTCGATGCCGGGGTGGAGCATAATTTCTGTAGTGCCTTCGCGCAGATTCTCAATGAGTTTAAGCATAAAATTTTCGTTGACGGATTCGCCCGCGACGATACCCGTAAAATGTTCGGGCGTTGCGAAATTCTTTTTATGTGCTTTATGAGCCGCGAACTTCGCCAGAGAACTCAAGCCCAATCGCCCGACGAATTTTCCTATGCTGTCAAGTTCGCCGTCGAAAATTTTGGTATCGGCAACGCGCATGGTAAAAATATTTTCAGCCGCCGCCAATTCCAAAACAATTTCAATAATGCCGGGTATGTGGTGCAAATGTTGATGACTATCGAAGTGCGTCAAGTTCAAACCTGCGCGGCGAACTTTATTAAGTTGGGCGGCAAGCTCCGAACGAACTTCAGCGAGAGAAATTTTCCCGCTAAAATATTTTTTTAAGAACGTTATGTAGTCGGCATGAAAAATTCCCTCAGCCGTGACAAGTGAGGGAATATCTTCGGGCGGCAGAACGGGATTACCATTGGCAAGCGTGAAATGAATTCCGACGCCTAACTTTGAAATTTTTTTGGCAAGCGCGACTGCGTCGTCAAAGGCAATGCCACCCGCCATTAAAGTTGCCGACTTCAAACAGCCTGTATTAAATGCCAGTTCGACTGCGCGATTAATCAGCTCGTGTCGCCCGAAATCGTCAGCATTAACTATCAAATTTTTCAATCGAAAACCTCCCTGCAGGAAATTTTTTTTGGCGGCAGAATATTTTTTTAGGTATTAGGGACTGGGGACTAGGGATTAGAAGTTACTAGTCCCCAGTTCCTAGTTCCTAGTCCCTAAAAGGAGTTTGATTTGATGAGTCCAATGATTGTGGCGGTCGTCGCCTTCCTTATCGACGCGATGATTGGCGACCCGCGCAGTAAATTTCACCCTGTAGTTCTTATCGGCAATTTGATTTCTTTTCTTGAAAAATTTTTGCGACGCGATACCGACAGCCCGATTAAAAAAGTTATAAAAGGCGGCGCATTGGTTTACGCGGTTGTAATTATTGTAACACTAATTGGCGTTGGCATAGAAATTTTAACGCTCGAAATTCCGAATCTCGCCGCGCAGATTTTCATTCAAGCGTTAGTGCTTAGCTTTATGATTAGTCCGCGCAGTTTAGCGGAGGCAGGACGCGATATTTATCTTTTACTCGAAACAGACCACCTCGACTACGCCCGCAAAAAAGTTAGCTGGATTGTCGGGCGCGATACCGAAAATTTGAACGAGGCGGAAGTTACTCGCGCCACAGTCGAAACGGTTTCGGAAAATACGGTTGACGGGATTATCTCGCCGCTGTTTTATTTTGCGATTGGTGGCTTGCCGTTGGCGATTTTTTACCGCGCAGTCAACACAATGGATTCTATGCTCGGCTACAAGAACGAGAAATATTTTTTCTTTGGAGGTATTGCGGCGCGGCTTGACGACATTGCGAATTATATCCCTGCGCGGCTAACTGGTTTGCTTTTTATCTGCGCGGCATTTCTCCTTAGGCTTGATTATAAAAATGCCTTCGCGATGATGAAACGCGACGCTAAAAAACACCCAAGTCCGAACGGCGGCTGGGCTGAGGCGACAGTTGCAGGTGCGTTGAATATCAGACTGGGCGGCACGAATTATTATTTCGGCGAGCCGCATTTTCGCGCTTATATGGGCGAGCCTAATGAAAGTTTAGAGGCGGCGCACATACTCGGAGCAATCCGCTTGATGTACACCGCCACTATTTTATTTTTAGTCGTTGTATGTTTGATATTTTAATCGAAAACTTTGGGCAACAGCTCAGCAATGTCAATGGTTATCGGCATGAAATAAAGTCCGCCGCTCGAAGTCTTAATGAACTCGATAACTTTTTTAGCGAAGTCGATATTCCAAGCCATAGTCGGCTGAAAACTTTTCGGGAAGACGGCTTTATCCTTGCGCTCCCAATAGCCTTTGGAACGATTGCTTAAAACTGGCGACACGCCCCAATAAATTTCGTGACCGTCCAAAAGGTCGGCGTACATTTCCAAAAATCTCAAGTCGAAGAAAGGCTGAGTGAAAAATCCCGCCGCGCCTGCTTGAGCCTTGCGCTCGACGTGATAAAGTTCCTCGCGAATGCCACTACGATATTGGTCGACGCCTGCATAAACTTTTACTTCAGGCAATTCTTCGCGGAACTTGCGAATAACGTCGATTGTTTCCGTCGGATAAACTGTGCGCGTTAAATCTTTTGGCGGGTCGCCCGCGATTATCAAAACTTCCTTGACGCCAAACTTTATAAAATCGTCGCGCATGGGGAGCGGTTTCGATAAATCAATGTCCATTGCGCGAACATGCGGTATCGTCGGGAGCGCGGGTTGTGTAACTTTCGCCGCTTGCCACGGACGCAATTCAAAGCTCATTAAGTCGGGAATGTTCACGCAGTCAACCTGCGGATATTTTTTTATTACATCGATGTCCGCCTGAAGGCTCGCCTCACTGTGCGGTATGATTTCTACTGCTATTCTTCCCATTAAAATTCCTCCTGTTAAGTATTGGCAGTCGAGCTACCACTATTCTCAAAGGGTTGTCCAAAAACCCCCTCCACAGTCGAAGTATAGATTTGGAAATATTAAATGTCAATGCGGCTATTATAGCTGATTTTGAGAACACGACGCACGAAGGTACAAAATCCTATATAGCGGATTCTGTATTCTGAAACCTCAACTCGCCCCACAAAATCACGGGGTATTTTTTTTTACCCATGAAAACCCGTATTGCTACGCCATTTCCACAACATACAAATTATACCAATGTAGAATCAGTATTTTGACATTCCAAATCGACTGCCAAAATCACTTTCAAACCTCCGAAACCGTTTTCAACGCTCCAAAATCACTTCCACAGCTCTAAATTCTCTTTCAAAATCATTTCAAGGCTCCGAAGTCATCTCTAAAAAATTTTTACTCTAAAAACTTGCTAAAAACTCTTTTAGTGATATAATTTCCTTTAAAGTTACATTCAAACCTGTTTTTAAGCTTTAATGAGTTATGATTAATAAAAATTTTATCGAAAGAAGTTTGTTTTTAGTTTGGAGGCGGTCTTATGGCTGAAATTTTCAATGAACGTTTGCTCTTTC
>JAFYNH010000024.1 GCA_017549815.1 Selenomonadaceae bacterium
CCCGTCGCGAGCCGCAAATTCCTGCGCCCTTGCCTTTTCGCTTAAGTCGACCGCCCCTATTACTTGCGACGTACTCTTTAAGGCGTGCACTAAAATTTTATACTCGTTCCAATTCTCCGCCGCAAAAATTTTCTCAAGCTCGGCGGTCTTGTCGCCCTTAAGATATTCCGCAACCATTTCATGGAAAAATTCTTCGCTGTCCATGCAATTCGCCAATGCAACTTCCATGTCGATTGACGGGCAAGCTTTATCGTCAGACTTTTTAGCCTGCGCGGACTCCAAAATTTTTTCAGCCTCCGCGAGCGGCGAAGTCTCTTCCGCGTCGTCAAGAATAACTTCGGGCGGCAAATACTTCGCAAGAATTGCCTCCAACTCATTAACATCAATCGGCTTTGAAAGATAATCATCAAAACCTTTGGAAATATATCTGTCCCGCGCCCCGCTTATGGCGTTTGCCGTCAATGCAATAACTTTCGTCTCGGCGGGCAATTTCATTTTCTTGAGCCGCTTAAGTGTCTCTACGCCGTCCATTTCCGGCATCATATGATCAAGAAAAATTATGTGATAAAAATATTTCTCCGCGAATTGTAGACATTTTTCGCCGCTGTCGGCAAGGTCGGGAACGATTAGATTTCTCTTTAGCAAGCCGTTGATAACCTTTAAATTCATAGCCGTATCGTCAACCGCCAAAATCCTCGCGCCCGGTGCCCGAATAAATTTTTCATTGACAACTTTATAAATGCGGTCGCTGTGGTGTTCGCCGTAAATCCCAATCGGCGTCTTGTCAATTATCCTCTGCCGGAGCTTAAACGAAAATTCCGAGCCTTCGCCGTAAACACTCGCCACTTCAAGCTTACTGCCCATCATCGTTAAAAGTTCCTTGACTATCGAAATACCTAAGCCCGTGCCCTCAATATTTTTATTCTTCGTCTCGTCAAGCCGTATGAACGATTCAAAAAGTTTTTTAATATCCTCCTGCCGAATTCCAATGCCCGTGTCCTTGACCGAAACATAAAGCATTAAACTGTCGTCGTCGATAAATTCGCCAATAATCGTTAGCGTAACTGTGCCTTGATTCGTATACTTAACCGCGTTCGTCAAAAGGTTCGTGATAACTTGCTTGACGCGCAAATCGTCGCCGAAAAGAATTTTGGGAAGGTTAGGGTCGATTTTCGTTAGGAACGACAGATTTTTCTTGTTCGCCTTCTCGTAAATCATATTAACAAGGTCGTCAATCAGATTCAAAGTATCGTAGCGGACGGAAATAATTTCCATTTTGCCGTCTTCGATTTTGCTGAAGTCCAAAATGCTGTTGATTAAATTCAGCAAGGTTTTGCCCGCGCCTGAAACATTTTCCGCGTATTCGCGAATATCTTTATCGTTCGTCTCGCGCAGAATCATTTCGTTCATTCCTAAGACCGCATTAATCGGCGTCCTTATCTCGTGCGACATTTGCGCTAAAAATTGCGACTTAGCTTGACCCGCTGATAATGCCGACTTCGCCGCAGATTTTAATTTCTCCTGAACAGCATTTTGCCATTTTAAAAGATTGTCGACGAGCTTGACGATTAACCAAATGCACAGCAGATAAATCGCGACAAATACGCCGCCAAAGAAAATCGCTTGCCCGTAAACGTTTACCCAATTTTTAGCCACGATAACCGTAAAGGTCGACGGCTGATTTTTCTTCGCAAAGCAGGTAAGCCAGTTGCCGCGAAAATCTTTAAGTAAAAAATCTTCGCCCTTAGTATAGGCTTCCTGATATTCGGTGGCGTAAATATCCGTCATGTTATCGGGCGACATTTGGTAAGAGGCGTTCGGGTGATTAATTATCGTGCCGTTCTTATCAACTAAAAATGCGTAGCCGTCGCTCGTGTAGCTCGTCGATAAAATTTTAATCAGCCTGTCGATATAAAAATCTATCGCGAAAACTCCCAAGAATTCGCCGTTCTTAGCGTGAACAACTTTAGCGAACGTAACGCAGTAATTCCCCGTGCGGGCGTCAACATAGGGCGTCGATACCGTAAATTCATCGTCGTTCTTTGAAAAGTCTTTCGTCTCAATGTACCAAGGACGCTTATCAACGCGCCAATCGGAATTGCTCGGCTCCCAACCGTTATTCATGATAATCTGATGCGGATTGTCGGGATTCGCTAAGTAGCAGGCGGAAATGTCGGGGTATTTTTGCGCAATGCCGTTTAAAAATTTCACGCCGTCGGGATAACTAGACATAAATTCTGGGTTCTCGGAAATTACATTGGCGAACATGCTAAGAATAGTTTTTTGCTCGGCAGTCCAATTCGACAGGCGGTTTTCGTAGCTTTCGACTTCGCGAGTCATTTTTGTATTGCCCCAGCCCAAATTGACATCGACTGAAACGGCAATTCGCAAAATCAGCATGACGGCTAGCACGAAAATAATTCTTTGGCGGGCGGTGCGGCTTTCTTTCGAGAGTTTAATGACGGTGTTGACGCGCCTGTTAATTTTTCTATCGCGCTCGGTCATTATAGTTGAAAAGGAAAAAAGATTGTCTAGCATGTCGGAAAGTTGAAGGGCTGCCTCTCGAACTTTGGCGGCATTTTCAGTAGGTTTTTCCTCGTTACCGACTGCGTTAAGATTCGACGCCTTTAAAATTTTCTGCAACGGCGTCCGTAATTCTTTTGACAAGTTCGATAAAAAATCTTCTTTGGCGTGCAGAGCTTTAATAGCTTGCAGACGATTTTTCATGCTACGGAAATAATAAAAGACAATAACCGCAATCATCCAAAGATTAATCGTCGAATTCAAAATCATTTGGGAATAATCTTCCTTGTAGAGCGAAGAGCTATCGATGTTTAAAATCAGATACCAACCGTTATCGGTTTGACTGCTGAAAATGCGGCTAGAGCGTCCGTCAATTTCGGCGTCAAAACTCCTGTGCGCGGTCGAGTTCACGACTTCTTCTAAGACCTTCTCATATTGCGGCAACTTCTTAAAAACTTTTTCGCCAATAAAATGTTCATTCGTATGCCCGATAATCAAGCCGTCCTTAGTCGTGATAAGCGCGGTTCGGTCAAGCCCTGTATCCATTTTCTTAATCGAATCCTGCGCCTTAGCGAAATTAAAATCAAGGGCGACGACGCTTTTCCTGTCGGAGAGCATAAGCGAAACTGTAAAGCAAAGTCCATGTCCCGCCGCGTCAACGTAAGGCTCGCTGACAAAAACTTTGCCGGGATTTTCAGCCGCGCCCTTATACCAAATCCGTTCGGTCGCCCGATAATCTTCAGGCATGTTCGGGAAGTCGGGAATTATCGTCCATTCGCGATTGGCAATGTAGACGTTAAAGCATGTGCCGTTCGACAGAATTTTTTGTTCGCGCTGTTCATTATAGAAAAAATTTTTAACAGTCTCGTAGGAGTCACCAGCCGCAAGCATTTGTTCTGCGCGGGCGGCAACTAGTAAAGTCATATGCTCGGCGTCGTCAATACTGCCCTGCAATTCGCTACGAATACTTTCAAGTTGCATTTGCCCGATTTCTTCTGTTTGTTGCGAAGTCATACGGAAGATTAAAAAGACATTCAGCGCGACGACTAAAATAAAAATCAAAGTTATCGCCGCTATCAACACGAAGTCCGAAAGCTTGCCTGTCCTCAAGATTTGCCATTCATTTTTTATTCCAAGCATTATTTCTCACCACGACAAAAATTTTTTCTGATTTTCTTTGCGGCGCGTTAATTTCCTTCAAAAAAATTTTTACTTTTAGCTTTTCGCCTTCCACTTTTTTTGATACAATCTACGCGGAAGATTCTGAAAACAAATCAGAGGGGGTAAATTTATGGCACAGAAACACATCGGGTTGGTCGAGAAGGACGGCTGGCTCACACCTTACGAGGACGCAATTCGCGGGCGTCACGACCACGCGGTCTGGAAAATCTCGCAACTCACGCAAAACGGCAAGAAAACTCTTTCGGACTTCGCGAGCGGGCATCTTTACTTCGGCTTGCACAAAACGGACTCTGGCTGGGTTTTCCGCGAATGGGCACCGAACGCGACGGCTATCTACCTTGTCGGCGACTTCAACGGCTGGCAGAAAAAAGAGGAATACCGCTGCAAGAGACTTGAAGGCGGCAACTGGGAACTCAAACTCTCGGAAAATCAAATGAAACACGGCGACCTCTACAAAATGAACGTCCGTTGGGATAATGGCGAGGGCGAACGTATTCCCGCTTGGTGTCAGCGCGTTGTCCAAGACGATAACACCAAAATTTTCTCCGCGCAGGTTTGGAATCCACCGCAACCGCACGAGTGGAAAGACGCGGGCTTTAAAATCGATACTAATCCGCTTTTGATTTACGAATGTCATGTTGGCATGTCGCAGGACGCGGAGAAAGTCGGCACCTACACCGAGTTTAAAGAAAATGTTCTGCCGCGTGTCAAGCAAGCGGGCTACAACGCAATTCAAGTTATGGCTATTCAAGAGCACCCCTACTACGGGAGCTTCGGCTATCATGTTAGCAGTTTCTTTGCGCCGTCAAGTCGTTGCGGCACGCCCGAAGAGCTTAAAGACATGATTGACACCGCTCACCAAATGGGTATCGCCGTCATTATGGATATTGTTCATAGCCACGCCGTCAAAAATGAAGTCGAAGGTCTCGGCAACCTTGCGGGCGACCCGAATCAATTTTTCTATCAAGGCGACCGTCATGAACACCCCGCTTGGGATAGCTTGTGCTTTGACTACGGCAAAGATGACGTGCTCCATTTCCTGCTTAGCAACTGCAAATATTGGCTCGAAGAATATCACTTTGACGGGTTCCGCTTTGACGGGATAACTTCAATGCTTTATTACAGTCACGGACTCGGCGAGGCTTTCTGCGGCTATGGCGATTATTTCAACGGTCATCAAGACGACAACGCGATTTGCTATCTTATGTTGGCTAACAAGATGATTCACGAAGTCAAGCCCGACGCAGTGACGATTGCTGAAGACGTTAGCGGTATGCCCGGACTCGCGAGCAAATTTGAAGACGGCGGCTTTGGTTTCAATTATCGCTTGGCAATGAACGTTCCGGATTATTGGATTAAGATGATTAAGGAACAACGCGACGAGGATTGGAAACCGTCAAGTATTTTCTGGGAAATGACGAATCGCCGTGCAGATGAAAAGACAGTTTCCTACGCTGAAAGTCACGACCAAGCACTCGTCGGCGACAAGACGATTATTTTCCGCCTGATTGATGCCGATATGTATTGGCACTTCCGCAAGGGCGACGAAAATGATGTGGTTAATCGCGGCATTGCGTTGCATAAGATGATTCGCCTTGTCACTTTGTCGACTATGAGCGGCGGCTATCTGAACTTTATGGGCAACGAATTTGGTCACCCCGAATGGATTGATTTCCCGCGTGAAGGCAACGGCTGGAGTCATAAATACGCCCGCCGTCAATGGAATTTGGTTGATGATAAGACGCTTTGCTATCACGAACTCGGCGACTTCGACAGGGCGATGATTTCTGTTATTAAGGCTGAACCCGACTTTATAAACTTGCCCGTCCGTGAAATTTGGCACGACGACGCCGACCAAGTTTTGGCTTATATGCGCGGGCGTTTGCTGTTCGTGTTTAACTTCTCGCCGACCAGATCTTTCACTGATTACGGCTTCCTTGTTCCAAAGGGCAGTTATGACGTTGTGCTCAACACCGACGATAAGGCATTCGGCGGCTTCGGCTTGACCAACGATAATATTGTTCACCTTACCAACTACGACCCAGTTTACGACAGGCAAGATAAGGATTGGCTCAAATTGTACATTCCGGCTCGCAGTGCTGTTGTTTTGTGGGAAAATTAATTTTGAAAAGGAAGGCATAAGGTTATGGCAGGGTTGGAATACTACAACGGTTTAGCGCGTCGGGCGACGACTGACGAGGCGGCATTTGAGGAGCTTTACGAATATTTTTTCCCGCGAGTTTACAATTTCATTTATGCGCGGCTGAAAAATTCTGCGGACGCAGATGACGTGACGAGTGTAACTTTCATGAAGATGAACGAGAACCTTGAGAATTACGACCCTGCCAAAGCCGCCTTTTCGACGTGGCTTTTTCGCATTGCGTTGAATTCGATAATCGACCATACGCGCCGCCGCGACAAATCTAAAGAAACTGATTGGGATGAATTCTTCGACCCAGTCGCGCCCGAACAACAAGAGCCTGAAGCGCAAGTACTTGCTAAAGAGGGCAATAAATCGCTTTTAATTGCTATCAGCAAGCTCAACGAGCGCGAACGCCGTATTATCGAGCTGAGATATTGGGGCGAACAGGATACTCGTACCGTTGCTGAAATTTTGGGCATGACGGAAAGCAATGTCCGCGTCACTCTCCATCGCACGCTTGCCAAGCTTAAAAAAATTTTGGGCGAGGTGTAACAAAATCTGTTTGGCGGCGTATAATCTTTAGAAAAAAATTTTGGGAGTGATTAAAATGTTGGAAGAAAGATTAGGACAGATTGATTTTTCGCAGTTCAGCAAAGTGAAGGACAGTCTCTTGTTCAGATTGAAACTTCGTCGCAGAGCGATTAACGAAGAAATGATGTCGCTTGAGGAACTTGACGAGGTGGCGGCTGCGGGCAATCCCCACGTAAAAAAATTTGATGACGACAACAAAAAGTTCTAAAAGAAATTCCTGCCGACAAACTCGGCGGGAGTTTTTTTAATGCGTAATTAGAAATGCGCAATGCGTAATGAAAAACCCTATCACCTATAACCGTTGACTTCAAACAGAAATAGCTATAAAATGCAGGAAAATTTTTTGGGGAGGTAGTTTTAATGTCAGTTATCGACGAAATTCTTCAGACCAATGAAAAATTCTGCGCGAATCTGCCCGACGAATACAAAGCCTACGAGCACGAAGATCATCACGATAGCAAACTGCCGAAGAAACATTTGGCAATCGTCACCTGCATGGATACCCGCCTTGTCAATTTCCTTGAGCCTTGTCTCGGAATCAAGCGCGGCGACGCAAAGATTATCAAGACGGTCGGCAACTGCTTAAACGGCGTCTTCGATACAACGGTTCGCAGTCTGTTAGTTTGCATTTACGAACTGGGCGTTAAAGAGGTTGCGATTATCGGTCATCACGAATGCGGCATGGCGAAGACGACTTCCAAAAGTTTAACGACGGGCATGTTGGAACGCGGCATTTCTCCCGACGCAATCAAAATGGTTGAAAAAGAGCTCGTCGAATGGACTGACAGTTTCCAAAAGCCCGAAGAAAACGTTATGAAGGTCGTCAAACAACTGCGCGATAACCCGCTGATTCCCAAAGACGTTAAAGTTCACGGGCTTATGTTCCACCCCAGAAGCGGCAAACTCGAATTGCTCGACAAAGAAAATTGATTAGGATAAAGGGTTAAGGATTTAGGGACAAGGGAGATTATGCTCTTGTCCCTTTTCTCTTGATAAGGAAGTTTGGACTTGAACATTTTTTTACTTTTGACAATCGCGTTGCTGATAATCATTGTGCTGTTGCGATTCAAAATCCAAATCGGCGTGTGCATGTTGGCAAGCGGACTTTTTATCTGGCTTATGCGGTCGGCAAGTTTAATGTCGCTCGCGCAGGCGTTCTATGAAACGTTTACCTTGCCGCGCACTTACGATATAATTTTCGCGCTGTATTTCGTAATGTGTTTAGAAATCGAATTGCGATTGAGCGGCGCATTGACCGACATGGTAAAATCATTGCGCCGAACTTTTTCCGACGTGAAAATTTTATTGGCGGCGATGCCTGCGTTTTTAGGCTTATTACCGAGCGTCGGAGGAGCGAGATTTTCCGCGCCAATAGTCGAAGAACTCAGCGATAAAATAAATTTGACGCCAGAACATAAATCGGCGATAAATTTCTGGTTCCGGCATATGTTCGAGTTTTCAAGCCCGATAATACCGGGAATGATAATGGCTTGTTCGATAGCGGGCGTGACGTTCGGCGAATTCATCAGCCATTTATGTTGGGTAACGATTTTGGCGATAGCGGTCGGCTGGTTCGTTTTAATTCGTCCGATAAAAATTTCGTCCGCGCAGAGAGTTGCGGAGACAGCGGCGGAAATTCGTCACGAGCGCAACGGCTTAATTTTGGCGTTAATGCCTGTGGCGTCGGTCTTTTTAATCGTCGTGTTCGGCGGACTGAATGCGTCAATTTCAACGGGCTTGGTCGTCGCGGCGTGGGTTTTCGTATTAGCGGCAGTCGGGCGGCGCTTCGGAGTTAAAAAAATTTTCTTTGGCGCGTTCGATTGGAAAATGTCGCTTAATATCTGTTGCATACTGTACTTTATCCAAATCCTTAGCGTGACGGAAGTTTTGGGCGAAATAGTTGCGGCATTTCAAGCGTCGCCGTTGCCAATTCCCGTGATAATCGCTTGCGTGTCGTTGATAATCGGAATTTTAACGGGCATGAGTCAAGGGCACGTCGCAATCGTTATGCCGATAGTGGCGGCGATGGGCACGGGCGATTTAAATTTAGCGGGCGTAGCAATGGCGTTTGGAGTGGCGGGGCAAATGTTGACGCCGACGCATGTTTGTTTAATCGTGACGGTCGATTACTTTAAAGCGGACTTACTCGCAACGCTGAAACCAATTTTAATCGGCGAAATAATTTTGCTGACGATATTCAGCGTGTACACTTATCTAATGTGGTGACTAAAAATTTTAATAACGGAGGAAATTCTTTGCTTAAGAGGAAAAGATACGCAATAATTGTCGGGGCGGGACCTGCGGGCTTGACTGCCGCTTGGTATTTTCTGAACAACACCGACATTAGACCGATAGTTCTTGAGAAGGAAAATTTTGTTGGCGGGATTTCGCGGACGATGAATTTTAACGGCAACCGCATTGACATTGGCGGACACAGATTTTTTACCAAGAGCAAGGAAATTCTTTCGCTCTGGCAACAATTTATGTCCGCGCAAGGTGCTCCTGCACTCGACGATAAAATTTTGAATCGCGAATCGGTTTTGGTCGAAGGCGGCGCGAATCCCGAAGAGGTCGACGAAGTTTTTCTAAATCGTAATCGCGTCTCCAGAATTTTTTATCACGGGAAATTTTTTTCTTATCCGATAACGCTCAACTTTGAAACGATTAAAAATCTCGGACTCGTCGAAATGTTTTCAATCGGCGCGAGTTTTCTCAAGGCGCGATACAAACCCCGCGAAGAAAATACGCTGGAAGATTTTATAATAAATCGTTTCGGGCAGAGGCTTTACGAAACTTTTTTCCGCGATTATACGACTAAAGTTTGGGGCAGGACGCCGCAAGAAATAGGCGCGGATTGGGGTGAGCAACGCATTAAAGGCTTGTCGCTTAGCAAGACGCTGAAGGATTTTTTCAAGAAAACTCTTGGCTCAAAAGAGGGCGCGGGCGAAACTTCGCTGATTGAAAGATTTCATTACCCAAAGTTCGGACCCGGTCAGTTATGGGAGAAAATGGCTGACGAGATAAGGAAACGCGGCGGCGAAGTGCTCCTTAATTCCACCGTTAAAAGTTTCGTCGTCGACAAAAATAAAATCGTGAAGTCGGTCAAGGTCGATAATGCCGCTGGACTTTTGACTTTCCCCGCCGATTATTTTTTGTCGAGTATGCCGCTAAAAGAACTTGCCGACGCACTTTCTGACGGCTTGTCTTATCGCCCATTCCAAATTGCTCGCGGCTTGCCTTATCGCGACTTTATAACCGTCGGACTTCTTGTCGATAAGCTGTTGTTGAAGAATCAGACGGCGATTAAAACGCTCGGCGATATTGTTCCGGATTGTTGGATTTATATTCAAGAGCCGTCAGTTAAGCTGGGGCGGTTGCAAATTTTTAACAACTGGTCGCCGTATATGGTTGCCGACCCTGAAAATTCCGTATGGCTTGGCTTGGAATATTTTTGCGATGAGGGCGACGAACTTTGGCAAATGGACAAGGACGACTTCATAAAATTTGCGACGGACGAACTTGCCTCGATAGGGATTATCGACGCGGCGGACGTTCGCGACGCTGTGCAAATTAAAGTTCCGAAGGCTTATCCCGCTTACTTCGACACCTACGAAAATATTTCCGAACTTCAAACCGCACTTGACGAGATTCAAAATCTTTACTGCATAGGGCGCAACGGTCAGCACCGCTATAACAATATGGATCACAGCATGTTGACGGCGATAGCGGCGGTTTGTTCGATTGCGGGCAAGTTTCCTAAGGCGGACATTTGGCGTATAAATGCGGAGAAAAATTATCACGAGGAAAGAAATGATTGAGAAAATTTTTTCATTGCGCATTACGAATTACGCATTAAGCATTGCCTTTCTTTCCGTTGGGGTGGCGTTTTGGCAAATATTCTTCAAGCTGACTGAAAATGCGGACACGTATTTTCTTATGAATTTAGGGCGGTACATACTCGAAAACGGTTTCCCGCAAGTCGACCCGTTCACGATTCATGAAAATCTTAAGCTCGTCCCGCAACAATGGCTTAGCGGAGTTTTTTTTTGGGAGGCGTATAAACTTTTCGGAGCGGACGGATTGCGGCTTGCAGATTGTGTTGTCGGAATAATTTTGGTCGTAACTTATTGGCGGCTGTGCTTATTCGTGAGCAACGGGAATAAATCGCTGTCGTTCGCGCTTAGTTTAGTCGTCGTTCTGATTGTCTCAAATTGGATAGTTCCGCGCCCGCACATAATTTCAGCGGCGATTCTTTTAATCGAAGTATTTTTCTTGGAAAAGTTCACGCGCACGAAAAATTTCAAATTGCTTTTGGCGTTGCCGATTCTGTCGACGTTGCTGATAAATTTACATGCGGCGATGTGGCTGATGTCGTTGGTAGTGTGCTTGCCGTTCCTGTTCGTGAAAGATATTCGGCACGTGAAATTTTTATTAGCGGCAATGGCGGCGACCTTTTTATTCGGGCTGATAAATCCTTACGGGCTTGACGCGATGACTTACGTTTTCCGCTCCTACGGCATAGATTTAATGAATCAAGGGATAAAGGAAATGATGACGCCGACGGCACACGACCTGCGCGGGAAAATTTTTTATTTGAGCGAGGCGTTTCTGATTTTTTCGTTCGCGCGGAATAAGGTTGCGTGGCGATATATCTTCCTTAGCGGCGGGATAACTTTTATGGCGATAATGCACGGGCGGAGCTTAATTTTATTTTATTTCTTAGCGACGTTTCCACTGGCTAACGTGTGGAAGAGTTTCAGCTTTAAGAAAATTTTTGGCGACGAACAATATCCAAATCGCGGCATGTTGACGCTTTTATTTTTCTTTCTCCTAACAATCAACACGTTTTTTGTCGTCGAAATTTTAAAGTACGGGTTCGGGAAAATTACGTTGCCACTCCAAATTTTATTCGTCAGCGAACTTTTATTCTTGGCGTATAATCTGCTTATCGCGAAGATTGACGGCAGGATAATTCACCCAAGAATTCTTCCTAAAAAAAGTCTGTCAATGTTTTTGATTGCGCTGATACTCGGCGGGATTTTTCTTACGACGCTCGACACGGATAAAAAAGAAACGGACGAAACTTTTACCGCCGCGATAAAATTTTTATTAAGGAGCGAACGCCCCGAAGATATTGCGCTTTACGTGAATCAAGGCTACGGCGGCTTAGTGGGCATATTCGGCATTAAATATTACATTGATTCGCGTTCTGAAGTTTTCATACCCGCCAACAACGGGCAGAAAAATATTTTGGAGGAATACGTTGACTTTCGGCGCGGCAAAATTCCTTACGAAGATTTTTTCGCCCGCTACAATTTTACGCATATAATCACGACTAGCGACGATTATTTTCTTTACGAACAGTTGAGTCGCGATAAAAATTTCCGTGTGATTTATGAAAGCGAGCGCGTTGAAGGTTATGAGGTTATTAGTTGCAAAATTTTTGTTCCTAAGAAGGATTGACATGAAAAAAATTTTAGTACTGATGATTTTATTGCTTATGGGTCGGGCGGAGGCGGCAGGTTGGTCGCCCGAAATACGCATTGGAATTTTGAGCGGCGTCGAGCAAGTTACCTTGAAAGTTTCCGCGCCGTGCATTATGATTGACAAGGCGAAGAACGAAACTATTACGAAAGTTCCCGCCGAAAGGAAATTTATCGTCAAAGTTCCCAATATGGATTTTGATTCGATAGAAATTCGCCCCGAAAAAATTCCGCTGAAAGATTTAAAGACGACGATTGACGAACACGAATATTTTGGCGGAGTTCGTTTGAATAAGGCTGACGGAAAACTTACGGTGGTAAATCTCGTTCCGATTGAAGAATATCTGCGCGGGGTGTTGCCGGAAGAAATGTCGCCGTCTTATCCTTTGGAGGCGTTGAAGGCTCAAGCTGTGGCGGCGCGTTCGTTTGCATTAAAAAATCGAGATAAGCACAGAATGGACGGCTTTGACTTATGCGCGACAACTCATTGTCAAGTTTACATGGGCGATAAACTTTTTGAGACGACCGACAAGGCGATTACCGATACTCGCGGCGAAATTTTGACTTATAAAGATAAACTTATAGAGACAAGTTTTCATGCGGATTCGGGCGGCATGACGGAAAATGTAGCCGACGTTTGGGGCAGAAATTTGCCTTATTTGGCGGCTGTCAAGGAGATTATTCAGCTCGGCGAATCATGGACGGTTAAATTTACGGCGAAAGATTTTTCATCACGATTCGGCGAGAATTTTGGCGAAGTCAAAGCGATTAAGCTGAGCAAGTTGAAAATCGGCACGGCGGCGAGCGACAGGACTGTTTCGGGACGAGTCAGAACCGCGCAGATTGTCGGCAGTAAACGGACTTTGACTCTTGAAGGTACGGAACTTAGGCGGAAATTTTCTTTGCCGAGTACTCTTTTCGATATGGAGCTTAAAGACAAAGAAATAATTTTCACGGGCTACGGGCGCGGACACGGCGTCGGCATGGCACAGAAAGGCGCGAAGTCTTACGCCCTTGACGGTTGGTCTTATAAAAAAATTTTGGAGCATTACTATTGCGATACTAAACTTAAAAAACTTTATTAGGAGTTGTAGACATGAAAAAATTTTTCTTGATGATTTTCGCGGTGCTGTTGGTGTTGCCGCTCGTGAAAGTTGAGGCGGGGCATTTAGAAGAAATAGCGGCGCGTGGCACAATCCGAATTGGCACGACGGGCGATTATATTCCTATGTCGTGGCTCAATCCTGCGACGGGCGAATACGAGGGCATTGACGCCGAACTTTCAAAAATTATTGCGGATTCGTTAGGCGTGACGATTGAATATATTCCGACGACGTGGTCGACGCTTTCCGCCGATATGCAGGCGGGTAAATTTGACATTGCACTTTGCGGCATTTCAAGGAATTTTGCGCGGGCTAAAGTTATGGCGATGAGTGACGCTTACGGCGAAGGGCTTTTCGGAAAAACTATTCTCTGCCGCAAGTCAGACGCGAAGAAATTTAAGACTGTCGCCGACCTTAACAAGCCCGAAGTTCGCATTATGATAAATCCGGGCGGCACGAACGAAAAATTTGCTCATGCTAATTTACCGAAGGCAACGCTTATCGTTCATGAAAACAACGCCGATATTCCGATTCAAATCGCGGACGGCAACGCGGACATCATGATAACGGAGACGGTTGAGGCTGTCAGTTGGATTAAGCGCGAGCCGAGACTTGCCGCGCCGCTTGTCGAAAAACCTTTTGAGGGCACGCGCCATTCTTGCGGAATTTTGTTAGAAAAGGGCGACCAAGAGTTTTTGAACTATATAAATTTTGTATTGGCGGAATTGCGCATGGACGGCAGATTGGAAAAGTTGGAGATAAAATATTTGGGAAGGAAACCTAAGAAATAATGCTGTTAAGCGAATTTGATTACGAATTACCAGAAGAACTTATCGCGCAGACGCCGATTGAGCCGCGAAATTTTTCAAGATTAATGGTGCTCGACCCTGCGCGGCAGACGATTGAACACGAACATTTTTACGACTTGAAGAAATTCTTGACGGCGGGCGACGCGCTGATTTTCAACGACACGCGAGTAATACCAGCGCGACTTATCGGAAATAAATCGACAGGTGCTCGCGTCGAAATTTTTTTGTTGCGACGATTGGACGCGACGACTTGGGAAACTTTGGCAAAACCGGGCAGGAAAATTACGGAGGGCGCAGAAATTTCTTTCGGCGACGAATTGAGTTGCGAAGTTATCGGACGCACGAATTTCGGCGGGCGCATTGTGAAATTTAAATTCGACGGGATATTTGAGGAGATTCTTGACAGGCTCGGCGAAACTCCTTTGCCGCCTTACATTCACGAAAAACTCACCGACGCCGAACGTTATCAAACGGTCTACAATCGCGAAAGAGGCTCAGCCGCCGCGCCGACTGCTGGACTTCATTTCACAGCGGAGCAAATGCAGGAGCTTAAAGATTTCGGCGTCAAGCTTGGCTTTGTAACTTTGCATGTCGGGCTTGGAACTTTCCGCCCCGTGCAAGTAGAGACGATTGAACAACACGAAATGCACGAAGAATTTTTTTCTATACCGCAGGCGACGGCGGACTTGATTCATGAAACAAAACTGCGCGGCGGACGAATTATCGCGGTGGGCACGACTTCAATTAGAACGTTGGAGGCGGCAGCACTCGATAAAAATTCTGTAGCAGTCGGGAGCGATTCGACGAAAATTTTTATTTATCCGGGCTACGAATTCAAAATCGTCGACGCGCTGATAACTAATTTTCACTTGCCGAAGTCAACGCTGTTAATGTTGGTTAGCGCGTTCGCAGGGCGAGAATTTATTTTGAGAGCTTATCGCGAGGCGGTCGCGGAACGTTACAGATTTTTTTCCTTCGGCGACGCAATGTTTATCACGAATAAGATTTAAAACGGACTGAACTTTAAGGCGGGATGCTTTAGAATAATTTTTAAGGGGCTGGCTTAATGGCGGCAGTAACTTTTGAACTTATACATAAAGACGCGGCAACGGGGGCACGGGCGGGCATTTTGCATACGCCGCACGGAAGTTTTTTAACGCCGTTGTTTATGCCGGTCGGGACTCAGGCGACAGTCAAAACACTTTCACCGCACGAAGTACAGAATTTGGGCGCGGGCGTCATTTTGGCGAATACGTATCATTTATTCCTGCGACCGGGCGCGGAACTCGTCAGGAAGGCGGGCGGATTGCATAAGTTCATGAATTGGACGCACGGCATATTGACGGACAGCGGCGGCTTTCAAGTGTTTAGTCTCGGCGAATTGCGCACGATAACCGAAGACGGCGTTAAATTTCGCTCGCATATTGACGGCTCGGAGAAATTTTTATCGCCCGAAATTTCAATGGCGACGCAAGCCGCGCTGGGTTCCGATATTGCAATGGCGTTTGACGAATGTATTCCCTACCCTGCCGATTACGACTATGCCAAATCTTCGACGGAAAGAACTCACCGTTGGGCGGAACGGAGTTTAAAGGCGGCGGCTAATCCCAAGCAAGGAATTTTCGGAATAGTGCAAGGCGGTATGTATGAAGACTTGCGCGAAGAAAGTTCAAAAGTTATCGGCGCAATGGATTTCGCGGGCTGTGCAATCGGCGGCTTAAGTGTCGGTGAGCCGCGTGAACTTATGTATAAAATGCTTGAAGTTTCAACTAAGCATTTGCCCGAAGGTAAGGCGCGATATTTAATGGGAGTCGGCACGCCCGATCATTTGATTGAAGGCGTCCTGCGCGGCGTCGACATGTTTGACTGCGTCTTTCCGACTCGTGTCGCCCGAAACGGTATGGCAATGGTTTCACCGCAAACTTCGCCACGCGGTCGGCTCGTCATGAAGAACGCCGAGTTTACCGAAGATTTCATGCCGCTCGAAACGCATTGCGATTGCTACGCCTGCAGAAATAAATTCAGTCGCGCTTATATCAGACATCTTGTCCGCACAGAAGAAATTTTCGGCTTGAGGTTGCTCGCGCTCCATAATCTGCGCTACTTGCAAAGATTTATGACGAACATGCGCGAGGCAATTCTTAATGATAAATTCTCCGAGTTCAGAGAGAATTTTTTCACGGCTTATGAGGGAGGAAAATTTTTAAATGGATAACGAAACAGCGGCGTCATTGGCAAATTTCATGCCGATAGCCTTAATGATTTTGATTTTTTATTTCTTGCTTTATCGCCCGCAGAAAAAGGCGCAGAAAGAACGCGAAGAAATGCTGGGCAGTTTAAAGGTCGGGAGTCGCGTTATAACAATCGGCGGCATTTACGGCACGATAATTAGCCTTACCGACGAGATTGTCATATTGAAAATCGCCGACAACGTTGAAATAGAAATTGCTCGCGGCTCAATAAGTAGCGTCGCGCCCAACGAAGGCAAATAAAAAAAAATCCTCGCGGAAATTTTTCACGGGGATTATTTTTTTGTCTTGAAGACTTCGCGCATTTCGTCCGATTGAAAGACTTCCTGCGCCTTGCCGATTTTCAAAACTTTTTTATTCAGCAAGATAACTTTGTCGGCAAATCGTTCAATCATCTCCAAATCGTGCGAGATTAACAGGATTGCCATATCTTCTGCCGCTTTGAGTTCGGCGACAAGTTCATAAAAAATTCTCATGCCGACTTTATCGACGCCGCTGATTGGCTCGTCCAAAAGTAAAAGGTCGGGCAACGGGTCAAGCGCAAGGGCTAATAAAATCCGTTGCAATTCGCCGCCCGATAATGCGCCAAGTCGTCTGTCGATTAAATGTTCGGCTTTGACGCGCTGTAAATTTTTTATGACACGCCCGCGAATAAACTTTGAACTGCAAAGCCAAACGGGTCGCCACGTCAAGCACGCCATAAATAAATCTAAAACGGTCGTCGGCGAAGTCGCATCAAATTTTAAAGTCTGCGGAACGTAGCCGATAATCGGGCGGAGGTGTTCGCCTTTCGCGTCGAAGTAATTTAAATTGCCTTCGTGCTTGACTTCGCCGAGAATCGATTTTAAAAGCGTCGACTTACCCGCTCCGTTCGGTCCGATTAAAGCCGTCAGCTCGCCGCAGTGAACCGTAAAATTTACGTCCTCAAAAATAATTAGCTCGCCGACTTTGACAGAAAAATTTTCTATCTGCGTCGTGCAAAGTTTAGATTGATGATGTTTCGTCATGTTGATAATCTCTTAAACATTTTCGTCGCCAACCATAACAAACAAATCGCATAAGCCGCTAAGATTAAGATTGACGGCAAGTTAAATCCTTCTCTTAAAAGTTGGCTCGTGTGAGTCAGCGGCAAAATTTCTATCACGAATCGGACGGCAGGCGGCAATTCCGTTGTCGAAAAGAATGTTCCGCATAAAAAGCTCATCGGCATTAAAAGATAAGTGTTGACCTGCGCGAGTTCTTCATACGTCTGGACTTTCAACGCCGCGCAGAAACAGACGCTCCCAAAAATTATCGAGTTCAAAATTATTACCGCCAAAAAATTCACAGGCTCCGAAAAAAATTTTAAGCTCGCGCCAAAAATTATCGCCACGCCTAAAATTAATGCCGTCGAAATTAACGCCCTTACCACCGCCGATAAAATTTTCCCGATAACAAACGCCGCTGGCTCAATCGGTGCGCTTAAATATTCCTCAAGGCTCTTGTGATAAACGCGCTCGGCATGTACCGTCGTTATGCTCATGTAGCTGACGTTCATCGTATTCAGCGCGATTATGCCCGGCACTAAAAAATCCATGTAACTGCCCGACGCCATGTTAATATTTTTCCCTAAGCCCCAGCCGAATGCAACCAGATATAAAACGGGCGTCACCAGCCGCGACAAAATAAATTTCTTTAGCCGCCGCCGTAAAACTATCCAATCGCGCCACATTATAGTTGTAATGTCTTGAATCATGAATTCTTTAAGCTTTCGAGTCGCGCAATTTCTTTCTTGTGATTTTCAAGCGCGTAGCCAATTCGTATATGTTCTTCCTCCGTGAAGTCGGGATTTTCATAAGCCGCGCAGATTTTTTCCAGCCGCGCCTTAACCGCCGCAAGTTCGTCTTCCAAAACAAATTTATCTTTGAAAGCCAACCCATAAACCGCAACAATTTGCTCGCGAGTGTTTTCATAATATGAATCTTCGCCCGAAATTTCGCCGAATAATTTTGCAAGCTCCAAGATAATTGCCAGCGGTTCCTTGCCCGCGTTTATCGATTCGTTCAGCTTAACTTTGAACTCCTGCGCCGCTCCGAAAAATTTTTTATCAGCCAATTTATTCACTCCCTTTTGTCGGAAGGTAAATCAAAATATTTTGCTCTCCCATCTGCGCGACGCCGAATTTTATTTTATCGCCCGCATGACAGCCGAAATTTTTATGCGGCTCGTTAAGAAGTTCGCCCGTCAAAATATTTTCGTCAACCGACTCGCAACGCACCCATAAAAGTTCGGGCTTATGCTCCGCGCTGAAAAAATAAACAACAACGTCGTCGGGATAATACGGGTGGCGGAAGGCGTCCAGATTCTTTATAAAGCGCGTCGGTTCCTTAACTTCGTCGGAAATTCTGTCGTCGATAATCTTAATGCGATCGCGAAAGGCAAGCGAATATTCCGCAGTCAAAATTTTCAACTCGGCGGCGTCGACTTCACTGCGCTTGAGCTTGACATATTTTTTATAATTCGCGGGAAAAGTTTTCAAGCGTCCGTTGGCAACTTGCGACCCCGCTAAAGTTTCAAAGGTAAAGCCCGCCTCCGCGTCAATGTAGGCATAAGTCAGAAGCCCGTCGAGTTTTTCATCAGTCAAATCGAACACGCCGCGCCAACGTTCCTCCTTAACAAGCGGAAACTTCGTAAGCAAACAAATCTGTTGGTACATGTCGCGGAAAAAAATTTCTTCAACTTTCAAAGCCGTCAACTCCTTTGCAAATGATTTTACCACAATTCGCGATTGCTTGTTGAAAAAAGTTTTTGCGTCTGATAAACTGCGCTTATCATTGAAAAGAAAATTGCCCCTTCCTGCGCGGGAGGGGTTTCATAGAAATTTGGGAAGTTTTAAAATGAGGAGTGACGAAAATTTTGTTTACCCACATAACCCAGTCCCCATACGGGACGGTAAAATTGGCGGCAAAAGTGGCACAGCGAGTGCGAGAAGGCACGGTAATATGTCTCGAAGGCGGCTTGGGCGCGGGCAAAACTCTTTTTGTACAGAGCATGGCGCGAACGCTCGGAGTACAAGGCGAAGTGACAAGCCCGACGTTCAATCTGATGAGCGTTTACGAGGGCTTTTGTCCGATAGTTCATTTCGATTTGTATCGCTTGCACAGCGAAGAAGAACTTGAGGACATCGGCTTTTACGAATACACGGATTTTCCGGAGGGAATAGTATTTATCGAGTGGGCAGAGAAATTCCCCGACGCTTTGCCGGAAAATTATGTCGTGATAAAAATTGAGCGGATAAAGGACTCGCGGAATATGCGGCGGATAACTTTTGATTGTGTCGGCGAGGAGCATGAAGATTTTATTTTGGAGCTTGAAGACTTCGTTACAAAGGACGATTAAAAGCAATTAGGAATTAGGAATTAGGAATTAGG
>JAFYNH010000002.1 GCA_017549815.1 Selenomonadaceae bacterium
AATCTCTTTGAGAATACCGTCCGCGAGCTTGAGTTTGTCGTTTGTGAAGTCAAAGTTTTGAATCGTGACAGTATCTTTATCGCCCTTCGCGAAGAAGAACGTATCCTTGCCGTCGCCGCCGACCAATGTATCTTTGCCGCCACCGCCTTTGAACGTCGTCTTGCTTGTACCGCCGATAAGTTTTTCAGCAGCTGACGTGCCTTTGAGCGTCAAACTCTTCTTGACAAGGTGTCCGTCAACAAGCGTCGTCTTATCGTCTTTGTCGATTTTGTACGTGCCGCTGAATGCACTCGTCAAGCTTACAGAGCTTTCGCCGTTGATTATTGCGTTCTTCGCGTAGACGTACTCCGTATCATTGATTTTAATCTTATTGCCACTTATTCCGTCGCCCTTGAGCATCAAAGTACTCTTACTGTTGAACTTGAACTTAATCGATTTCTTACTTGCCGTGATTTTGGCGGAGTCAACGTCAAACTTAGTCGCGTCAAAGGAAATGGAATCGCCCGTGCTGTAGCCGTAATTCATGATGACATCTTTGCCGCCCGTGTAGACAAATGTATCAGCCGCTGTTTCGCTACCTGTGAGCTTGTCATTTTTCTTGCCGCCATAAAGACTGACGCCGCCAGCCGCGCTCGCGTCTATCAGCGTGTTGTTCTTATCGCCTGCTTGTATGCTTACAGCAGACACGCCGCTCGAAACCTTTATATCCTTTACAGTAGCGTCATTAACTGCCGAGAAACCATTAACTACGCCTTCAATAATCGTTGCTTGCGTCGGGTTCTTCTTCTTATTCTCAAGGACGCCCGTTTCTTTGAAGACCATCTTGGAATAGGAATTGCCCTTGTTGACGCCGTCTTGATGAATCAGGACTTCCTCGCCCTGTGCGCCCGCGATAGAAATGACGCCACCGCTAACCGAAATCGCAACAGTTTTATCAGTTACCGAGAAGCCGCTAATTAAGGCGTCGCCAAGATTAATCTTGTCTTTGCCGCCTTCGTAGCCGCTGATTGAAACGTTGCCGCCGCCATACTCAAAGCTGTCTTTCTTCTTGTTATTGCTTGCAAAGGTAACGTCTAAAGTACTGCCACTTGCAACCGAACCTGCGACCAATGTAACGCTTTGTTTGTCAGCCGCCGACGCATTAACCGAAGTAATTCCTTCCGCGATTTCGATTTTACCCTTCGCGCTGGAGAACAACTTAAAGTTATTATCTTTGACAACGCCGTCTTTAGTCAGATAGCCGCCGTCCACCAACGAAATCTTTTCGGGAGTTTCGCCTTCCGATTTGAACGTAAGAACATCATTTTTGCCGCTCATAGTAAGGACAAACTTACTGCTATTTGCTTTGGCTTTCTGAATCTTATTGGAATCGATTGACAAGCTGTCGCCCGTGCCGAAACCTTCAATGAAGTCCTTGCCGCCCGTGTGGAAGAAGATATCAGCAACTTTGCCGCCAACAAGGGTATCGTTGCCTTTACCGCCCGCAAGTGAATTGGCTTTCGTCGAGCTACCGATAATATAGTTGCCATTGTCATTACCGACTATTGAAATAGCATTGCCGACTGCCGACGCGTCTACCGTTTCAAAAGTTTTCAAGCTGTCCGCCGTGCCGTCGAAGGAAGTTCCATAATCCGCCGCGAGCGTTATTCCCTTGTCATTCAACATTACATAATTTTTGGTGTAAATGAAGGTGTTCTTGTCGCTCTTTAAGGAGATTGTAGAATCATTTACATTCTCGAATATGAGCTTGTTTTCGTCGCTGAAGGTGAGGCTAATATTATTCGCGTCTGACGTAAAGATAGCTTCCGAAGGCTTAATGTTCGCTGCTGTTACTTTGACTAAATCGCCTGAGCCATAGCCGCTAATTGAATCAACACCACTGCTGTAAATGAAAACGTCGTTGCCTGAACCGCCGACCAACGAATCATTACCGTTGCCGCCGTTGAGAGTTGTTTCACCATTGGTTGCCTTGAGCGTATCGTTGCCATTGTTGCCTTCGAGTGTGCCGCCGACTTTGCTACCGATAATGTAGTTAGCTTCGTTGTTGCCTCTTATACGAATTTTCTTTTCAACTTCCGTCGCATCTATCGTCGCATACTCAAGCTCGCGTCCGTCGAAATTGCCCGAATAGGCAGAGCCGAGCGTTATTCCTTCTTTTTCCTTAGCGATTGAAGTTGTCTTGTAAGTGTAGGTATCAGTTTTGCCGTCAGCAGTATTTAAAAGCGAAACTTCTAACACGCCTTTAAACGTCAGTGAATTACCAGCACCAAACTCGATTTTGTAATCGCTCATGTTGGCATAGTTTACATGATCAAAACTCGTCAGAGGAGTAAAGTTACTCACGCTAACCACATCGCTGGCATCATAGCCTTCGATTATATCGTTGCCGCCATTCGAGTAATTGAACGTATTGACGCCCTGACCAGCAACCATATAGTTACCTAAACTGTTGTCAGTGATAGCAAGATTGCCCGTGACTGCCGAGCCGTCAACCTTCTCTATTTCTTTGTAAGCATCAGCATTAAGGCTGAAGGTCGTAATAGCTGAGGAAATCGTCATGCTTTGATCTTGCTTGACGTAGTCTTTGGTGTAAATGTAATCACTTGTGCCGTTGTTAAGAGAGATAGGTACGGTCGTACTTGTGAAAGTAAGCGTTTTGCCGTCACCGAAGTCAAGCGCAAAGTCGTTGTCTTTGACGGTTGTAATTTTGCTACCGTCTGTGACAACCAATCCCGATGTCTTAACAACGTCACCTGTGGCAAAGCTGTCAATGGTATCTTTACCTGCCGTGTAAACAAAGGTATCGCTACCGTCGCCGCCAATGAGACTTGCAGCACCGTCACCGCCTGCAAGAGTATCGTCACCTGCACCGCCTCTAAGCGTGCCGCCGTTCTTGCCAGCCAAGAGTGAATCATTACCCGCGCCGCCTGTAATGTCTGTAAGCTTATTGTCCGTCGCGTCAACTTCAATTCCAAATTTATTGGTATCGTCGCTCGTCGTGAGCTTAGTTGCGTCGCCGACAAATGTTGTTCCGATAATCTTAAAGCCCGCTGTCAATGGCGTGATTGCTACGGTTCCTGCGGTTGACGTGTCGTATTGTGCCGCCGCAAAGCTATTATCGGTAATAAATTTTCCGTCTGTTGATACAGATGCCGCGCCAGTTGGAATTCCCAAGAGCTTATACTGGGTGTCATCTTTAAAATCAGCCAAAGTTAAAGTACTACCAGCAGAGACAGAAGCGGCAGCTATAGTTTTTGATAATGTAGATCCAGTTTTAGTACCCGTCAGGACGTAGTTGTATCGATCTGCAGAAACAGTTACCCATTTGGCGTTTGCTCTGATGATACCGTTATCATCTTTCTTATAGCCGTCAGCGAGAGCATTCTCATCGATAGTACCAGAGACTTTACCGCCGCTAACTGCGGTACGGGCGTTTTCGTCACTGGTGACATTGCCGTTGACTATGCCGCCGCTGACATTGGTAGTAGTTCCCGCACCAGTACTTTTGACGCTACCTTTAATCTCGCCGCCTGTTACGTTGGTTGTGCCGCCGCTATTTTCGACATCGCCTTTAACTTTAGCCGTACCAGTAACTGTAGTACTACCAGCCGAACTGGTGACATTTTTAACTTCGCCGCCGTTGATCTCGGTAGTGCCACCTGAAGTTGTAACGGTTTCTGTAACTTTAGCCGTGCCAGTAACTGTAGTTTCGCCGCCCGAACTGGTGACATTTTTAACTTCGCCGCCGTTAATCTCGGTAGTGCCGCCTGAAGTTGTAACGGTTTCCGTAACTTTAGCTGCGCCGCTGATTTTGGTTTCACCGTTCGAACTTTCGACATTTTTGACTGTACCGCCGCTAATTTCAGTTTTGGCGTTTGCGCTCTCATTTTTGACAGTGCCTTTGACTTCGCCGCCGCTGATTGCCGTAGGAGCATCGCCCGAACTTTTGACATCGCCTTGGACTTCAGCAGTGCCGCTGATTTCGACTTTGCTGTCACCACTACCGGCATTAATAACATTACCTGTCGTGGTGCCGCCGTTCATTGTAATAGTTGTGTTATTGGTGTCAGCTTTTGGATTTTCATCTTTGGTGACAGCAACATTACCTTCAAGTTTGCCGTTGTTGACGGTGATACTAACGTTGGCATTGTCTGATAAGATAGCGTTACCTTCTTGATTTTTGGTTGCGTCTGTTTTAGTCGAAGTAAGGGTAGCACCGTCGACTGTCACTTCGATTGCTAAATTCTTTGCATTATCTTGTGGGTTGGAGACTGCAACCGCGTTGGTACCTTTGATTTCGGTATTCTCGCCGCTGATGTTAACTGTTACTGCTTTTTTGGTGGTGTGCTGAGAAATGGCAATGCCTGCACCGCTTGAAGTCGAGCCGTTGCCGTTTGGATCGGATGAGTAACTAGTGCCAGTACCGACGATTGTGCCGCCTGTGGCATTAATACTACCTGCGCGCATTTCAACGCCTGTCGCGCCAGTAATTGTGCCGCCATTGACGTTTAATATACCTTCGCCCGGGAAGTAGACGCCTAATTGTCTACCTTCAATGACACCGCCGTTAATCGTGATGGTAATTGCGTTATCCCATGTACAAGTACCATTACCCGTTATGGTATAGCCATTGGATTTGAATGTGCCTCCATTAATCGTTAACTTTGCTGTATTGGGATTACTAGGATAGATAACTACAGCATAATTTGCATTGGCATTAATGCAACCAGAATTATTGCCGCTACTGTCATTGATAGTTAATTCGCCTTTACTGATATAAAGAGGATAGCCGCTGGAACCAGAACCTGTATAACTAATCGTTTTACCGTTTAAATCCAACGTAACATTTTTGGAGATATTCACTGTAGAAGATAACGCAAAATCCTTGACGATTTTAATTACATCTGTATCGCTTGCCGCTGAGATAGCTTTTGACAACGTTGAATAATTCATATCGCCGATTTGAGCAACGGCACCGGCAACAGCGGCATCTGCCAATGCTTGCGTGCTGTAGTAGTTGATCTTGCCGTCGATACTTGCTTTGTAGTATCCAGTGCCATTGTCGATTGAAACTGTGCTACCAACTGAAGCACTGATGATCGGGTCTCCTGTAATTGTTCCACCTGTTACGTTTAAATTGGCACCGGAAGGAAGGTAAATACAGCTCTTCTCAGAAGTAAGGGTACCGCCGTTTATGTTCGTAGTTGAGTTTGCACTACTAGCATAAACGGTGTAAGATTTGGAAGTAACGTTGCCGCCGTTTATATCAACAATAGAACCGCCATAGACTCTGATAGCATATCCGCTAGAATTAGTCGCTTCAATGGTACCACTCTCAAGAGTGAACTTACCTTGCGAAGTATTGCTACCGCCGGCATTAATCGCATAATCTCCAGCAGTTATTTTGCCGCCCGTGCCGCTGTCTTTTACAGTAAGGTCGCCTTGTGAGCCGTCTACTGTCTTAACGTAAAAAGCGTTACTGCCAGCATAACTGACGGTCTTGCCGTTGAGGTCGAGGGTTATTTTTTTGCTGACATTGACGGCACCAGTGAGCGTGACATCCTTAAGAATTTTAATTGTGTCGTTGTCTTTAGCCGCATCTGCTGCATTATTCAAGGTCGAATAGTTTACATCGCCGATTTGAGCAACGGCATTGGCAACAGCGGCATTTGCCAATGCTTGTGTGCTGTAATGTTTAGTCGTGCCGTCGAGGGTTGCGGTATAAGTATAGCCAGAAGTGGGAATGGAACTGCCTACACAAAGAACGTCATCATAGTAGCCGCTATTCTTGCCAGAGGTGATATATTTTTTGATAATGGCGTCATTAGTTACGTTTCCACTTTTGAACGAGCCGCCATTGATAGTAATTGTTCCTTTATCATTGATATTAACAGCTTTTGTACTTTCTATGGTACCGCCATTCATCGCGAATTTGCTGGTAGTAGAGTACATGTAAATTGCAGAAGAACTTCCTTGATGAAGGATTTTTCCGTTATCTGAACTGTCGTTTAATGTAAGGGTGCCACTGGCTGATACATAAAAAGCGTATGAACCTGTACTGGTGATAGTTTTTCCGTTGAGGTCTATCGTCAAATCTTTTCCGATAGTAATGTAAGTAGAAAGATTGATGTCTTTAAGTATCTTGATAGTGTCACCGCTGTTGGCTGCCTCATTTACTGCTTTTTGCAACGACGAATATTTTACATTGCCAATTTGAGCAACGGCATTGGTAGTAGCGGCATCTGCCAATGCTTGTGTGCTGTAGTGTTTGGTCGTGCCGTCGAGGTTTGCAGTATAAGTATAGCCGGAAGTGGGAACGGAACTGCCTACACAAAGAACGTCATCATAGTAGCCGCTATTCGTGCCAGAGGCGATATATTTTTTGACAATATCATCACTGGTTGCGTCACTGCTCTTGAAAGAGCCGCCGTTAATGGTAATTTTGCCTGCATCCTTAATATTGGCTTTTGTACTCTCTATGGAGCCGCCATTCATTATGAAGGTACCAGCAGAATACATGTAAATTGTCGGATAAGATCCTGTAGCGACGATTTTTCCTGTACCAGCACTGTCGTTTAATGTAAACTTTGTTTTAACATCAAAAGGATCTGACTTTGTACTGGTAAGAGTTTTTCCATTCAAATCCAGAGTAACTTCTTTGGATAAAACTACGCAATAGGTGGTTTCTATATCATTGCCTAATTTCACGTAACCGCCAGCAGTAAGTTTTTCTTTCAACTCATCGGCGGTTGTCACGACATAGGGATTTGCTTGTGTGCCGTTACCCGTGATTGCGAAACACTGAAGGTCGAAAGCAAATTGTGAAAATAGGGGGGGGTATTGTCTCTACATAAAAAAATTTTTCCTTCCATAGACTTTTTATTCCCTTCTTTCGTTGTTTCCTTTTGCCGAGCTTTCCGTCCGTCTAAATTCTCTTTCCGAGTTCTTGTGGGGGCAAGTTCTCTTCAATCAATTTATTCTTATCATCGGCTCGGCGTTATTAATCAGTTATCGCCGACCGTCCTCATGACTGCCGCGACGTTCGAGGGATTTTTTCTTCTGCTATCAGCCTCCCTTTTTTATTTTCATTAGGTTCGACTCGCAACTACATTTTAGCAATCATATCTTTTTTGTCAACAATTTTTTATTAAAATTTTCTAAACGAACAAGGAGGCGAAGATAAAAAAACTTGCGCCGCGAAAATACTTGTGCTAAAATGCGCATGTCTTTTTTCAGAGAAGAGGTGATTTACAATGTCAGCTTACTGCGAGATTTGTCAGAAGGGCGCGATGTCGGGCATGAATGTTAGCCACTCGCACTTGAAGACCAAACGCAAATGGAAACCAAATATTCAGCGCGTGCGTGCGATTGTCGACGGCGAAATTAAGCGCGTCAATGTTTGCACCCGTTGCCTTCGTTCGGGCAAGATTCAGCGTGCAATTTAATTCAGGACAAAATAAAACTCCTCGACCACAATCGGTTGAGGAGTTTTGATTTAACTGTCAATCTCGAAGTCGCTACGAAGTTTAATCGCCTCCGCAATGTGGCGCGAAGAAATATATTCCTTGCCGCCGTCCAAATCGGCAATAGTCCTGCCGACTTTGATAATCCTGTCGTAGGAGCGGGCGGATAATTTTTTTGTCTCGAAAACGTCTTTAAGAAGTCCTTCCGCCTTTTCCTCAAGAACGCAGAGTTTCTGAATCAAGGCGTGCGTCATTTGGGCATTGCAGAAGAGATGATATTTTTCAAGGCGTTGCGTTTGAATTTTCCTAGCCGCCGAAACGCGCTCGCGAATCACGGAGGATAATTCATTTCTGCGCTTAGAGCTTAGATCGTCGTATTTGACGCGGGGCACGCGAATTTGAATATCGATTCGGTCAAGCAAAGGTCCGGATAAGCGGCGCATGTATCGCTTAATATCCATAGTCGAACAGCGGCAAAAGTGATCGTTATCTCCGTACCAACCGCAAGGACAAGGATTCATCGCGCAGATTAGAATCATGCTTGACGGAAAAGTTAGCGTGCCATTGACTCGGCTGATTGTGATTTGACGTTCTTCAAGGGGTTCGCGCAGAGCCTCAAGCGTAGATTTTTTAAATTCGGGGAGTTCGTCAAGAAATAAAACGCCGTTGTGCGCGAGAGTAACTTGACCGGGCGTAGGATTAGTACCGCCGCCAATAATCGCCGCAGTCGAGGCGTCGTGATTCGGATTTTGAAAGGGGCGTTTCGTCATAAGCCCGCTACCCTGCGGCAACTTCCCTGCTATGCTGTAAATCTTTGTAACTTCCAGAGCTTCTTCGCGAGTCATTTCGGGCAGAATAGAACTCATTCTTTTCGCGAGCATAGTTTTTCCAGAACCGGGAACGCCGACCATTAAGACGTTATGACCGCCCGCCGCCGCAATTTCCAAAGCACGTTTAGCCATGAATTGCCCTTGAACGTCCGCGAAATCGTCAACCAATTCAACAAAGCCTTCGGGCACGTCGACGGGTTGCGGCTTTGCAGGTTCAAGCTCAATTTCACCGTCAAGGAAGTCGACAAGTTCCATTAAATTTTTTGGCGCGTAAACTTCAATGCCGTCAACAAGTAATGCCTCATTGATATTTTCCTGCGCGACGATAATTTTTTTAAAACCTTCCTCCCGCGCAGTTATGGCAATCGGCAAGACGCCCGCAACGCTCCGCAAAACTCCTTCGAGCGATAACTCCGCCACGAATAAAAATTCTTCACAGGTTGACGGGCGCAATCTACCCTGCGCGGCAAGCAAGGCAATAGCTATCGGCAAGTCGAGACCTGCGCTTTCTTTCTTAACGCTGGCGGGCGCGAGGTTGATTGTAATTTTCTCGGCTCGCATTCTCAGCGACGAATTTTTTATTGCGGTTCTAACTCGTTCTTTTGATTCGCGGACGGAAGTCGAAGGCAAGCCCACAATGTCAAAGGCGGGCATACCGTTCGCGCTGTCAACTTCAACGGAAATTATCAATCCGTTTACGCCTTGTGTCGCCGCTCCAAATGTTCTCGCGTACAAAATTTCAACCTCCTGAACAGATTTTATTTTCTTTTGTTGTGTCCAAAAGAGCTTTCAGCTGTCAGCTTTTAGCTTTTAGGATTTTTCTGAAAGCTGAAAGCTCTAAGCTTAAAGCTTAAAAAGTTTGTACAACTTCAAAAGCGTTTTCTATGTGATTAATTTCTTCGACGCGCTCGCCGTTCAAATAAACTTCCACAACGTCAAAGCGACAGGCACACTCGGAAAAATTTTCGTCCTGCAAGAAAACGCTCGCCGCCTCGATAATCTTTTTCTGCTTGCGAATATTAACCGCCTCAACGGGCAAGCCGTGACGAATATCCGACCGCGCCTTGACTTCAACAAAAATTATTACGTTGTCAATCTGCGCGATTATGTCAATCTCCGCCGATCTTATCCGGAAATTTCTAGTGACAATCTTATAGCCCTTATCCTCAAGAAATTTCGCCGCGCAGTCCTCGCCAAATTTGCCAAAAGTTTTTTGCTTGCTCAAAGTTCGACGACTGCCTCTGATATTGCGCGACGGTCTTCGTGACGAACATGCGGCTTGGCATCTTCAGCAGGATAGCCGACGGGGAAGACTGCGATTAATTCATAGCCTTGCATTTCGGGGAAAAGTTCTTTGAGTTTGGGCGCGTCGAAGTAACCGACCCACGTTGTGCCGAGTCCTTCATCTTGCACCGCTAACATCAAATGCGTTGCGACAATCGCCGCGTCAACGTCAGCAAAATTTTTCCCGTCGAACGGACGAACGAATGCGCCTTCAGCCTTTGAGCCAATGACAAATGCCAATGCCGAGCCGAAAGTGTAATTAGTCGCTTGCTTGAGTTTGGCGAACGCCTCCGCAGATTTAATCGCCCAGATTTTGTAAGGCTGAACATTTTTAGCAGTCGGAGCCGCAATCGCCGCTTTTAATATGCGTTCGATTTTTTCTGGCTCAATCGCCGCGTCCGTCAATTTCCTGCACGAATAACGCGCCTTTGCCAATTCCAAGAAACTCATTTGAAAATCCTCCTTAAGTGGTTAGGATTCAGGGATAAGGATTCAGGGATAAGGATTTAGAGGAAAACCCCTTTACCCCTGACCTCTTTACCCTGAACTCTACTTAACATATTCTCCGCGAATGTCTTCTGTCGGCGGCGGAATCGGATAATCGCCACTGAAACACGCCGTGCAAATCGGAAGACCTCCCGCCATTTCATCAAGACAACCTAACGGCAAATAACCTAAAGAATCCGCGCCCAAAATTTTACAAATCTCCTCAACGCTCCGATTGTGCGCAATAAGTTGCTCGCGATTCGGAATATCAATCCCAAAATAACACGGGTGACAAAACGGCGGACTCGAAACACGAACATGAACTTCAGCCGCGCCGCCTTCCCTAAGCATCGTAACAATTCGATTGCTCGTCGTGCCGCGAACTATCGAATCATCAATCATAACAATGCGCTTGCCCTTAACCACTTCGCGCAAGACGTTCAACTTAACCTTGACGCTCTGCATACGGCTTGACTGTTGCGGCTTAATAAAAGTTCTGCCGACATAAGTATTTTTCGTAAAGGCAATGCCGTAGGGAATGCCCGACTCCATAGAATAGCCGACCGCCGCCATATTGCCCGATTCAGGAACGCCAACAACCAAATCCGCTTCGACAGGATGAATCCGCGCTAAAAGTTTTCCAGCAATAATTCTCGACCGCGTAACGCTCATGCCGTCAAAAGTCGTATCGGGACGGCAAAAATAAATATACTCGAAGATACACCGCGCAGTTTTTTCTTTGGGCAGGGCGAGTTCCATATTGGATTCGATTCTGCCGTTCTGAAAAATCGTGACGACTTCGCCCGGCTCCACGTCCCGAATAAATTCCGCGTCGAGAGTTTCAAGTGCGCAGGTCTCCGAAGTTATAATGTAAGCGTTGCCAAGCTTGCCGATAACCAAAGGTCGAAAGCCCCACGGGTCGCGAGCACCAATTAATTTTCGCGGACTGGCAACCACCAATGAATATGAACCTTGAACTTTTTTTAAAGCGCGGACAGTCGCCTCCTGCACCGAACGAGATTTAACGCGCTCGCGGGCAATGTGATAGGCAATAGTTTCGGAGTCGGTTGTTGTCTGGAAAATCGCGCCGCCTGCCGCTAATTCTCGCCTAAGTCGTGGAGCATTAACGAGATTGCCGTTATGTGCCAACATAAGCGTCCCCTTAATATAAGCAAGGACAAGCGGTTGAGAATTTTCGCGAGTAGAGGCTCCCGCCGTCGAATAGCGCACATGTCCGACGCCTAAGTTGCCGTCCAGCATGGCTATATTTTCTGCGTTGAAAACTTTGTTGACGCGCCCCAAATCCTTATGGCAAAAAACTTTGTCGTTTCTGATAGCCGTATCGGTTACCGCAATGCCCGCGCTTTCCTGCCCGCGATGTTGCAAGGCATAAAGCCCATAATAAATTGTCGTCGCCACGTCGCCGCCGTCCAAATCATACATGCCAAAGACGCCGCACGATTCGCCCGCCGAAGTCATTCCGAAATCCAATGCCGCCAACTCCTTTGCAAAGTTATTAAGTTTCAGTGCCAAGAAAATTTTTGCAGTTCAATTATATGCAAGCATTTTATCTTTGTCAAAAAAGTTTACGGCGATATATTAAATGTACCTTCTATCGACAGAAAATTTTCCCTTAAGCTCTTCCCATTTATGCCACGCCCAACCTTTTTTATAACCGCAGACTTGCGCAATATGCAGACAATCTTCATAGGACGTAGCAAATTTGAGAGATTGAATAGCAACCCAGCCGACTTGATAATCTTTCTTCTTGGCGATTTCCATAAAATCTTCGGGCGAAACGGGCGCATGAATAATGCTTTGCAAGTTGTTGGTGTTGCTGATTCTCTTTTTAACTTTAAGAAGCTCGCCTAAATGCTCGATTAGCCTTGCCTCTTTATCTTCCTCCGTAACAAATTTGTAGCCGCAATCAGGACAAACATAAGTGCCAAGCGGAACAACACGCCCGCATTCTGGACATTCTTTTTCAGGCGCGGGCAAATGCGTTTTTGGCTTGTTGGGGTCTAGCGACCAGTCATGAACTTTATTTGGCAAGCCGTGCCTAAGATAATTTTGAACGTGGTCAATAATAACCGCCATTTTATTTGGATCGTCGGGGTCGGGGCGTAAAGGTCTTAAAGCTTGCTGAACAAAAAGAGTAAGAGATTTAGTCGGACGAGCAAGAATAACCGCTTGACAATGTGGCACATCAAAACCTTCTGAAAATAATTCAGCATTGCAAAGAACTTTTATTTTGCCTTGTCGAAAACCTTCAACGAGCGATTCCCTTTCAGCTTTGGGAGTTTCGCCGTCGACATGCGCGGCAGAAATCCCCGCGTTAAGAAAGGCGTCGGCAACTTTTTTTGAATGTTTAACATTGACGCAGTAACAAATAGCAGATTTACCTTTTGCAAGCTTTTTGTAGTTGTCGACGATACTGCCGATGATTCGCTTATCTTCCATGACTTTTTGAAGGTCGGAATTGACGTATTCGCCGAATTTGACTTTGACATTTTTAAGGTCGATTTTAGTTTTTGCCGAGTAATAGCTAAAATCGGTAAGGTTGCCGAGCTTAATCAATTCGTCGATAGTCGGACCGTTGACCATAGAAGTAAAAACGTCGCAAAGGGTAATTCCGCCCATACGTTGAGGAGTAGCCGTTACGCCGAGTAAGTAAGCGTCGGGATAAGCATTAAGAATTTTTTTATAAGTGTTCGCCAAGATGTGGTGACATTCATCACAGATAAGGAAATCGGGCGCGGAAACTTTTTTAAGACGACGCGCCAGAGTTTGGACGCTTGCAATTTGGACGGGCAAATCAAGTTGTTCGTTGAAGCCCGCAGAAATAATCCCGTGTTCAATTCCGAGCCTATCAAAAGTTTCAGAGGTTTGTTTGATTAACTCGTGGCGATGAACGAAAAAAATTGAACGCTTACCTTTCCGCGCAGATTCGCGAATCATCCAACCAGTTATGATTGTTTTGCCCGCCCCGCACGGAGCAACTCCGACAATTCGCTTGTGATTGTGACGAAATTCATTTCTGACGTCCTCAATAAATTTTTGCTGATAAGGTCGAAGAAAAATATCATCCATAGTAATCACGCCATTTCAATTAGTTGCTTAATTCTAACTTCAAAGTTGCACTTTAGTCAAATGAAAATCTCAAAAATTATTGTGACAAGTGCAACGGTATGATAAAATTACAGTGTTATATTCAATTAATGGGGGGAATTTTTGATGAAGGCTCTAAAAATTTTTGCAATGGCTTTGCTGATGATTTTTATCGCGCAGGGCAGAACTTTCGCCGAGATGCCCGAAATTGCGGCGGACGAGACGTACTTTGATATTTTCAGAGGCGTCTACGTTTTGAATGGCAATGTTGATGTCAAGACGAATAATCACGGCTTCATAGCGCGAATCAAGGCGGACGAGGCGCAAGTCAGCGTTGTCAATCAGAAATGTTGGACGGCGGGCAACGTCAATCTCGAACATGAAGATATAATTTTCGGTTGCGACCGCGCTTATATTGAATGGGCGACGCGAACCGCCAAAGTTATAGGCAACGTCAAGTTTAAAAACAAAAACAGCGTCGCGATAAATTCGGACACTGCGATTTTTAATTGGGAAGATAAGGTTGTCGATTTCTACGGCAAAGTCACACTCGACGGCGAAGAATTTCAACACGTCCAGTACAACATTGTCGAAGATAAAATTTTGTCACGTGATAAAAATTTCGATATTCCTTTAATCGTTATTCCCGACGTTGACGGAAATTAATTTCTAAGCTTGAAAGTCTGAATGGCTTTCTGCAATTCGTCAGCCATATCTGCGAGTTGGCGACTGGACGAGGCGATTTCCTGTGTCGAAGTCGAAAGCTCCTGCGTCGTTGAAGAAATAGCCTCCGTTTGGCTGGAGAATTTAATTGCAACTTCGTTTATAAGTTTAACCGAGTCGATAATTTGCGAGTTCCCCGACTCGGCTTTATTTATTGCGTCGGTTGTCAACTGAATTTTCTCGGTTAGGGCGTCGATATTTTTAACGATTTCACGGAAGGCACTACCCGCTTCACCAACTGCGGTCACGCTCGCCTTAGTTAAATCTGTGCCGACGCTCATTGATTGAACTGCTTTTTCGGTTTGGTCTTGCACGTCGAAGATTAATTTATGAATTTCGCTAGCCGCCAAAGCCGATTGCTCCGCAAGCTTGCGAACTTCCTCAGCGACGACCGCAAAGCCGCGACCGTGTTCGCCCGCATGAGATGCTTCAATCGCCGCGTTCAAGGCTAAAAGATTCGTCTGCTCCGCTATGCCCGAAATAGTTCCGACAATATCGCCGATTTTGCTTGAGTATTCGCCGAGCAATTTTATAATCTCCGACGATTCCTTAACCGAAACGCTCAAGGAATTAATACTTTCGACAGCCTTGCCGACGGTAATTTCACCAGTCTCCGCATTTTTCAGCGCAACATTTGACGCCTTAGCAACGCCGTCCGAATTCTCCGCAATGACGCTTAAAAGTTGGCGCATGTTGATAACTTCTTCATTCGCGGCACCGACTGCCTTTTGTTGCCCGATAGTTTCGCTGGCAAATTCGCTGACGGCTCCAGAAATTTGATTCGCCGCCGCCGCTGAATTTTTAGCGTTGTCATTTAGAACTTCGGCGGATTGTGAAAGACTGACGGCATTAACGCTTGCCTTATGGAAAAAGTCGTTAAGCTTATCGGTCATAGTTGCAAAGGCGGTGGCAACGTCGCCCAATTCGTCTTTCGATTGAACGGGGATGGCTTTCAGCGACAAGTTCCCCTTAGCAATTTCGCTCGCCGCATTATTAATCGTTAAAATCGGCTTGACTGCGCCATTGGCAATTAAATTAGCAATGATAAGAATCACAATCAGAATAACTACGAACATGACGCCCATAATCGTTGCTTCTTGTATGGCGTGCTCCTCGACGACGCTGTAGGGTCTGAATGTCGCAATAATCCAATTCGTTTGCGGCTCGCGTTCGCAACTGACAAGTTTTTTCTCGCCGTCAACTGTTATCTCGAAAATTTGGCGTTGACCGTTCGTCGCCTTGTTAATAAATTCGTATTTGCTCATGTCGATACGGTCTTCTTCTTTTTCGATTTTAAGGGAAGAATGCGCGATCAATTTGCCATTACTCTCGAAGATAGCCAATTCGGTTTCGGCGTTGGCGGAGACTTTTAAAAGGTCTGCTAACACGGCGATATTATAATTGCGTTGAATCATGCCTATAACTTTGCCGTCGGGAGTTTTAACGGGCACTTCGATAACGGTAATAGCCTTGCCCGTAGTTTTACTTACTACAATTTCGGAAACTGATTCGCGACCTTGCATAGCCTCTTTGAAATAATCGCGGGCTTGAAGGTTGACGAGCTTAGCCTCATCACTGCGCACGAGTTGTTGTCCGTCATTGCCCGTCACGACGATATTACTGCCGTCCATAAAAAGCGAGTTGGCATTTTGAACGAGTGCTTTCATATTGGGATTGCGATTTTCGGGCGGCACGGTTAAATATTCTTGAACGGACGGATTTGCCGCTAAAAGTCTCAATGCCGTAAAGTTATTACTCATCATCGCGGCGATTTCTTTTTCAATCAATTCGTTCGTAACTTTCAATTCATGTTCGGCGAATTCAAAGGCGGCAGTGACGGTGTTATAGGAAGTGTATGCCATCGTTATCAGCAAAGGCAACATGCCTATTAATACTAAAAGGAAAATCAATTTGGATTTGATACTGCTCAAAAAACTCATGGCAACACAACCTTTCGTAAATTTACAGAGGAAAATAAGTATAATTTTCAAAGTGATATTCTACGCCTGCTTTATGAAAAAACGCTGTGGGTTTTATCTTACTTTCTTTTGCCGCGCCCAAAAGAAAGTAAGCAAAGAAAAAGGCGTTCGACCGGCAAAGAAACATCCATGTTTCTATTGCCGGCGGCGCACGTCCATGTGCGCCGGGTTTTAACTCACCGTTATTATTCGGGAATTTTTATTAAAAAAAGGCGTCGATACCGTTGTCGATAAAAATTTTTTGGAAGTCTTTAAGGTCTTCGGGGCGGAGTCCTTTGACGTGAGCAAATTCGTAGTCGCGACCGAGCATGGAATATTTATTCTCGCCGAACTGATGAAAGGGTAAAAGTTGAACGCGCTTTGCTCCGACTTCCTTCAATCTGCGAACAAAACCCTGCGCGTCGTCGAGCGAATCATTATAATTCGGAATGACGGGCAATCGCGGCAAAACTTTCTTGCCCGCGCAGATTGCATACTTCATATTCTGTAGAATCGGCACGTTTGATACGAAAGTTTTTTCCTTATGTTTAGTCTCGTCCCAATGTTTAATGTCGAAAAGGATTAAGTCCAGATATTCGATAAAACGGCGGAAAATGGCAGGTGAGACAAAGCCCGTAGTTTCGATCGCCGTATGAATATTTTCTGCCTTGAGAGCTTTTAAAAGTTCGATAGCAAATTCGGGTTGCATAGTCGCTTCGCCGCCGCTAAGTGTGACACCTCCGCCGCTTTCTTCGTAAAAAGGCAAATCCTGCATAACGACTTCCATAATCTCGGCGACAGTTTTACGTTCACCTTCGGGCTTAAGCGCGTGGGCAGGACATTTTTCAATACAAATGCCTCGTTCGGAGCAAACGCCCGCGCCCGAACATTTTTTATGGTCGACAAAAATTTTCCCGTCGATATTTTTAACGGCAAGCGTCGGACAACTCCTTACACAATTATTACAGTGCAAACATTTTTTAACGTCCCAAAGAATTTGCAGACGCGGTTCTTGACTTTCGGGATTGGCGCACCACGTACATTTAAGCGGACAACCTTTGAAAAAAACTACCGTCCTTATTCCGGGTCCGTCATTTATGCTAAACTTTTGAATGTTGAAAATCATGCCGTAAGTATTTCTCCCGTTCATAATTTTTTCTCCCGTCAAACAAAATCTTTTGCAAATAATACTACAAGCAGGAGCAAAAATATAGTGCCATACTAAAAATTTTTACGTCATCATAAAACTTTAAATTACGAATGAAGCTTAATAGTTGACAGTTAAAAATGTCTGATATATACTTTGCACAACCAAAAAAGTTAAGGAGTGGCGATTATGGAAAATAAAGAACACTTCGGAGCCTTAACCGAACGTATGCAGGCTTTTCGCGAAGAAACTCTTAATCAAAAGCCGCATATAGACGCCGAACGCGCCTTGCTCGTGACGGAGACTTATAAAGCTAATCAAAATCAACCGCCCGTCATGAAGCGCGCCCTTGCCCTTAAAAATGTTCTCGAAAATATGACGATTTACATTGAGGATAAAACGCTTATCGTCGGCAACCAAGCAACAAAAAATTGCAACGCGCCGATTTTCCCCGAATACACTATGGGCTTTGTTATCGACGAACTCGACAAGTTTGAAAAACGCGACGGCGACGTTTTCTACATTACCGAAGAAACTAAACAACAACTCCGCGACATTGCGCCCTTCTGGAAAAATAATTGCCTGCACGATAGAGGCATGGCTCTTTTGCCCGAAGAAGTTTTAGACGTTCTGCCTTCACTCGGCATGGAAGGTAAACTTAACGCTGGCGACGCTCATCTTGCCGTTAATTATCAGAAAGTCATTACGGACGGCTTGCTCGGCTATGAAAATCGCGTTCGTGAACTCAAAAATAATCTCGACCTTACCCAGCTCGACAGCATTGATAAAAATATTTTCTATAAAGCCGTCTTAATCGTCCTTGATTCCGTTCGTAACTTCGCGCTCCGTTATTCAAAACTTGCTACGGAACTTGCCGCTAAAGAATCCGATTCAAAGCGTAAAGCCGAACTTGAAGAAATTGCCCGCGTCTGCGAAAAAGTTCCTTACTACCCCGCCGATTCTTTCCGCGAGGCAGTTCAAGCTGTCTGGTTTATTCATGTCATCTTGCAAATCGAAAGCAACGGACATTCTTTAAGCTACGGTCGTTTCGACCAATATATGTATCCGCTTTATCAGAAAGACATTGACGCGGGCAAAATCACTCGCGACGCGGCTTTGGAATTGCTGACTTGCCTTTGGATTAAAACCTTAACCGTTCAAAAAATCCGTTCGCAAGCTCATACGCTAAGCTCCGCTGGTTCGCCCATGTATCAAAATGTCACCGTCGGCGGACAAACTACCGATAAAAAAGACGCCGTAAACGATTTGTCATTTTTAGTTTTGCAGTCAATCGCCCAAACCCGACTCACTCAACCGAACTTTACCGTCCGTTATCATGCCAATATCGATAAAAAATTTATGGAAGAATGTATCGAAGTTATGAAACTCGGCTTCGGTATGCCCGCCCTTAACAATGACGAAATTATTATCCCGTCGTTCATAAATTGGGGCGTCAAAGAGGAGGACGCTTATAATTACAGCGCAATCGGTTGCGTCGAAACTGCTGTACCCGGCAAATGGGGCTATCGTTGTACCGGCATGAGTTATATAAATTTCCCGCGTGTGTTGCTCTGCGCCATGAATAACGGCGTCGATATGACAAGCGGCAAACGTTTTACCAAAGGTTACGGCTACTTCAAGGATTGGACGAGTTATGAACAACTTATGGACGTTTGGGATAAGACTGTCCGCGAAATGACCAAGTACAGCGCGATTGTCGAAAACGCCATTGATAGAGCCTCCGAACGCGACGTGCCCGATATTCTCTGCTCGGCACTAACCGACGATTGCATTGCTCGCGGCAAGACGATTAAGGAAGGCGGCGCGGTTTACGATTTCATCAGCGGCTTGCAGGTCGGTATCGCTGATATGGCTGATTCGCTCGCCGCTATTAAAAAGCTCGTCTTTGAAAAGAAAAAAATTACGCCCGCGCAGTTATGGGACGCAATTCTTGATAACTTCACGTCGCCCGAAAGTCAGCGGATTCAAGACATGTTAATAAACGACGCGCCTAAATACGGCAACGATATTGATTACGTCGACGAACTGATTGTCGAGGCTTATGATTCTTACCTTGACGAAATTAAAAAATATCCGAACACTCGCTATCTGCGCGGACCGGTTGGCGGAATTCGCTATGGCGGCACGTCTTCAATCAGCGCGAACGTCGGACAAGGTATGGGCACTATGGCAACTCCGAACGGTCGCAAGGCTAAGGAGCCACTCGCCGAAGGTTGCTCGCCCGCTCATAACGCCGATAAAAATGGTCCTACTGCAGTTTTTAAATCCGTCGCTAAACTCCGCACTGAAAAAATTACTGGCGGCGTCCTGCTTAATCAGAAAATGACTCCGCAGATTTTGGCTAAGGAAGAAAATAAACAAAAGCTTATCATGCTGATTCGGACGTTCTTTAATCGTCTGCACGGCTACCACGTTCAATATAATATCGTCTCGCGTGAAACTCTTATTGACGCGCAACTCCACCCCGAAAAGCATAAAGATTTAATCGTTCGCGTGGCGGGCTACAGCGCATTTTTCAACGCTCTGTCCAAAGCCACTCAAGACGACATTATCGACCGCACTGAACAGACTTTGTAAGGAGATTTTTCCATGAAACTTATCATTGACGACGCTCACATTGAGCTGATTAAAAAAATTTATAAATTCTATCCTGTCGACGGCGTAACGACTAACCCGACGATTTTGGCGGCAAGCGGTCGCAAACCTTTTGACGTGCTTAAAGAAATTCGCGAGTTCATAGGCGCGGATGCTGAACTTCATGTTCAAGTTATCGCTAAGACTGCAGAAGGTATGGTTGAGGACGCGCATAGAATTCAATCCGAGCTTGGCAAAAATACTTACGTCAAAATTCCGTCGATTGAGGAAGGGTTCCGCGCTATGATGATTCTTAAGGACGAAGGCGCGAACGTTACGGCAACGGCGATTTATACGCCAATGCAAGCGTTTCTGGCGGCGAAGGCGGGCGCAAGTTACGCGGCTCCTTACATTAACCGAATCGACAATATGGGCTATGACGGCGTTTCTATCGCTCAGCATATTCACGACATTTTTAAGAATAACAAGCTTAATGCCGACGTGCTTGCGGCGAGCTTTAAAAATTCTCAACAACTTTTGGAGCTTGCTGAATACGGAATAGGCGCGGCGACTGCTTCCCCCGACGTGATTTTTTCCTTAGTCAAGAACGACGCTATAACCTCCGCCATTAATAAATTCATCAGCGACTTTGAAAAGCTCGTCGGCGAAGGCAAAACCATGAAAGATTGCTAACTTCCCCGAATTATTCGATAAAAAAATTGCCCCCCGATTCCTTGTCGAGGGTTTATTTTTTTATTTGCCGATACAAAACTTGGAAAAAATTTCGTTGATAACGTCGTCGCTGACAGATTCGCCCGTCAACTCGCTGAGACATTCAAGCGCGGTTCGCAAGTCAATCGAAATAAAATCAATCCCGATATTCAACCGAATTGTATCTTGAGCCTCGCGCAGATGATTCACGGCTCGGCGAATAAGATTAGCTTCGCGCTCGTCACGGACAAAGGACATTTCAAAATCAATGTTGCCAACGCGCTCGGTTATTGCGGTTAAAAGTTTATCGGAACCCGCCCCGCTCTTAAGAGAAATTTCAATCACCTGCGCGGTCGGGATTTTTTTTGTAATCTGCGCGGCTGTCGTAACTTGTGGTAAATCCATTTTAGTCAATAAAATAATTGCGTCGCGGTCGATTAGGAGTTTAAAAATTTCTTCGTCTTCGTCGTCAAGCGGTCGCGAGCCGTCAAACAGCGCAAGAATCAACTCGGCTTTTTGAGCACAATTTTTGGCGCGTTCAATGCCGATTTTCTCAACGGCGTCGCTCGAATTGCGTATGCCCGCCGTGTCAATAATTTTTAGCGGAATACCGCCGACGTTGACGAATTCCTCAATGCTATCGCGAGTCGTGCCGGGTATATCGGTAACAATGGCGCGTTCAGTCTTCGCGAAAAAGTTCAACAGGCTCGACTTGCCGACATTTGGCTTGCCGATTATCGCCGTCTCCAAGCCCTCGCGTAAAATTTTTCCCGTAGTCTGATTCGCCAAAAATTTATTGAGACGTTCAATCTGCGCGGAAATATTTTTATCAACTTCGGCTAAAGCTACGTCGTCAAGGTCGTCTTCTGGGAAGTCAATTATTGCCTCGATATGCGCTAAAGAATTTAAAATCGCTTGACGAATTTCGCGAATCTCTTTTGAAGTTTTGCCCGCGAGCTGATTTTGAGCTACGTTAAGCGCGGCAGACGTTTTAGCTTGAATCACGTCAAGAACGGCTTGCGCTTGTGTCAAATCGATTCGTCCGTTAAGAAAGGCTCGCTTAGTAAATTCGCCACGTTCAGCAGGACGAGCACCCGCCTCGAACGTCAACTTTAAAATTTCGCGCAGGACGACGCTCCCGCCATGACATTGCAATTCAACGACATTTTCTTTTGTGTAGGATTTAGGCGCACACATTATTAACACAATAACTTCGTCGACAATTTCGCCTGAAAAATTTTTCACGTGCCCGAAAATAATTTTCCTATCTCCGATAAGCGGCTTATCAAAAATTTTTTGAGCAATGTTAATCGAATCCGCGCCACTAAGACGAATAATCCCAACGCCCGACGCGCCCGACGCCGTTGCTATCGCGCTGATTGTTTCTTCCATTTTATCACCCTATGAAAAAAGCCCGCGACATTGACGGGCGAAAATTTATTTATACTCAACTTATCTCCTGCCGCGTTTGGGCGAAACAATGACGTAACGATAAGGCTCCTCGCCCGCGCTGTGAGTTTCAACGCGATTATTATCTTGCAAAGCGGTATGAATAATTTTGCGTTCGTGGCGGCTCATCGGCTCAAGCTTAACTTCTTTGCGCGTCTTAATCGCTTTCTCGGCAACACTCCTTGCCAACTTAATCACGGCTTCTGCGCGGCGGCGACGATAATCTTCAACGTCAAGAATGAAATAAATCTTATCGTCGTTCTTGCGATTAACCGCCAAGTTCAGAAGATATTGCAAAGAGTCGAGAGCTTGCCCGTGTCTGCCGATTAAAACGCCAAGCCCTTTGCCGCTAAGATTGAACGTGCAACTTTCTTCGGCGTCCTCAACTTCGATTGTAACTTCGAGATTCATCGCCGCAAAAACTTCATTTAAAAATTGTTGCGCCGCGTTGATAACTTTTTCGCGGTCGAAAGGCTCTAATTCTGAAGTCTCCTCGACGGGCGACGGTTCCAATACTGGTTCAATCGCGGGCGGTTCCGCTTGCGGCGTTTCTTCCTCTGCTACAGGTTCAATCGGTGTAATAATCTTTGGCGGCTCGGAAGTTTTAACTGTGGCGCGAATTTTAGCGGGCGTTCCTCCGAAAAGTCCTAAAAATTTTTTCGACGGCTCTTCCAAAATTTCAATATCAAGCTCGCTCTCTTTGACGCCAAGCTCGACAACCGCCGCCTGAATTGCCTCTTCAATCGTCTTGCCGGTTTTTTCAATTACATTCGCCATTTTAAGCAGCCTCCTTATCGTCCTCTCTGTTCGTCCACCATTGTTGAATAATTTGAACTATATTCATCGTCACCCAATAGAGCACTAGCCCTGCGGGGAATTGCAAACTTATCCAGCCGATAAACAACGGCATTATCGTCATCATTACGCGCATTTGCGTATTGGCTTCGCTCGTATTGGACATCATTTTTTGCTGAAGGAAAGTTGTCGCCGCCGATAAGAATGGCAGTGCGTAAGTCGGATCAGTCTCGGACAAGTTCGGCAACCACAGGAAAGACGGTGCCGCCCCGCCGTAGTCGAAACTGAACAGCGTATAATACATACCCATTAGAATCGGCATTTGAATCAGCATGGGCAAGCAACCAGACATCGGATTTGCGCCCTCTTTTTCGTAAAGCTCCAATAATTTTTTCTGCATGACTTGCGGATTGTCCTTGTATTTCTCCTGTAATTTTTTCATCTGCGGCTGTATGCGTTGCATTGCCTTCATTGATTGGAGCTGTTTTTTCGTCAGCGGGTAAACCAAAATTTTTATTAATACGGTCAAGAGAATTATAGCCAGACCGTAATTTGGGACGCCGAGCATTTCTGTCAGCGAATAGAGCGCGGACAATACGGCACTCATTAATTTTTCTATCGGCTCGAATACGCCGCCAAAAAGTCCGGGTTCTTCCAAAACATCACATCCTTTGTAGTTTTTAGGAACTAGTTATTAGGAACTAGTAGGGATTAGTTCCTCGCTCCTAGTCCCTATCAAGGAACTGGATCGTAGCCGCCTTTGCAAAACGGATTGCAACGCAAAATTCTTTTAAGCGTCAATAATCCGCCGCGAGCCAAGCCGTATTTCTTTAATGCCTCTATCGCGTAATTGGAACACGTCGGCACAAATCGGCAACACGGAGCTTTCAGCGGCGATAACCACTTTTGATAAAATTTTATGATTGATATTAAAAATCTTGTCATGACTTCAAAAGTTGTGCACGTTTGCAGAGTTCGAGAAATGCCTTCTGCGCGTCCTTGAATTTCGCATTGACAAGGAATTTCCGTCCGACAAGAATTATTCCGCAATCGCGGCGGAGAGAATTTTTATTAAGTCGATAAGCCTCGCGCATGAGTCTTTTGACACGGTTGCGAATAACCGCGCCGCCGAGTTTCTTACCTGCCGCAAAGCCGACTTTACCGTTGTAACGCTCATTGCGCACGACCAGCAAAACCAGCGCATGATTCGCAAAAGACTTTCCGCGAGAATGTACCGCGTTGAAGTCGTGCTTACCGCGATAAATTTCACTCTTGCTCAATCGAAACATTCTCAATCCTCCACCCGCCGATAAAACGAAAAAAAAGGTCACTCCGATTAGTGACCTGCCGCACTCTCAAGCTGTAAGCACTTTTCTGCCACGCTGGCGGCGTCTTTTAATAACGAGCCGTCCGCCTTTAGTTTTCATGCGTTCGCGAAAGCCGTGCGTCTTTTTGCGCCAATGTGTATTTGGCTGGAAAGTTCTCTTCAAGCCACACACCTCCTTAAAAAAGTTTTATAAATAAGCGTATGAATTATAGCCGCGCCGAAATTTACTGTCAAGCAGGTTTTAACATACTTTCTTTTGCTACGCCCAAAAGAAAGTAAGCAAAGAAAAAGGCGTCAAACGCCGCTTTTCACATCACGTGAAAAACGCGGCGCGGCGCACGTCCATGTGCGCCGGGTTTTTGCTAACTTTGGGATTTCTAACTTTGGTATTTTTTACTCCGTATTTTTAATTGCCAAATTCTACAGGACGTTCGCTTAAAATTTTATGTCGCCACAACAAGGCTTTAACGATTCGCTCCGCCGCATGTCCGTCGCCATAAGGACTGCGAGCTTCCGCCATTTTTTTATAAGCCGCCGTGTCCGTCAATAAAATCTTTGCCGCGTTGTAAACCTTTTCGCGATTCGTGCCGATTAATTTAACCGTGCCCGCCGTCAAAGCCTCTGGGCGTTCGGTCGTGTCGCGCAGTACCAAAACGGGTTTACCCAATGCCGGAGCCTCTTCCTGAACGCCGCCCGAATCCGTCAGAATCAGCGTAGCTTTGTTCATCAAATTCGCGAATGGTTCATAGTCAATCGGGTCTGTCAAGAAAACTCTTTCAAGCCCGCCGAGTTCTTCGTCGACGACTTCGCGCACTCGTGGATTTTTATGCACAGGGAAAATTATTTCAACGTCGGAGAATTCTTCAACCAAAGCTCTTAACGCCTTATAAACTTGTCGGAGCGGCTCGCCTAAATTTTCTCGACGGTGCGTCGTAACAAGAATAATCCTTTTGTCGGTGTCAAGATTAGGGAATTCAAAATCTGCGCGGACGGTTTTATAAAGCGCGTCAATAACCGTGTTGCCCGTGACAAAAATTTTATCGGCGTCAACGTTCTCGCGCAGGAGATTTTCTTTAGCGGTCTCGGTCGGGGCAAAATTTAAATCGGCAAGCGAGCCTGTCAAGCGTCGGTTCATTTCTTCGGGATAAGGAGAAAATTTATTTCGCGTCCGTAAACCCGCCTCGACATGTCCAACTTCAATTTGATGATAAAATGCCGCCAATGCTCCCGCAAAAGTCGTCGTCGTGTCACCATGAACTAAAATAACGTCGGGAGTCGCCTCGCGCAAAACCTTATCTAAGCCCAAAAGTGCGCGACTCGTTATGTCAAAGAGCGTCTGCCCTTCCGACATGATATTTAAATCGAAGTCGGGGCGAATGTCGAAGAGACTTAACACTTGGTCGAGCATTTCCCGATGTTGCGCCGTAACTGCCACGAGCGATTCAACTTCGGGATATTTGCCTAGCTCCAAAACTACGGGAGCCATTTTAATTGCTTCGGGGCGCGTGCCGAATATCGACATGACTTTTAATTTTCTCATAATCGTCACCTTTTTTAGGGACTAGGAACTAGTTTTTAGGAACTGGTAGGGATTAGTTTTTTTATCCCTAGTCCCCAGTCCCTTGTCCCTAAATCCTAATTAGCTGGTCTAGCTATTCCCAATTTTTTAACGCCGTAAATTATCGCCGCCACTACAACCAATAAAATTAACACGGCAATTTGTCGGCTCACCGCTGTTAAAGCTATCGCGCTCAAGCCGAATAACGCGCTTATCACGTACATTAACAAAACTGCTTGGCATTGCGTAAAGCCGACGCTTAATAATCTGTGGTGTAAATGTCCTTTATCGGGCTTGAAAATCGGGACGCCGCCGCGCAGTCTCCGTACTATCGCAAATGTTGTATCCAAAATCGGCAAGCCTAATGCGAAAATCGGTACAATCAACGCGATTGTTGCCACGCTCTTAACTGCGCCCGTCACCGATATTCCCGCCAACATAAAGCCCAAAAACATTGAGCCTGTATCGCCCATAAAAATTTTTGCGGGGTGGAAGTTGTACTTCAAAAAGCCGACCGCCGCGCCCGCTAATGCCGCCGTCAATACCGCGACTAAAATAAAATTCTGTTCGAGGGCTACTAATAAAATCGTAATTGACGCTATCGACGCTACGCCCGCCGCTAAGCCGTCCAGCCCGTCGATTAAATTTACCGTGTTTGTCAACCCAACGAGCCAAAACATAGTAATCGGTATTGCAAGATAGGGAACGGGCAAGTTGTCGAAGTAAAAGTACTCGCCGAACGGATCTGTCACGAAATCGATTCGCACGTCGAAGATTAAAACTAAGACTGCCGCCGCGCAGATTTGCCCTAAGAGTTTTAATTTGGCGGGGAGATTTTTATAATCGTCAGCTAATCCGAGCGCAACGATTAAACTTCCCGAAACCAATAGCCCGACGGTTTCTTTTATCATTTCGTCGTTGAGTCCGAACTTTATCGCGACAAAAATTATCGCCACCATAAAGCCCGCGTAAATTCCTAGTCCGCCGATTCGCGGCACGGGTTTTTTATGAACTTTTCGAGCGTTAGGCGCGTCCATAGCTCCTGTTTTCTTCGCTAACAAAATCACAAACGGCATAATCACTAGCGAAACTATCAGCGCAATCGCGAACGCCCAGAGATATATCGGCATTAAATCAACCGTCCTGTTTAAGTTTATTTGCAAAGAATTTTACAACAGCGTTGAAAACCCGTCAATCACGGCTTAATAAAATTTTAACAAAACATTGCGGCATAAAAAGATTTTGTGTACAATATACGCGCCGTTTAGTTTTCTGTGGAGGTGATACTTTGAGATTGAACAGGCGACGAGCCGACGAAATGCGCGAAGTTTATTTGGAGCGTGGGGCGCAAAAATATCCTGCTGGCTCGGCGATAATCGAAGTTGGCAATACGAAGGTTATCTGCGCGGCGACTATTGAAGATAAAGTTCCGTCTTTTTTAAAGGGCACGGGCACTGGTTGGCTTAACGCGGAATATTCAATGTTGCCATGCTCTTCAAAGGAGAGAATTCCTCGCGAGCGTTCAAAAATCGGCGGGCGGACGGCAGAAATTCAGCGGCTTATTGGGCGAGCCCTCCGCGCAGTGACTGATTTATCGGCTATCGGCGAGCGTTCGATAATGATTGACTGCGACGTTATTCAAGCGGACGGCGGCACGCGCACTGCGTCGATAACGGGAGCCTTCGTTGCGTTGGTCGAGGCTTGCGAGACGATTTATCAAGTCGGCGGCGTTTTTCCCGTGAAAGATTTTGTTGCGGCGATTTCGGCGGGCATTACTAAAGACGGCGAAGCTATTCTGGACTTATGCTACGAAGAAGATTCGACGGCGGCGGCTGATTGCAATGTTATTATGACGGGCGCGGGCGAACTCGTCGAAGTTCAGATAACTGCCGAGAAAAAACCTTTTACGCGCTCGCAACTCGACGAACTGTTAGACTTGGCGAAGGGCGGCATTGAGGAATTGATTTCATTGCAAAAGGACGCACTTGGCAGAGATTTAGTTTGGCGCGTCGGGCGGATTGGCTAATTTTTAATTTTTACCAAAGGATTTAGGACGAATTAAGATAGGAAGTAAAAAATTCATTCCGCATTCCTAGTAACTAGGGACTAGGAACTAGGAACTAGGAACTAGGAACTAGGAACTAGGAACTAATAACTACTAGTTCCTAAAAACTAATTCCTAATTCTTAATTGCTTTTCAGAGGGGAGGAAAAGATTTGAAAAAAATTGTACTCGCGTCGAAGAATTTGGACAAAGTAAAAGAAATGCGCCTCGCCCTGCAAGATTTACCTGTTGAAATTTTATCGCTCGCCGATTTTGACGAAATGCCCGACGCTGTGGAAGACGGCGCGACCTTCGAGGAGAACGCAATTATCAAGGCAAAATTTTTCAGCGAACAAACGGGGCTTGCCTGTCTTGCTGACGATTCGGGCTTGGAAGTCGACGCGCTAAACGGCTTGCCGGGAGTTCATTCCGCACGTTTTGCGGGTTGGCACGCCGACGACCATACTAATAATCAAAAGCTCCTTGACGAGCTAAAAAAAATCTGCGCGGAGGAATCAAAGGCGGCTTATCGTTGCGCATTGGCATTCGTTGACACTGACGGAACAGAAATTCTGACGACTGGCAAGATAGGCGGCAAAATTAAAACCGTCGCGAAAGGTAGCGGCGGCTTTGGTTACGATCCTTATTTCTATATCGACGCGAATCGGACTATGGCGGAAATTTCTCCCGCCGAGAAAAATGAAATCAGCCACAGAGGCGCGGCTCTTAGAAAAATGATTTTGAAGTTAAAGGGGCGTTTCCGTTGAAGATTGGACTTATAAGCGATACTCACGGGAACTGGTCAGCGATTGATCAAGCAGTCAGTATCGCGCAGAATATGGATATGTGGCTACACATGGGCGATTGCACACCCGACGCCGAATATTTGCAATCATTGGTTGATGTTCCAGTTTATGGCGTGTCGGGTAATTGTGATTGGCCAACTCCGAACAGTTGCTACGAGCGAATTGTCGAGGCTGGAGACCACAGAATTTTTATTACGCACGGGCACAATTACGGCGTGCGCTACACTCAAGAATATGTTATGGAGGCGGCGGAGTCGCAAAATGCCGATATTGCGGTTTACGGACATACACATATTGTCGAATATCTCCCAGGTCCGCCGATTATTTTAAATCCCGGTAGTGCGTCGCGACCCCGTGACGATACTCGCGGTTCTTTCATGGTTATGGAATTGGATGGTGACTCCGACCCACAAATTACCATCATAAGAATGAGACGTGACAAATAGATTAAAGCCCCCGCGCAGTTAGACGCTGACGGGGGTTTTTCCTTTCTTCCTGTGTGCAAGTATGAATCTTTTTTTATTACTAAGCTTAAAAAAAATGGACTTCGACCTTAGCCGAAGCCCTAAAAACTATCAAAATGCTAACTTCTAGTCCCTAGCTCTTAGTTCCTATTCAGACTTAGTAGTAGTGAATTCGCTACCGTTGGAATAATAAGTTTGGTCGCCGATAACGTAAGAGCAATTCGCCGCATTATCAACGGTAAGTTTGCCGCCGTCGGTGAAGTTAATCGTGACGTTGCCGCCGCTAAATTCGCTACCCAAAATTTGTTCCATAGTGATACCGCCGAAATAGACAACGTCGCCCGCATTAGTGCCTTGAATGGTGTCGTTACCGTTGCCCGCGCAGTAGAAGAACAGATTTTGTCCTTTGCCGCCGATAAGGAGGTCGTCGCCGCCATTACCGCCCCAGAGGCTTGCGTCTTCGGAGCCGGCAATAATCGTATTGTCAAGGTCGTTACCTGCCAATTCGGTCTTAGTAGTTGCCTTGCTTGCGTCGAGAGTGCGAATATCGCCGATATAGACAGAGCCGTCGCGTTCGGGCGTACCGAGCCAGACAACTGCCGTAGTTGCAACGTCATCGCCGACAACCACCGAAGCATTTTTCTCAGTTGCAACGAAGAAGTTCGCCGCGCCGTCGTAGGTTAATTCCTTAGTATTAACTTGCGCGACGTAGTTGCTAACTTGCATATCTTGACCGACTGCGTCTTTAACAACTGCCGTTTCGTGCTTATCGCCGTTGCCAACTTCGATAACAACGTCTTTGCCGTCTTTGATGAACACGTTAGAAACGACATTGCCGTCTTTAGTGCCGATTTCGAGCACGTCAGCGGTATCGCTATTATTATCTTCGCCCGCCTCAAGGAATTCAAAGCCGCTGATTGTGTTATGAGCACCATTGGACGCGCTAAGGACGAAGAATGCCGTTGAGCCTTCCTTATCGGTCGCGGTGTTGGCAAGGAAGTTTCTGCCGCCGCCGCCGTAAAGGGTAGCATTGCCCGTGCTAGCGTAGAGGGTTTCGTTAAGGTCGCCGCCTTTGAAGGTTGCGTTACCTGCGCCCGCCGTCAATGTACGGACGTTTTTGAAGACAGCCGCGCCGTCGTCGATTGCGCCCGTGTTATTGGACAAGTCGGCGGAAACGCTTTCATCATAATCTGCGAAATTGACAGCCGCACCTTGATAATAATTGGCGACTTCAACGTCTTCGCCGCTAGAAACGCTGATTTCATTTCCTTCAGCCGCGATTATGGCTTTGTAGGTGTTATCGCCGTCTTTAAGGAGCTGTCTAGCGAAGCCGTCGTTATTTTCGACAGTTTGAACGGTGGCATGAACGCCCTTGCCGCTAACTTCGAGGTAGCCGCTTTCGCCAATGCTAAGGTTGACGTTATCGAGGTCGACATTAAGAATGTCGCCGGTTTCTTCGTAGCCGTCATGTGCGCCGACTACGCTTGTACTGCCTTCTTTAATGATAATTTCTGCGCCGTCGCGAGTAGTATTATCTGCGTCGAAGAGGATAAGATTATCTTTACCTTTGCCCGCGTTGAGAACGTCACCTGCGCCGCCGATAAGGGTATCATCGCCCTTGCCGCCCGTAAGAGTTGAGCCGACATCTTTATTATCGAAATAATTACCGACAAGCAGATAATCATCGGATTCCGCGCTGACGTTAATGGAGCCGCCGTCCTCATTGGTGAAGCCGACCGCTTGTTTATCGCCGTCTTCGGTGAACAGATTGAGGACTGTACTGTCGCTATCATCAGTATTACCGTCGAAGGTAACTTTAGCACCGTCGATTTTGATTTGTCCGTTGCCGAAGGTAATATCTTCGCCGTCAATGATAGCGTCGGTGATAGCGTCACTATCAGCCGCGCCGAGTACGATACCGCTACCTTCGCTGGCTTTGTAATTCTTAAGTGTGACGTTTTGTTTAGCATCGTCAGAGGCAAGGAAGATTTTATCTTCGCCGCCGCTCTTCATATCGAAGGTAACGGGCGCATTTTCTTTAACTATGACAGTATCGGCACCTGCGCCGCCGATAATTTCGACTTCTCTGCCTTGACCTTTGGTAGCGTCGACAACAACAATGTCACCGTTTTTACCGAGCGTTATGAATTTTGCACCGC
>JAFYNH010000025.1 GCA_017549815.1 Selenomonadaceae bacterium
ATATGCGCACAAGGTCGGCGCGTCCCCTTGTTCCGTTTGATTAACGTCAACAAACGTTGCAAGCAGCCTTTCCGCAGTAATATTGTCAACAAAATAAATTTTTTTGCCTGCTTGAATAGCTGCAACAACTTGTTCGCGTGTTACCGAAACGGTATATTCAGAATTTCCGTCGTCACACTCAAATTCAATGTCGAAATCTTCAACGCTTTTTTGCGCAAGCACATAACCGCCGGAACTGTCAACGGAAAGCACTTTGCCTTCGTCGGAAGCGGTTGCGGCGGGAAGTTCGGTCGGGATTGCTGCAAGCGCATAACCGCCCGCCGCTTGCACGGTCGGAACTTTGCCCGCGTCAGCAGCAGCAGCAGCCGGAAGCTTTGCGGCTTCTTGCGCCTTTGCTGCAAACTCCGCAAGCACTTCCGAAACGCTGTTTCCGCTATAATCGGAAAGCTGCCCGTAACCCATAGCAACCGCAGCGTTGACAATGGATTTAACTTTTCTGTTCATAGCATTTCCACCTTTCCGGGCGCTTTATTAGCTGCCCTTCTTGATAATAAGCACGCCGTAAGGATCAAGCAGCTTGCCGTCACCGATCAAAATAACCTTGTTCTTGATCGTGTTGGTGTCCTCGTCAACCCAACGCTTCGTTGTCATAGTCAGATTGCTATTAAAAGCGTAGTCGTTTGGCTTCAAGAACACGGCAACAACGTCATTCGTGGAAGCGTCGTCATAACCGGGCAGAACGTCGTCTTCCACGGTGTCAACAATGCGCCCGCCGAAACGGTAACGCTCGTCGCCGTCAATGCCGTAATTAACGCGTCCGATCGGCTGCCCGTTGTCGTCAACCATGCCGTCAATGTAGCCGTCAAAGGTGCTTTGCGCCATGTAGAACTTGCCGCCGCGATACGCCTTCTTCATCTTTGCAAAGACGTTCTTCTTCCAACCGCTCCACGTTGCAAAATCAGCAGCGGAAAGCGTGATAACATTGCCCACGGGAACGCGGGTGTCGTTGATAATGCCCATCGGCTCACCGCTGCCCGTGCCGTTCATAATAGCAATGTCAAGCGCCTTCGCCATAGCTTCCGCAGCAAGGGGAACAAACTGCTGTTGGAACATTTCAAGCGTTACAACGGAAGTCAGCAGCGTTTGGGCAATCTTGCATTCAAGCCCGTAATAGCTGAAAGTGACGGACGAATTAGCTTGCAGCTTTTGAAGGTCGCTTTCCTTCGTGCCGGTGTTCGCGGTAATCCAAGTCGCGGTCGGCTTCAAGGTCAGAATAGGAACTTGCACGCCGCCTTGAATATTAAGGTGTCTAACCTCGTCAAACAAATTGCCATAAACGGAAACTTCCTTGATAATCTCACGAAGAATGGTCGTCGGGATCACGGCGCTTGCGTCGCTTGTGGTAGTCACCGCGTCGGTGCGGGCTTCGCGCAGCTTTGCGGGAATGGGAACGCCACGGCACACGAAGTTCATAAACGCTTCGCGGTATTCCTCGCTGTCGTAGGGATCGGCGTTGCGCTTGCCGCCCTTGTTGCCGCCGTTCATGCGCATTGCAGCGACGGGATCAAAGTTCCGATCCTCGTTCACGGTAACGTCAACGTTGCCGTCGTCGTTGCCGCCGTCGGGCTTCTTTTCGTCGCGGGGACGGTCAGCGTCGCCGTACATTGCCTTCAACTCGCGCAGATCGTCAATAATGCCGTCAATATCTTCGTTCAGCCCGCGCAGTTCGGCAATGTCTTCCGTTTCCTTCGCGCGCTTGCGCAGATCGTCAAGGCGCTTTTCCTTCTCGTCAATCAGCTTCTTGATCTTTTCTTTCATGGTCTTTTTTCCTTTCTGTTAAATAGTTTTTGATAGAATTTCCGCGCGCAGCCGCAAAGCTGCGACAACGGCTTTTTGTCTGTTATCCAACAGACGCTTTTTCGCGTTATCCAACGCGCGCTTGTCGCTCTCCAACGATCTTGTGTCAATATTACTTCCGGCGTATGCCGGGAAGTTCACGGCGGAAACTTCAATTACCTTTTCAACCTTGAAAATTTCACGATATTGCACGCCGTCGCGTTCCGTCCACTTGTCGCCGTCTTCGGCAACATAAAAGCAAAAACTCATTCCGTCCATGTCGCCGCGCGAAATAGCGGAATAAAGCGCCCGCGCTTGTTCGTTGTTTTCCGTGTCAAGGTCGGCTTTAATGTGCAGCCCGGTCTTGTCAATAGAAAGCTGCATTGTATTAGGTTTGTCGCTTTTGTTGTTCCGGCGGGAACGTGCAAGCGCAATCCCGGAAAAGTCGTGATTGACAAGCAGCCGAACGTCTGTAAAGTCCGTTTCGTCAAATGCGCCTTCCCGGATCACTTCGACAAACTCACCGAAGAAATCAGCAATCCGCGTTTCTTGATCGTAAACCGCCGCAACGCCTTCCACAATATGTCCGGCGTTGTTATCGTCCGCGCCCGCTGCCCGAAATTCCGCAGTAAAGCCGCGCTGCAAGAAGTAATCATTGCGTTTGCTCTTGTTCATCGTCAATTCCCCCTTGTGAAGAAATCTTGTTTTTATTGCTGTTGTCAAGAAGCGCGTTGTAACCTTGCGGAACAACTTGCCCCGCGCCGCCCGGTAACGGCGGATAGCCCAACAGTTCCCGCGCTTCGTCTTTCATAAACAATCCCGCCGGAAGTCCAACTTCCAACGCTTTCAATTTGTTTTCCATGCTCATAAAGTTAATTTCATTCGGATAAAACGCAATCGTGTTTCCAAACGAAATTTCCCGTTCGGTAAAAATAGCACGGTCAAACGCTTGTCCCAAAGATTTAATGTCAGCTTCAAGCGCGTGTTCGTAATATGCTTCTTTTTGCGCTTTTGTATAATCGCCGTTAAGGATCGCAAGACTTGTTCCGTTCGCCCGCAGAATTGTCATGTAAAAGAAGTCAAGCGTGTCTTTGTCAACAACCTTCACGTCGCGCGGAATGTGCGTGTATTCGGTCGAAAGATCGGTAAACAAAATCCCGCTTTCGTTGTTCTGCAACCGGCTTTCAAAGTCTGCAATCTTTTCTTCCATTGCGCCGTCGGAATGATATGTATTGTATTTAACAATTCCGTTGATCTTGCAAGAAACTTCAAGCGCTTTTGCGATCCCTTGCGTTAGCTGATCGTATCGTTTTAGCATTGTCAGCAATCCGGCGTTGTCGTTGCCGCCGAACATACTTCCGCCAAAGTAGTCATTAACGCCGTAATCTTTGCGCCAATGAATAATACTGTCCGCCGGGACGGTCGTTTGATAGCCGTTGGAAAACTGCAATTCAATATACATTTTCCCGGTTTCGTCGGTTTTATATTGCACTTCCGACGGCTTCAATGGATATAGCCCGGTATAATAGCGTTCGCCCGCGTTCGTGACGTAATACATGGGATAAATAAAGACGTTCTTGTTCAGTTCAAGCAAGATCGTGATTTTTTCCAAAAAGTCCGCCGTTGTCATGTATTCCGTCGGACGGCGCAGCGCGCGCGCAATCGAACTGTCAAGCACGCTTTCCGCAACGCCGTCAACATAGCGGATATGTCGCGGATTTAGCTTTTTGAACTCGTTTGCTTTGCAGCGAATGGATTGAACAACCAAGTCCGAAGCGTAAATGCTGTCGCCAAATGACGTATAAAACGGCAAATTGCCGTTCATGGTCGGCGCATATACAAGCCCGGTTTGCTTGTTGTTTTTCCGCTTCCAAAAATCAAGAAAGCCCATTGTTTCAACTCCTTATTTCACGAAGCGTTGATATTCTGCTTTGAAGCGCCGCAGCGTTTCAAACAGCATAATAAATACAACCGCGCCGTCAATTCTTTTGCTTGCCGTTGCTTTTTTGCATGAATAATTTTCTTGCCCGTCAATAAAGCAACAAGCGTTTTCCAAGCACCAAACGTCAACGGGATTGTTGCCGAAATTAACGTTGTGCTTTTCAAATTCTTTTTCCGTCCACTTCATAGCGGTCGAAAGCGCCTTTTGATTGATCGCGTCGCGCAGCCCTTCGGAAAGTTCGTCAATAGACTTTTCAAATTCCCGCGCGTATGCCTTGTCGTAACCGATCCGCAGCACGGTTATTCCGTATTGCTTTTTTAGCTGCGCAATGTATTCCGTCACTTGCGTCAAGTCAATTATTGATCCCCGGCATATTGTCATATAACCGGCTTGCGCCCATTCTGCGTAACGCGCGCCCGCTGCCTTGTCGCTGCTGTCTGTCAACTTGCTTTCGGGTAGCCAATAATGCGAAAAGACGTAAACGGTCGGATCGTCCTTTTTCAAGAACAGCAGCTTCAAATTTGTCAAGTCCGTTGTTTGCGAACAATCCAACGCAGCCAAGCAAACGCAACCGCGAAAGTCTGCAAGACTTTTCTTTTCTTGCGTGTATGATATATCTTCCGCGCGAAGCCATGCTTGCGCGCTGTTCTGCTTTATGTTGAAATCCTTGCAAAGCAAGTGAAGCCGCGCTTCTTTGTCTGTCCGGGCAATTTCAACGTCCCGGCGCAGCTTCGCAATTTTCTTCACGCCGTAGCGCAACGACGGATTGCTTTTTTCCCAACTGCTTTCGTCCGTCCAAATTTCGCTTTCGCTGTCTTGTTCGTAAAGGAACGGTAAAAAATGCGGATCGTCAATTTCGCCGTCGATCACAGCTTTTGCGCGGGCAACCTTTTTGTCAAGATAACAACCGTCGCGGGAAAATCCTTGCGTCGTGCAGTTTATAAAAAGCGGATCGTCCTTTGTAGACATTCCACGCCAACACGCTTCCGCAATTTCGCAGTTTCCGCTTTCTTCGTCAACGTCGTGACTTTCGTCTTGATATGTCTTCGTATAGTTTCCGCCGTCTTTGTTCTGCGTTTTGCTGCTCATGCGCGAAATCAAAATGTTTTTCGCGTCGTTCCGAATTTCGGTCAAGTTTTGACTTGTCAACGCGCGCTTTGGATCAAGCCGCGCCCGCATTCCGGCAATTTCGCGCCAAATATAACGGCATTGTTTGTCGTCGTTGGAAGCGCAGCAGATTTCCGCGCCGCCCGCGCCAATAAATAAATCCGTGTTGCCGTCTGCTGCAAGCATAGTCGATTTTCCATTTTTACGCCCGATTTCAAGCAGCACTTCCACGAAACGCCGCAGCCCGGTTTCCCGCATTTTGAACGAATAAAGCGCTTCAAAGAAAGCAAGCTGCCACGGCATAAGTTCAACCGGCTTCCCGAAATACGGGTGCTTTGATTGCAAACACAGCGTTTGCATGAATTTAATTCGCTTGTGCGCTTCCGTGGTGTCGTATATATACGCGGGATCGTTCATGTCGGCAATTAAATTTTCAATTTCTTTTCTTATCCAATAGCCAACAACAACGCCGCCGGTCTTGATTAAGTCGTTGTATTGTTCAAGATATGTTTTCATTCAAAATCACGCAGCTTTGAAAGCAGTTCGTCCGCTGCGCTGTTTTCCACGCGGTACAAAATGCGCAGCAGCGTTCCGCGCTTCGCGTCCAAAACTTGCGAATAGTCCTTGATAAGCTTTGCCGCCGGTGTTGCGGCTTGCCGGGAAGCGTCCTTTTTGCTAACGCGGATCAACGGAAGCTTGCGCAGCCGGTCGATTTGATCTTTGAAATACAAGTATTCGTCAATGGTGTCAAGCGCAAACGCGCGCTTGTCTTCGTCAACAATGTCGAAGTATGCTGCAAGTTCGTCCCGCGTCACGTTTCCGCCCCCCCGTCAAGGTTTTTTCAAGTTTATTTCCATAGTTTTCAAACGATCCGGCTTTTTCAAAAATTTTCTGAATTTTTTTCGGAAATTTTGAAAATTTTGTTCCGTATGCACAAGACGGGGGGCGCACAGTATTTCAGCGCTTCCCGTTTTTCCCTTTTAGGGGGGATCATTTTGCAGCCGTTCCCGGATCGGATAAATTATTTTTTGCGTCAACGTTTTATTTTGCGAACGCAGTATTATTCACCGCTGCGCCGCCGGTGTTGAATGTTGCATTCAATGGTGGTGCATGGTAGGGAATGAAGGTGCTGCCCCTTCTTCCCACGGGTCAAAGCCGTGTGCATTGCTGCTATGCTAATTCCCTTCGTCGGTATATGATATATATAATTATAAATTATAATTATTATATTATTATAATTATTATATATATATTATTTTGCAGCGTGTTCAAGGTCTTCAATTCTGTGATTGATAACTTTTATTTGTTCTTCATTAACTGCAATCTTTTCTTCCGCATGATACATTCGATCAATCAAGCCGTTATGCTTGTCTTGCTTTTTTTCAAGTTCCCCGATCCGATAAAGCGTCAAATCGGATTGAGCTTTTAGCTGCTTTTCTGTTTTTCTGTTCCCGGCAATAACCGTCACAACAACGCCCGCAAACGTTAGAATGCCGGTAATTAAAGCAACAATAACTTCGTTCATTTCGTTCATGCCTTCTTGCAGTAAATCTTTTTATTGTTCGGCGCAGTATTATTTCACCGCTGCGCCGCCCGGTTAGGAAGGAAACAGTATGGAACAACCTATTCTTGAAAGTCTGCGAAATATTGATTGATATATTCCGCCCACGCTTTAACGTGCTGTTTTTGCCGCTTGCAATCGCCATACAAGCGTTTCAAGCATTCTTCCTTGTCCGTATCTATGTGTATTAGTTCCGCCCCGTAGCGGTCAATATAGCGCCTTCTATCGCTTGCCCGTGGCGCGCCCGTGATAATATATGCTTTTTCCCATTTCCCCGCGCGCGTCTTTACCATGTCAAGCAAACAATCCCGGACGTTAAACGCAATCACTTTCAGCGCGTCCGGCTTTTCGTAGCGGTCGCCGCCGGTAATGCAAGCCCATATATTATCCATGTCAACAACAAGGTCGCTATTGCCTTTTATGCTGTCAACAAACGTCGTTTTGCCGCTGCACGGCGCGCCATACACAAGATAAACTTTGCGTTGCGCAACATAGCCGAAACGCGCGTGAATTTCGTTGTGCGCAGCTTGCGAAACGATCATTATATTTTCGGGATTTAGCGAAACGTTAAAATCGTTCACGTTTTGCATTGTCAGCGGCGTTTTGTGGTGCGCCACAATGTCAAACGCTTGCACAAGCATTTTCCCGCTATATTCGCAGTAAAGCGCGCCGTCTTCCTTGTTTCGCCGGTCGTTTATCAATCCGGCGCGGAACTTCCGCCATTGATCCGAATTGTAAAACTGCGCAAGTGACGTAAACATTACTTTTTAGCCGTTGTAATGTACGCGTCCGGGAAATACTTTTGAACGGTCTTCAAATACGCTTCCGCGTTCGCTTTTACTCTAAACGCGCCAACTTGAACGCGGTAAATCGTGCTATTTTGATTTAGCTGCGCGGTAACGTCTTTGCGAACGTCTGCCATTGTCTTTCCGTACTTGCTAAACCATTGCAAAACGTCCTTGTGATTGCTGCCAAGCCCCAATTTGTACGCGTCAGCATGACAAAGGATCGTCGGCACGGTTACGCCGTTATATTGAACGCTGCCGTTCGGATCAATGTTGAACATTTTGCAAAGAAACGCGGTAAACTCGACGGCTTCTTTGTAAACCTTGTCAAAATATTCTTTTGTTCCGTTTGCGTAATCGTTCTTTGCGTTGCTCCACGCGTCGTCGCAAATCTCAAATTGCAGCCAAAACGGGGAATTTTTCACGTTTGCGTCGCCGTTGCAGCTTCCCTTTGATCCCTTGCCGCAGCCCCACGGACGATAATTCCACGGCAAAGCTTGAACGGTTGCAATGCTGCCGTCCGCAAGCTTGCCGATCCAAGCGTTAAGTCCGGCTTCAACGGGCGTGTTGTTCCAATCGTTGCCGTACTGATTAACGCCAAGCAGCTTCAACAGCTTTTCACGGTCGGGATCGTCCTTTGACGGTTGAACGTAACGCTTCAAGTCGGGATTGCCCGCAGCGGTATCATGCCAAAGAATGCCCACGGGAACGCCGGTCGTTGTTCTTTTATAACAACTGCTGTTTGTCATAATACATTCAATCAAGTTCACGCAAAACGCCCCTTTCTTAATTCTGCGGAAGAATAATAACAACTTCCCGCTTTACTGATCCGAAATAAATTTTTGAAACGGTAAGATTTCCGTTTTCAATCTTGCGAATACGAATAACCATTGTTTCAGCCCCTTAAACAATGCCGCGAATTTGCGTGATCTTCGCCGTTGTCGTGTCATACACGGGCGCAGAAAACGGCGCTGTTACAACAACAATATGTGTCGTTGTATTAATGTTTCGCTGCGAATATTCAACGTTTACAGAAAACATCTTGTCGGCTTCGTTTCGCCCGTATTGATAAAAACTGCCGTCAAAAACAAGATAGCCCGCTGTTGTAAATGGATTTTTACGAACGCAAAGAACTTCGTAACTTGCGTCGTCAACTTCGATTGTAACGGAAATCAAATAATAATAATTTAGCGCCGTTGTAAATGCCGCGTATGTTTCCAACGTTTCCCCGGTTGTCACGCCGTCGCTATAACTCCAAATAACAGCGCCTTCCCGGTTTGCTCTTGCATTTAGCGCGGAAACGTCTGTTAAAAGCCCGTCAACGTCCGTTTCAAGCCCGTCAACTTGACTTTGCAATTCGCTTGTTTCTGTTGGATCGGTCACAATGTAAAGCGTGTTTGCGTCCGGGCTTTGAATTGCGTTATATTCGTTTTGTGTGCCAACCCATAATTTAACGCCCGTCTGCGCGTTCTGTTCCTTTATCTGCGTTACAAACGCTTCAAGTCCCGACGGCGTAACGCCTGTCGCTTCCGCGATTGCCGCCGTGATCTGTTCGCGCGTCATGCCTTCAAACTTGTTTTTCCCGTCGTCAAAAACGTAATACATAGCTTTTCCCCTTATACGTCAAGATCAAAATTCGTTGCTTGTGCGATTGCCTTTTTCAAGTCGTGTTCTTGCTGCTTCAAGCGCGCCGCTGCGCTGTCGTTATCTCTCCAAGCGCTGTCGTAATTGCGAAGAAGCATTGCTGCCGCTGTTTCGCTTGCCGGTTGGTGCTTTCTGTACGTTTCCACAAGCACAACGTTTTCGCCGTCTTTGTCTTTCTTTGCAACGGCTTTTTCTTCCGTGTATTCGTAGCCAAGCGCTTTTTTCAGCAGCGCGGCTTTGATCTCAATAACAACTTTTTCCCGTCCGCGCGCGAAAGCTTCCGCAAACTCCGGGTATTTTTTCTTGTATTCGTAAAGCGTACTTTCCGCAACGCCAAACGCGCGCGCAATCTCTTTGTCTGTCGCGCCGCTTTCAACCGCTTTTCGTATGTCGTCCAAATACGGCTTTATTTCTTTGTCATATCGTGTCGGACGTGCCATTTCCCCCCGCGCCCCTTCAAAAAAAGGACGTTACGCAAACGGTATTCTTTTAACCGGGCGCACGTCCAACAAACTATACTTCTATTTTGATTATAAAATATTTAATTTATGTCTACTTGTCAAGTCTTTCAATGCAAATGAAACGCTTTGCAATTATTCCGTTACAAAGAACGTTTGCAGCTTTGCTTCGCGCAGTGCTTTCATTTTCAATTCGTATTCCATAGCGTCACGCGACAAACGCGCGCGATCCTTAATCACAACGCCGTCAAAGTCCGCAGCCGCTTCAATAAGCTGTTCAAAACTGCGTCCGTCCGTGTCAAGATCGTCAATAAATTCGTTTGCGATTTCATAATTTTTTTGTTCTGCATATTCGCGGCATTGTTGAACTTGCGCGTCAATGTCGTTTTGTCCGTTAGTTTTTCCGTAAATTGCAATTTTCATTTGTGGATCATTCCTTTTTGTTAAATTTCTAATACAGAATAACAAGAAGCGTTCGTTTTTGCAACAAAAAAGACAAGCGTTCCCGCTTGCCTTTTCTGCCGCCGTCATACCGTGTTATCAGTATTGCCCGCAGCCGGTGTAATATATACTTCCGTTCGCGGATTTTGTTTGTCGTACAAAACCCGGCTTCCGTCGTGGGATTGAATAACCGTGCAGCAATCGTCCGCAAGCAATCCGGCTTTTACAAGCGCGTCGTCAAGCGCTTCAAGCAAATTCGTTAAATCCACGCGCCGCCGCGTTTCCATGTAAAACAGCGCTTTCACGTTCACGGCAAAGTCAATTCTTTTTCCGCGCGGAATGTACCAAACCGCAGCAGCTTCATATTGCTTGTATTTCTTCGACGGCATAATGAACGGCTTGCCGGTCTGTCTGTTTACAAAGATTTGCTGCGAATTTTTCTTGCTGATCGGCGCAAGCGGGATTGTAAAACAAATCATTTCTTTTGTTCCTTCGTTGCTTGTTCAACTTCCGCTTTTACTGTCTGCTTCATAATTTCCGTCATTGCTTTGTGCAGCGTGTCGTTTTGACGAAGCAGCGTTGAACGGCTGTCTTTCAGTTCCGACATAATATCTTCTTTCGTTGTCCGCAAGTCTTGTTTTTGATCTAAAACCGTTTGTTTCTGCGCGTTGCTTGTCGCAATGCTAACAAAAATATACGATCCCAAAAGCTGAATTATAAACGCCAATATGTCCGTTTGCGTCAAGTTTATCATTCCTTTTCTTTTAATTCGCGTTTCAATATCTTCAAGTATTGCTTCAATTCCTTCTTGATAAACTGCCCGCTTTTATTTTGCAGCGCGTTTTCTATCCGTTCAATTTCAGCTTTTAGCTTGTCTTTGTCCAAGTCGTCACCGTCCTTTTATTTAATAAATTTTATCCCGTGTACTATCAAAAATTAGATCTTCAATTTTGAAAACTTCTGTAATTTCGTTATTCATATTACTTGCAAAATGATTAAAAAGCATAATCATTTCAACAATGTCGTCTTTTGCAAAACCTTTTATTGCTTTACTAAAAAGATTATTGCTAACGCCCGTATATTTAGCCGTTTCAAGTAAAGCGTCTTTGAATGATACGGCGTTCATGTCATATAATCCACCGTCACGAAAAACAAACAAAAATTTTTGATATTCCATTTCTATTTCCTTTCATTCGTTGCGTCAAGCAGCATTTTCCCGGTGTTTCACGTTAAACATTTTCGTTTTAGTTGCCTTCCGCAGCAATTAACGCGCAAAGTCGTAAAACAAATCGTTCATTGTTATTTGATCGGGATTGTCTTTTTCTTCGCTTTTCTTTGCAACGCAAAATTGCCTATATTGTTTTGTGTATTCGTAAGACGCGCCAAATATCTTCATACAAGCTTTGTAAAGTTTCGGCTCAAACATTTTCATTGATTTTAATTCGTCTTCAACATCTTTTCCATAAGGACAGCCAACGCAACCCGTCCTTTTCAATCCGTATTTTGTATAGCAAGCGCTGTGTGTTACACCATTCTTTTTTTCATAAAATTTTTTGTCATTGTCCGTCAGCCAAAAAATCGGTCTAAATGTGTCAATGCTTCCACGTTTTGCGTGTGTATAACACTCTTTATATGCTGTTGCTCTTGTTCCGCCCTCTGATCTACGAACGCCGTAAACGTTCAAGTCCTCGTCTGATTTTTTCAAGTATTCTTTTGCCGGTTTTTTCTTTCCATAAATGCAACATTTATTTGATATAGGAATAGTCGGCGGATTTGCAATCAAAAAATCTTTTAGATGTTTGTTGTAATCAATGTTAAATCGTTTTCCTGTTTTACCTGCTGTATTACACCACCATTTAACAGCCCTTTTGCACTTTGGATATTCTTGCAACAGTTCTTCTTCCGGCTTGTCTTCAAACTTAAAACCGTATTTTTGCAACCTTGAAAGCATTTCACTAACGTTTTTTGACAAAAACGGAACGCCATATTCACGAACGCAATTAGGAATGGGCTTAATCGGCGGCAATCGCGTAATTGTTACGCCGTACTTTTTTTCTAAAAAGTCCAAGTGGTCTTTTGTTGCTTGATATTCAATCCCTGTATTAAACCAAATATATTGAATTTTTTTGTCACCTTTAACTTTTTCACATATATCTATCACAATATCGCTGTCGCTTCCGCCGCTGATAGAAACAACAATTTTTCTGTGTCCCATCAATACGTGTTTAGCTTTTACAATAGCGTCAAACACAGCAAAATTTTCTTCTGTGCCATCAATATAATTTTCCATTCTTTTTTCCCCCTTTTTATGCTTCGTCCGCAGCATTCAAGCCAAGCAGCGCGTTCATTTCGTCAAAGTCTGCAATCAGCTTTTCTTTGCGCCGGTCTTTGTGCTTTACTTCAAGCGGAACGCACATTTCAAAAAGCCGGGAATAAATGCGTTGCTTGCGGATTTCTTGCGGGTGCTTCAATTCGTCGCTTGTCAAGTTCGTCGTAACGATCAGCGGCAAACCGGCGCGGTAACGGCTGTCAATTATGTTCTGCACAATTTCGCCCATGTATTCCGTGTCACGTTCCGAAGCAAGATCATCAATCACAAGCAAGTCAAATCTGTTCAGCCCGTCAATATAGTCTTGCTTCCCGTCGTACATTCCCGCAATGGTATTCACAAGCCGCGCAAAGTTCGTCACCAAGCACGGAACGCCCTTGTCAATCAATGCGTTTGCAATGCAAGCCGAAGCAAACGTTTTTCCCGTGCCAACCTTCCCGAACAGCAGCAGCCCTTTTCCGCGCTTTTTCATTTCGGCAAAGTTCGCAACGTAGTTTCGCGCAGCCGTGGAAAGCTTTTCGTCCGTCCCGTCGTCGTTGTCAAATGTCCAACGGGAAAGTTCAGCGTCCGGGAAACCAAGTCGCCGCAGCTTTTGAACTTCTTGCATTTTCTCGACGCGCTTTCTTTCCGCTTCTTCCGCGTCCCGCTTTTCCGCTGCACATTTGCACAAGCAAAAAGGCGTTCTTATCTCGCCAAACAATTCAACGCGGCATTGCTTCGGTGTAAAGCATTTCCCGCAGTATAGCAAACCGTCCTTCACAAAGTCGCCGTCGTCCGGCGCGCTTGACTTTGCTGCCGCTTTTTCAAGCGCTTCAAATATCGGCTTCATGTCCATTGCTTTCAAGTTCCTTTCTTGCGTTGATCGCGTCCCGCCACGCCTTCAACATAGCTGCTTCAAAGTCCACTTTTGCGCCCACGCGCGCGCAAGCGCCGCAAACGTCTTTTCCTTGCGTTAGTCCGCCGAAATAGCCGGTATATTTGGAATATGCGCCGCAGATCGCGTCCGCGTCGTTGTCGCTGATAACCTTCCCGCAAACGTCGCACTTATAAATTTTCATTTTCTTTCCCTTTCTGTATTTTCAACAATAGTTCAATAACGTCTTTTTCGTACAATTCCCGCGTTCGGAAGTTCTGCCCGCACGCAATACACTTTCGCCGCCGGAAAACGTAATTGCTTCTTTCCCGGCTGTCTGTAACCTTTACTTGTGACGATCCGCAAAGCGGGCAATTCATAATTAAACGCCCCTTTCCCGCTTCATACGCCCCGCAAGATAGCTTTTCTTTTTATAGCAAACCGGCGGGCAAGTTCTTTCGCGGCATTTGTTACACGGCGACATAAAAAGCCGCATTCTTTCAGCGCGCTTTTTTGCGCAATCCGGGCAAAGATAAACGTTCACGCTGCCGCGAAAATAACGGTCGCAGCTTTCGCAGCGCGTCACGGCTTTCAACGGTTTTTCTGTCAATCTTCGTCCCCCCAATCCGGCAAGTCGTCAAAGAATTGTTCCGCCGTTTCGGAATACTTGATTGCAAGCTTGCAGATCACTTCCCCAAGCACAACAAGAAGCCCGATCACGCCGACAACAATGATCCCGCAAATCACGTCCGAAAGCATATATATTCCCCCTTTAATCAAAAAATATCGTCCAAGTCGTCCGTCTGCCGGTCGTCCAACAAAACGCCGTTTGCGCCGCGTCTGCTGCCGCTGCCCGTCCTTGCGTTCAAATAGCTTTCAAACTTTGATCCAAACAGCGTTTCCGGGCGCAAATATTTTTCCATGTCCCCGCCTTTCCATTCTGCGCACTTCTTGTCGATCACGGCAAAAAAGTCTTCCACGGAAAAACCTTCGTTCAGCCGCGCTTCAATATGTCGCGCCGTTGCTTTGCTGCTTGCGCGGTAATTCGTCCCGGCTCTTTCGTTCAAGTGTTGAACGATTGCAGCTATATTATTTCGCCTTTCCTGTCCTATCTCTAAACTATCCTTAACTAACCTATCCTGTGTATCCATGTTGGATACAGATTGTATACACGGCTTTTTTTCGGCTTCTGTATATGCGTTTTTATCGTCAATCGCAAGACGGCTTTTTTCTTCCGTGTAAAGCGTTTCTTTGTAGCGGTCTTTTTGAATGTAGTTATGAATGCGCCAATGCTTAATTACAATCACGCCGCTTTCAAAAGCAAGAATAAACCGCTTCATTATCAACAATTTGCAATCGTCGTCGCTTGCGCCGATCATGCGTTGAATTTTTTTCGGATTGTTCACAAAGCCGTCGTCGTCTGCCCGCATTGACAAATGAAAATACAACGCTTGCGCAGAAAGCGGCATATCAAGAAACGCGTCGCTGTCAATAATCGTTTTTGCAAACATTCTTCTTTCTGCCATTGTTTCACACTCCCAACAAGAAACCCGTATTGCAAAGCGGGATCGGCGCTTTACAATACGGGTATAATTAGCCGCTATTCATTTTTAGGTCGCTGTGCGTCCGATCCACGAACAGCGGCTTTTTATAGGTCTATTTTACTAATAGCAACGCAAAATTCAAGTATAATATCTGTCGCATTTCAAAAATATATTTCCGTGTCGATAAGATCACGCGGCGCGCAGCGATAAATTTCCGCAAGCGTGACAAGCTGAAACGGTGTCGGGAAGCAAATTCCGTTTTCCATTTTTGACAACATTGCAACGTCAAAATGCGGATCGCAGTTTTTCCGCATAAGATAGCAAACAACCTTTTGCGTCATGTTCAGCCCTTCCCGCATAACGCGCAAATTGTTTTCAAAGCTGAATTGATCCTTGTTCATGCGCAAGACGCGGTTGCACTTCTTAACCGGCGCAAATACGCTTCGCCCCTTGTTCAAGCATTCTTGCTTGTATGCAATGATTTCTTCCAAGTCGTCCGTTTTATAAAAGCCCTTGTGCTTCCCGGATCGGATCAAAATATAATTGTCGCCGTTGTCGAACGCGCTTAATTCGTGCAATATGCTTCGCACGGAACGTTCGTCTTTGTCCCACGCGGCGCAAAGTTCCGCGTATGTTGCGGCGTTTTCCCGTCCAACCGGGATTTCCGCCCAAAAGATTTCAAGCGTTAATTTGTCCATAATTGCAGCCCTTTCTTTTGTTATGTTTTGATTTGCAGCAATCGGGATATATTAAAAGCATGAAAAAACAACTTTTAACTTTGTCGGTTGCTGCCTTTGTCTTTGGTGGATCGTCCCTTGCTTCCGCGCAGCATTGCACAGTTCAAAACGGGGACAGCTTGTGGAAGATCGCGCAGCGGTACAAAATACCGTTTGAAGAAATCTTGAAACACAACGCGCACTTCAAAAACCCGCATTTGATTTTCCCGCTTGATAAAGTCGAATTGCCGGATCACACGGAACACGGCACGTCAACGGATCAACATTCAAAGTCGGACAACATAGAAACCGGCGACAAGAAGGTTGAACAAAGCGCCCCGTCGGAACAAGCGGAAGCCGTGCTTGCGTTGGTAAACCAAGAACGCGAAAAAGCCGGATTGAAGCCGCTGAAAATGTCGGAAGAACTGCGGTCGATCGCAAATCTAAAAGCGCGCGACATGGCAGAAAATAATTATTTCAGCCATACTTCCCCGACATACGGCACGCCGTTTCAAATGCTGCAAGACTTCGGCGTTCATTATCGCGCAGCCGGGGAAAACATTGCAGCCGGTCAGCGCACGCCCGAAGAAGTTATGAACGCATGGATCAATTCAAGCGGTCATCGTGCCAACATTCTAAACGCGAACTTTGATACGTTGGGCGTTGGTGTATATTCCGGCGGATCATACGGCATTTATTGGACGCAGCTTTTCACGGGCGACGGGGAATAATCCCCGCCGCCTTGTTCAATTAAAGCCGCTTGATTTGAACGCGCCATTGTACGCTTTCCGGGACAGTAAACGCCTTTTTGACAAATGATTTGCGTTCGATTAAATAATGTCCCGTAATGACTTTTTCCCGATCCCCGACGCGCTGCTTTATTTCCTTGTCAATCTGTTCGTATTCCTTCTTTGCTTCGGAAAGCTGCTGTTTGCGATCAATCAGCGCGTCAAGTTCTTCGTCAATGTCCACGTCCGCCGGAACGCGCCGACATTCGCCGCAGATATGCGCAAGGGAACAACCTTCACAAACGGAAATGTCGTCGCAAGCTGCGGGAATTTCGTTTGCTGCAAGCGCCGCGTAAATGCGTTCTGCTTTGTTTAGCAGTTCGTCGCCGTAATCGTAGTCAAACGGAACTTCAATAAATTTCGTTTCGCCGGTCAACTTGTTCGTCAGCGCGAAAAAGCCCTTTTCCTTCCCGAACTTCAACATATAAACGAATAGCTGCGCCGGATAGCCGCGAATATACGGACGTTTGCTTTTCAAAAAGTCGTCAACGCTGTTCAGCTTGTCGAACTCAAACGGGGAAATTCCCTTGATTTCAACGGGCAGCAGTTCGCCGTTTTCGTCCTTGATCCGTATATCTTCGCGCCCGGTAATGATCCCGCCGCGCACTTCTTCTTTCCATGAACGCACGGACGGCGTGACAACTTCAAAACCGGCTTCTTTTATGTTTTGTATTGTGTGCGCTTCAAGCGTGTTCCCCAAGTCAAAAACGTTCTGCAAGCCCACGTCATGCGGCTTCTGTTCGTCCCAATGCTTGATTAACAAAAACAAATATCTTTCGCACGGAAAGCCAAGATTTGAAGCGCGAAGGTTGTTGCACGGATAAACCTTGATTTTGTCGGCTTTTGCCTTGAAAAGCTTTGCGTTGATTTCGGTTGCGTTCATTGTCCTTTCCTCTTTCTTTTAATTTCTTCGCCCAACAAATGAAACACGGCTTTGCATAACGCGTACATAATAGCGCCTTGCCATGTGTCCCGATCAACAGCAAGCCGCGACATTGCTTCTTCCATTTCGCTTCTGTCTTGCAAAAGGTCGTCTGTCATTGCTGCGCCCCTTCCTTTTGACAATCCATGCAAAGGATCGCGCCAAACTTGCCTTGTGAATAGCTTGCAACCTTTTGTGTTACGGCTTTTCCGCAGCGGGAACAAACAAGCCCGGTTGCTTCTGCCGCTTTGCTTGCGCCGCCTTTGTTGCCGTCCTTGAATGTATAACCGGCGATTTTCTGCGGATCAAGCCCCGCGCGTTGCAGCGTGTCAATGTCAATGTTGCGCAAGTTTGGAATAAGCCGCTTTATTCCGTTGTTCAAGCAATTCGTATATGCCGCCATTTTCACATCACGTTCGTCAATTTCGTCGGGCTTTTTCAGCGGCTTGTCTTTGCCTTGCTTTGCAAAGAAATCTTCCTTCATGCTGCGCGATCCTTCGCATTCAATGAATTGATCTTTCAGCATAAACCGGGCTTTATATGTGTATGTCTTGTAACCTTCGCCGTCAAATTCGACGGTCGGCTTGCCGATCAACTGAATTGAAATCCCAAACAAGCGCGCAACCTTCGTCGTTCCGCTTTCTTGCAAGTACGGCTTCCCGCCGATCAAAACCCAATCCAATTCGTTTGTGATCCGAAGCGCAGCGTCCATAATTCTATTCATTGCGGCAATATACTTGTCCGCTTTTTCCGCTAAATAAAGTATATTGTCGGTGTTGGTGTCAAGCAGCCCGCCGCCGTTCTGCTGCTGCGGGCGCGCGGTCAAGTCCACAATGTCCGCGTCAACAATTTCAACTTCGTTATTGTTCATATACTTTCCCTTTCTGCGCAGTATGCGCAACGCCTTCTTCTGCTTCGTGCAGCTTGTCTTTCAGCGCTTTAATTTCTTCGTGCAGCTTGTCAATCTCAACGTTTTTCGTCGCCATGATCCGCGCTATCGCTTGCAGCAATTCGTTGTAACGTTCGTTTATCAATGTTGTTCACTTCCCCCCGGTTTATTTTTTGAACAAGCAGCTTGCAAAACAAACGCAAATCCGGCGGCGCGTCGCTTTCAACAAGGATCGTTTCAAAGCGCCGGTCGTGTTTAGTCTTCATTTCGGATCAACGCCCACATATCCGCGTCGTCGATCCCGAACGCCTTTTGCACGTCTTCCCAAAACGCAAGCCGTCCGTCACGCTTGCCGCTTTCAATGCTTGAATACGTCGCGCGCGTGCAGCCGATCGCGTCCGCAAATTCGTCTTGCGACATTCTCTTTGTTACGCGAAAAAGCTTCAAATTTGTTCGCATGGTAATTCCCCCTTTCTTTCATTTATTCCCCGTTGTGCGGCTTTTTTATTCATAAATGTTGCTAAACGCAACATTTACGGCGCAGTTTTATTTCCGTTGTCCGTGTTGCGCAAATCTTCGCATAAACCGGCATGACCGCAAAACAAACACATTGCGCCGCGTGTCATTACAATGCAACGATTACACATAACGCGCAAAACTTTGTATTGCACTTTAATAATGTTTTCTGCTTCTTCAAGCTGCTTTTCCAGCGCTTGAATTGTCTTTTCTTGTTCCTTTACCTTTTCCGTTGCGTCCGACGCAAGCGCTTTCCGCAGTTCTTCAATGTTCATTGTTTAACCGTCCTTTCTTGCGCCCCAAGCGCAAAAACCGTCGCTTTGCGTGTCGTGTCTGTCTAAACTGCACCATTCCCACGTTTCGTCGTTATTCTCGCCAACATAATAATAAAAACAATCTTTGCACCGCACAACTTCCACAACGTCAGCAGCGGGATAGTTCGCCATTACAATTTGTCCGGCTTCAAATCCGTCTTGAATATTTGTCCGTTCTTTCAAATCAAGCCCGTGTTCGGCTTCGCGCCGATCTTCCAACGCAAACAAAGCGTTCCACATAGCTTGAAGCGCCGCAGCGCGTTCAACATATTCTTTCATGCTTTTTATTCCCCCTTGTCAAACTTGTCGATCACGTCAACGATCTTCCACGCTGCGAACGCGGCAACGGCAATCATAACGACGAAATACATTATTCTTCCCCCTTTCAATTCAAAACCGTCGTGTGAATTTCTGTGTTTCCGTCCGTACAAAAACGCCCGCTTTTTGTGATCTCCGTTGCGGTAAATCCTTCTTGCGTGTACCGGGCAATTTCAGCAGCAAGCTTTTCTTTGTCCGTACACATGACAAGCGTTCGCACGCCGTAACGGGATTTAATAACGCTGCGCCACATATAAAAACGTTTCATAACTTGTCCCCTTCCTTTTAATTTTTCTTAAATCCGCCAAAGCGCTTCATAAGTGAAATAAAGCATTCGTTCGCCTTGTCCCGATCCGTGAAATGGTGTCTATATGTAACCGCGTCTTTATAGTTCACTTCTAAAATGTCGTAGTAGTCGCCCACGGGCTTTCCGTTTACCAAAACGCCCATTTCCCGTTCGTCGCTGTTGTCAATCACATAGCAACGAAATTCGACGGGGACGTGATAATGATTTATTTTGCTATGCCCGCAATAAGTGTCTTCCCGCTTGTACGTTGCAATCAAAATTTCTTTCATAGCTTTTTCCCTTTCCCTTTCTTCCGGGACGGTTGCCCGTCCCGGATCGCCCTTCGTTTTTATCTGTAATCTTTTTCAATAACTTCGCCGTTGTTGTTCTTGTGTACTTTGTAAACCGTCTTGCGAAGTTCGGTGTCTTTAATTGTCTTCCCCCATTTCCGCAAGCCCTTTTTTGCAAATGCAAGCGCGTCTTCAAACGTGTCGCATTCTTTCAAAGCGGTTACGGTATCTACTCCATACACAGCATACTTTTTCATCTTTTGATCTCCTTCCATTGTCCTATTTTTGGGACACTAAATAGCTTGTTTTTTTTGCGTTTTTTATTTAATTATATCGCTTTTTTTCCGATTTGCAACAGATATTTTACATTTGTTATCAAATTATAGGTATTTTGTATCATTGCACAAAAACCTCGTCGGGAATTGTGCAAAATGTATAATTGTTGCTCGTTGTGGCAAATTGCTTTATAATGCAATCCGTAAGCAACACAAAACAGAATAACGAAGGACGGTGAAACCATGTCAAACGAAATCGGCGCAAAGCTGAAAAACCTTCGGAAAAGCCGCAGATTGACGCAAGAAGAATTTGCGGAAATGATCGGCGTTTCCCGGTCAACGCTTTCATGCTATGAAATCGGGCAGCGCACGCCGTCAATGAAGACGCTTCAAGCGATCGCGGAAAACTGCGGCGTTGGGCTTGACTATTTTGGCATATCAGCAAAAGACGAAGCTTTTGATTTGCTTGCACGCGGGAAACTTGTTTTTGAAAGCAAAATGATCCCCCGCGAAACAAAAGAGGAACTTTACACGGAATTTATGAAACTGTATTTGAAAATGAAGGAATGAAAGCAAAATGATTATTTACAATGACAAACACGAAGAAACGCGCCAAGTGATCCGCGCGGTCGTTTATATCCGCTTTTCTTCGCACAAGCAGCAAGACAGCTTTTCGATTGAATATCAACAAGAAGAATGTCTGCGCTATCTTGAAGCAAAAGGATATAAATTCGTAAAATTTTATATTGATGAAGCCAAAACAGCGAAGGAAACCGCCGGACGGGAAGCGTTGGAAGAAATGCTTTTTGACGCGGGACGCAATAAATTTGATCGGATCGTTGTTTTCAGCTTTTCCCGTTCTTTCCGTAATACGCGGGACGCGCTGAACACAAACCACGAATTATATTCAAAGTACAAAATCCCGATTGAAAGCGTTATTGAACCGATAGACTTGACAACGGCGCACGGGAAGTTCAGCGGGACAAACCTTTTCGCAATGCACGAATTACAATCCGACATAACAGCGGCGCACGTTCGTTCGGGAATGTATGTCGCAGCAAAACAAGGTTATTATTTGGGCGGTTATGTGCCTTTCGGTTACGGGCTTTATGAAACCGGGGAATTGACGCGCGGGAAGGCGCGGAAAAAGTATTGCGTCAATGAAGAAGAAGCGCAAATTGTAAAGCTGATCTTTGAAATGTACGCAAACGATTATTCTTTGAATTACATTCGGGACGAAATGATTAAACGTAACGTGATCGCCCGCAAGGGAAATGTCATGTCAATTCAAACAATGTGCCGTATTCTGCGCAATCCGTTTTATATCGGAACGCGGGAATATCAAATTCAAGGTTACGAAAAGCTATTTCTTGAAGGTGCTGTTCCGGCAATCATTGACGTTGATATTTGGAACACAGTTCAACAGAAAAACAAAGCGAACGCGCTTGCTGCGCCACGCAAAACAAAGCGCTTTTATGCTCTCACGGGAAAGATTTTCTGCGCAGCTTGTAACGCGCATTATTTCGGAATGTATAAGACGCAAAAACAAGATAATATCGACGGTTACGCATATTATACTTGCAGCACAAAGAAGACATATCACACTTGCAAAGCAAAAAATATCCGCAAAGACATTCTTGAAGCATATTGCATTGAACAGATCAAGAAGCACGTTTTAACGCCGGACAAGATCAAGGAAATTGCCGCGTTTATCGTGTCGCAGACAGACAGCACGCCGGATTTGCTGATTGAAGAACGTGACAGCGCGGAAAAGCGCAAGCGCGTTGTTATGGACGCATTGAAGCAAATTGAAGTAAAAAAAATCGAAGCCAACGAAGCAATGCAAGAAGTTTATTCGGAAATGATTGCGGATTATTCCAAAGAATTAACCGCGCTGAACGAAAAGCTTTCCCGCCTTGAAACAATCGAAACAACGGTTATTTCTGCGGAACTTGTAGAACAATATTTGCAAGATTGCGCTTTGAATATCGAAAGCAACGATCCGCACGTTTTGAAAAGCGTGTTTGACAAACTCATTGACAAGATCGTTATACATGACGACAAGGTTGAATTATTCTTGCTCGTCTTTCCTTATCCCCACATTAGGGACAACGCCCCGCAAGGACAACCATGTTGGACGTTATGTGCAGAAGTAAAGCGTAAAACGTTAAACCCGTTTGAACGCTAAAAATAAAGCAGCACGGGCGTTTTGCCCGTGCATTTTGAAGGTGATATTATGAACGAAAAACAAAAACAATTATTTGAATTGACGCGTCTTGCTTTTATAGAAAAATACGGCGTTGCTTTTCTAAAACTAACAGACAAGCAGCAAGCCGATTTGATTTGCAGCAAGATAATTGAAGAACTGAAAAAAGGAAAAGCGCGGGATTAAACCCGCGCTTTTTTTACGCTTTGGATTGCCAAATTTGACTTGTGATTGTGTTATAATTTCCGGCGCTGTTCATGGTGGAAACAACAAAGTCAATGAACGTCTTGCCCGCGTAAGAAACAGAAAGATATTGCTGAAAATAGCCGGTCTTTGAAACCGTCGGGCAAGAAATGTTTTGCGCAATAATAATCGCGTTTGTTTCCGTGCCGTAAGTGTAAAATATCGCCGGTGTTTTCCCGCTTGCTTTGCAGTACGCGTAAAACGTTCCGCCAATAACGCGGATCATGTATGCGCTATCCGGGCAAAAAATCAAAACGTGTCCGCCGGTCGAAGCGCCGGTGAACTTGCAAGCCGTGTAATTGCCGTTTGCTGCAAATTTTACGTCGCCCGTGGTAGAAATATCAACTTCGCAATTCTCAACGTCACAGCGCCCGTAATTGCTTCCGGCGAATACTTGAATATTAACGCCCGCGTTGCTTTCGTCAACGGACAGCTTGCAATTTTTAATCTGCAAGTCGGTTGAATAAAAGATAATGTTTGACGTGTTTGCCGTGAAAGAAACGTTGATCGTGTCGCATTTGGCAAAGTCGAAAATCAAAGTCTTTGCGCTTGTCTGCGGCTGCGGCGCAAGATTGAAATAACGGTAACGGCTTTGCGCTGTTCCCGCGCCGTAAGCAGCAGCGCCAACGCCGCACGTTCCCACAACTTCAATCGTCATTTTTGCATTGTCAGCAAGCCCCGCAAGGAACGTATTTCCGCCAAGCGCAGAAAGAAACGCTGCTGCTGCTGCCGTGACGTTTGCCGCCGTATAACTGCCGGTATAGAACGCTTGCGCAATTTCCGAAAGCGAAACGTTGTCATTGCTGCCGGTGCAGTAATAAATATATTTCTGCGCGCCGGAAATAGTCGCATATTGATTTTGCAGCGCCGTGATCTCATCAGCAACGCTTTCAATGCCCGTTCCGTCAAGCGATTTGTAAACGTTGACAATCACTTGCGCCCCGGCTTGAAGCTGCGCGTTAAAAACAATCACGTTTGCAGCGCTGCCGACGGTGAAAGCGTTTGTCAAAAAGCCGTTTACATAGACTTCATAAAAGCAAGTTTCCGCGTCGTATTGCGGGACATTAAATTGCACGGTGTCCGTTGCAGACGCAAGCACGGTCGCCCATGTGTAACGCTTGAACAGCGTGACGCTTGAAAGCGTGTCTTTTGCGCTTTCAAACCAAGTGTTAAAAGCGTTGTCAAGCGAAGTAAAAAAGCTGTCGTCGCCGGAAGTCGAATAAACCCAACCGCACAAGTCGGCGTTGCTGCGCTGATCTGTGATCGTGACGCTTGTTGCCCCGGACGAAATAGCAACGTCCGCAAGCACAAGATCGTAAATGTCGCCGCTGCGCGTGATCGCGGGCGCAACAGGCGAAGTCGCAGCCGTGCCGGTCAAATATTGAATTGAAATTGCACGCACGGAAAGCGTGTTGTCAAGCCGAAGAACAACGCGGTCAATCCGGCTTCCGCCGGTCGGCGGCGTAAGCGCCGGAAGCGCGTATGCGCTGTCGTTGAAGAAATACTTTCCGTTGATCCATGCGCGCCCCGCTGCAACGCTTAAATTCAAGCCGCTTGCGGTAACAAGCAAGTCGTCGTTTTCGCTGCGCAGAACGCCGTTTGAAATTACGACGGCAAGGTTGTCCGAATAGTCGTCCGCGTTGTACGTCCGATCATAAACGCCCGCGTTCAGCAACGCGTTAAAAAATCCGCTTTTTTGTGCCATGTTTTTCAACTCCTTTTAACTGTAAACCACGTCCACGGAATAACCGTTTTCGTCTTGAACTTCCGTTGCTTCCATGATCCGAACGGTTGCATATTTATTTATTGCGTTGTCTTGCAGCGTCACAAGGTCGCCAAGAAAGAAATCACGTCCGAAAATCCAATTACCGAACGAAGCGTTGATTTCGCCCGTGAATGTTTCCGGCGCGGGAAGCGCTGCAAGCTGCTTTTTCCCGGCTTGATCCAACATTGATTTATATTCCGCGTCGGTGTAACTTTGTTCTTCGTCGTTGCTGTCGGTGTACGTCTTGTTTATCGAAGACGCGTCAAACCACATTTCGCGTAATTGCAAGCCCGTTTTGCCCGCCGTAAGCAGCGAATAAAACCGTTCAAGCCCTTCGCCTTCCCCGCCGATCAAAACCGCGTTACGGGCGTTCTGTGCGTTGTAAGAATAGTCGCTTGAAGTTAAGTTTTCGTATTCGGTGCTAAATATAACGGGCGCGTTGCCGTCGGTGTTTTCGGTGCTGCGATCCGTCCCGGAAAAAACAACGTAAAGCAGCTTTTTATTGCTTGCGTTTAGAATGACTTTTGCGGCGTAACCGTATTCTTGCAAAAATTCGTCTGTGTAAGACATTAACGGTTGATATGAAACTTGCTTTTGCGCAGCGTTTCCGTTTCCGTCAACAATGATCGCCGGAAGGTTGGCAAGCGCGCCAAGCCCCAAAACGTCAATGTTTCTTCGGCTGTCAAAGCTGCAATCAATCGCGTTGTCAAGCACAAGCCGTCGCGCGGCAATTTCAACGCTGCCGTTTAGAATTGTCGGCGTGTTGGTATGATCGGAAAGCTTGTAAATCAAGCGCCGGTCAAGAATAGACTTTGCAAAACGCCCGCTTGCCGTAATCATATAGCCGTCTTGAACGGAATATGAAACGTTGATTTCTTCAATAATTCCAACTTCGTCATTGTCGGAACGTGTCACATAATTTCCGATTTCTAAAAACGCCAAATGCTGCGGCGTTAGCTGCGCGTAAATCTCAAAGTCGCCAATTCCAAAATATACGGAATGCCAAATTACACTTTTTGCCGTGTCAATAACGCCGATCAATTCCCGGCTGCTGTCGCGGATTTCAAGAACGTCAATCGCCATTTATAAACCCCCTTGTTAAACGTAACGCTGTTTATAAATTAGCGTGAACGCCATGTTGTCAACGTCTGCGTCGTCGCTGTTAATGGAAAATTCATTTTCCCCGGCTTGCAGCAAAAGCCAAGTCGAACGCGGCTTGATCTTGTCAATGATATTTGTTCCGTTCAGCGTAACGCCTTTTTGTCCGGCTTGCGTGTTAATAACGATCTTGTCCCCGGCGGACAATACAACTTGTTTGTCGTCCGTGCCGTAGCCAACGCCGAAAAAGTTTCCGTTTTGATCGTAAATAATGGGATTTGTTGCCGTTGAAAACGCCATGATTTCAATTTGCATTCCAACGGCAACGTCCCCGGTATTTACAAACGTTCGCGTCCGGCTTGTGTCGTATTCGCCCAACGCTATTCCGTCAGCGGGAAAATAAAGCATATCCCCCGGCGTAGTCGTGAAATAATGCAAGTTTTTTGACGCGCTGATTTCGGAAAGAATGTAATTTACATCTTCCCAAAACGCACGCGGGCAATGAAGGGAAATTTGCATTGCAACTTCGCCTTTTTTTGTCCAACGTGGCATATCAATAGTTTCAACAACGCCGTCAATTTTAATTGTGCGCCCGTTTTGCGTCCACACAAGCGAACACGTCTGTTTCAGTTTTACAAAGCTTAAAATATAGCGCTTTGCGTCTTCAACGTTTACATAGTCTTTAATGCGCAGATCAAGAACAATTCCGCGCGGCTGCGCTTGAATGTTGTTGATCGTGTCGCCGTCAACGCCGCCGATCACGATTGACGAAATACTTGTGTTGCCGGTCGTCATTCCGTCCACGTTTGTCAAGTCAAACCATGCGTTTTTGACAAGGTGCAGCGCTTGTCCGCTTTTTGAAACAAAGTCAAGTGTCAGCATAATTAAACCCCCGCAAGCGCAAGCCGGATCGCCGCCGCCGTCTGCTGCTTCGATTTGTAAAGTTCATAGCGGCTATGTGCTTGCGAATAATTGTTTGTTTGATAGACGTTGACGGTCGGCTGCTGTTCTGCTGCGATCTCTTGCGCAACCTTCTTGATCCATTCCGTGTTGCGTTCAAGCGGAACAATCGCTTCTTCGCCCGCTTCACCGACAACCGCCGTTGTCGCTTCCTTCACAACGCCGCCGCGTGCCAACTGCGGAATTTGCGGAACGGGCGCACGCCAAGAAAGAAAGCTGAACGGGGAAATTCCCAAGAAGGACAAATGCTGAATTTTGTTCAAAATGCCGTTCAAGCCATTAAACGGAATTGCAACGATCGTGTTAATTCCGCGAATAATGGTATTAACAACGGCTTTGAACGCGTTAATAATGCCGTCCTTAATCCCGCTGAAAATCTGTCCGCCAACGGAAAAGACGTTTTTAACTTTTTGCCATGCCGTGCTGAAAATGTTTCCGAAGAACGTTGCGACGGAAGAAAAAATGTTTTTGATCCCTTCCCAAGCGCCCGCAGCGCCCTTTTTCAGCTTGTCCCACATTCCGCCGAAGAAGTTTGAAACCGGCTTTATAATTTTGTCATTAAACCAATTCCCAACAACGGAAAAGACGTTTTTAATCCCGTTCCAAAGCGCGGACGCGCCCTTTTTCACGCCGTCCCACAAGCCGGAAAACAGATTTGCGATCGGCTTTACAAGCGCGCCAAGAACGGAAGTCACGATTTGCGGCGCGGCTTTTACCAATTCAAGCGCAATAACCGGGATTGCTTGAACAAGCGCCATAAAAAGCTGAATTGCGCCTTCAAGTATTACGGGGAAATTGTCAATAAACGCTTGAATAATTGTTTCAATGATCTGCGGCAAAGCTTCCGTCAGCAGCGGAATAAACGCCGGTATCGCGTCAATAATTGCGTTCAAAAGCTGAATTGCGCCTTCAAAAATCTGCGGCAACGCGCCAAGCAATCCGTTGTAAACCGCGTCATAAATTTGCGGCAAAGCTTCAACAAGCGCGTCAACGATTGTCGGGATCGCTTGAATAATTGCCATAAAGAATTGAATTGCGCCGTCTATCAATTCCGGGATCGCGTTTGCAAGCGCTTGAACGATCTGCGGCACGATTTCAATTACTTGTTGAATTAGCTGCGGGATTGTTTCACCAAGTCCGTCAATCAGCGCAAGTATAATGTCAACGCCCGCCGTTATTACGGACGGCAAAGAAGAAATTATGCCTTGTACCAACGACATAATCAGCGTAAAGCCCATTTCTGCCATTTGCGGCGCAGCGTCAACAATAGTCGTCAATATGTTATTGACAATATTTCCGACGGCTTCACCAACGCGCGCGCCCGATCCTTCAACGCCGTTCACAAAGTCCGTCAGCGCCGGGATCAATTCGGTTGAAACTTGCTGCACAAGTCCGCGCAGCGGAACGTTTGCGCCTTCAAAAACGGCAAGCTGCAAACCTTCAAACGCAGAACTTAAATTTGAAAGATCGCCTTGCAAATTGTCTTGCATAATTGCGGACATTTCTGCCGCAGCGCCGGACGAATTGCGCAACTGATCTTCAAAGTCTGCCGCGTTGTCAACGCCCGCATTCAAAACCAAGTTCAAGCCCTTTATGCTGTCGCTTGTAAACGTAGACGAAAGCGCCGCTGCGCGTTCCGCGTCGCCCATGCCGTCCGTCGCCGCTTCCACGTCCGCCAAAATATCCGTCATGTCGCGGTAATTTCCGTTTGCGTCCATAACGGCAACGGTTGTGTCACCGATTGCAATTTTTCCGTTTTCCATTTTAGCCGTCATGTCGCGCATCATGGCGGTTAATGCTGTTCCGGCTTCCGATCCCTTCAAACCTTGATTTGCCATCATGGAAAGAAGCGCGGTCGTCGTTTCAATGTCTTGTCCGGCTGCGTTCATGTTGGCAGCGCAATTTTTATATGCTTCGCCAAGCCCTGCCGCCGTTGTGTTTGCGTTTGCTTGCGCAAATGCTAACAGATCGGCAAAATACGCGCTGTCGTCCGCTTCCATTCCAAACGCGGAAAGATAGTCCGTCACCATGTCGGACGCTTCCGCCAAGTCCATATTTGAAGCGGCTGCAAGGTTTAGCACGCCGCCAAGCGACGAAGCGCTTTGTTCTGCGTCCCAACCGGCAAGCGCCATATAACCCAACGCGTCAGCGGCTTCACTTGCGGAAAACTTCGTTGTTGATCCAAATTCTTTCGCCGTGTCGCGCAGCATTTCAAGTTCTTCGCCGGTTGCGCCGGAAAGCGCTGCAACGCTTGACATGGACGCGTCAAAGTTTTTTCCAACTTCAAGCGTATCGGAAGCAAAGTCTTTCAGCGCGCCAACCGCCAAATTTATTCCTTGCGTGACAAGGTTTGCAAGCGCGCCTTTCATCACGGTGAAACCGTCGCTTGCGTCTTCCGCCGCGTTGCCCGCGTTTGTTACGTTTTCTTCAAGATCGTCGGAAGCGTCGGAAGCGTCTTCGCTTTCGTTTCCCATGTCGTCAAGCTGCTTGTTGTATTTTTTAATTTCTGCTTGCGTTGCGCCAAGCGCAGCTTTTTGATTGTTTATGTCTGTTCGCAGCTTTACGGCTTGCGCGCTTGTCGGATCAAGCCCGTCGTCAATAAGACGGTCATATTCTTGTTGCAGCGCATTGACGGTCTTGCTTTGAATGTCCGCGATCGTGTTTAACGATTTTAGCTTTGCGTTCAGCCCTTCTTCCGATTTGCTCCAATCGTCCAATCCCGCCGCCGCTGCTTTGAACTCGCTTTTGCTTTCTTTGATTAAACGGTTTGCTTCCGCAAGTCCGGCTTTTAGCTGCGTAACGTCAATAGAAAACGACGCGCCAAGACGTTCATTCGCCATTCACGCACGCCCCCTTTCAAAAGTCCCAAAAGCCGTCGTTTTTGTGCGGGCGCGTTGCCTTTCTTTTTTGCGGCGCGCCCGTAATCTGCGGCTTTTTGCCTTTTTCGATAAAGTAGTTTATAAGCATAATAACGCGGTCTTTGTCGCGTTCCATAATGTCAAAAAGCGGAATGTTGTGTTGAACTGAAAGCGTGTATGTAAAGTCCATCAGTTCAAAAAATACGCTGTCCGGGCAAGGGGAATAATTCCCCCCGCCCGTTACACGTTTTTTGACGCGCTGCTGCTGCTGCCGCCGCTGCGCACGGTCTGTCCGCCGGTCGTGATCTGCTTAAAAGTATTCATCACGTCGCCGCCGTCAGCGTGCAGCAGTTCTTCGTCTGTCAAGCCCACAAAGACGGATTTCAGAATACTTCCAACGGCTTCAAGCTGTTCGCGCGGCGTTCTTTCTTTCAGCGTTTCGGAAATGTCTGCCGCTTCGATATAAACCGCCCACGGGCAAACGTTGGTCTTGTACTCTTTCACAATCGCGTCGTCTTCGCCGTAGATCGGCAATTCGTATTTAGCCATTTAGTTCATCTTCCTTTCCGGCTTTTGTAGCTTGTTTATAAATTTGGTGTGCATACACAGAAGCGCCCGCACAAAGAACGCCTTGCGTGAATGCCGTAAAAACGGCGGTTGCAACGGCTTGTGATCCGTTTACGGGATCGGTTGCGAATACATATAGCCCCGCAAGCAGAACGCCCACAGCGCCCAAAATAAGCGGAATAGACGTGTCTTGAATGTTGCTTTTCTTAATCCCCGCGCCCACGCAAAGCAGAACGGGGATCAAAACCAAAAGTTCCGGCTTGATAAATTCTTGATAGTCCACGCAAAGCGCCCCTTTTCGTTAAATCTGTTCGTCGTCGTCGTCGTCAAACGATCTTCTGCACAACGTCCGTCAAATTGTCGGGCGTGACAACTTGCGCCGTCCAATCTTGCCCGCTCTTGACTTCGGTAATGCTTGTGTCAATGACAACGCGCTTGCACACTTCGTTTTTCAGCGTGAAAATGTGCTTCGTGGAAACAGCGGAAAAAGTAAGCTGCATTCCGTTTGTGTCGGTGCTGTCGTCAATGGTCTTGTCGGCTTGCTCCGGGATCGTAAAGCTGCCCTTCATAAACCAAAACAGTTCCGAAGTTCCGTCAAGGTTTTCAGTTTCGCCGCCAAGCGCAAAATACTTCGGCTTAAACTTTCCGCTATCAACGATCGCGCCGGTCGTGTCGTCAACGTCCTTGTTGTTGATCCGGGCAAGCGCGTCCGGGCGCAGCGCAGCGCCGGTAATGGTAACTTCCGTCGCGGCTTCCTTGCCGACGGTCGCAAACACGGTGTCGTCAAAATAAATGTCTTGCTTCTCGTTGTCCGCTTTGCGGCTCATTTCTCCGGCGGGGATAAGGTGAAACGGCGTGCCGGTCGTGTAGCCGCTGCCGGTTTCGTTGTCGTCGGTCAGAATTTCCGCCGCAAAAACGTTCTTCAAACCGCGCTTCAAAGTAAAAGCGCTTTCGCTTGAAGTCTGCACAATGTTTTCATTGTCTGCCATGTTGTAATTTCTCCTTTTTACAGATTTTCGTTTTCACGAATAACAAAGTCCATTGCCCAACCCGTATAACCGGGCGCGTTGCTGATTATGTCGCGCCCCTTGCCTTGCGGGATAAATCCGGCTTGCTTCAAAGCTGCGTAAATCTGCGCGGGAATTGTGTTCACTTCGGCGGGATCGTTTGAATAGAAAATTACAGAAAAGTTCCACGCCGTAGCAACAAGCGCGTTGTCGTAAAACTCCAAGTCGTCCGTTGTTGATACAAAGAACGTAATAAACTTTTGCGGAAACGCGCTTTCTTCGTTCAACGTGCCTTGCAAATAAACGTTGTCCGGGCAAAATCTTTCAAGAATTGAAATCAGCAGTTCTTTCATTTCTTCAACCTTTCAATTACTTTTTCAAGCGCTTCTTTTTGCGCTTTTTTGATTTTCGGACGCGCTTTTTTCTTTGCCTTTGCGATATATCCCCGCGCGGCTTCTTTTCCGTGCTTTGATCTGTTCGGCGTTCCGTAGTTCAAAAAGATTGCTTTGAAATAATCGGCGGGCTTTCGCGGATTGTACGGCGCGGACGGGAAACCGACGCTTGCGCTATAATTTCCGCCGTCGTTTGTGACGGTCGGCTTTGGCATACGCCGCGCAAGGTCGTTTTCCCCAACCGCTTTCAATTCTTCCCGAAGCGCGTTGTCCATGATCTGCGCCGAAGCATTAACCGCAGCTTCCGCGCCCCGGTCAGCGCTTCCGGCTGCTTCTTCAATCTGTTTCAGCAGATCGTCAAACCCTTCAAGTTTTAGCTTGATCGCCACGGTTACGCGCCGCCCTTCACGCGCTTGACTTTCAGTTTCAAGAACTGATTTCGGCGGTTTATGTTTTCCGGCTCGCCAAGTATTTCATAACGTGCGCCGGGATCGTCAGCAAGCGCAATTTGACAATCGCTTGCAATGTCCGGGCGAAACCACGTCACGATTTCCGCCGTGTCAATCACGGAAAAAACGCCGTCAACAACTTGTTCCGTTCCGCCGTAAGTCTTGAAACTGCCGTAAATCAAAGCGCTGTTTGCCACGTCAAACGTTTTCGTCCGCACGCCGCCCGTTTTGGTGTACGTCGGCGTAAGCAGCAGCAGCGGAACGGAAAACGGTTGGGACGGTCTAAAATTATTCGCCATTGTCGCCGTCCCCCGTCACCGTTTCCGTTTGCGCTGTTAATTGCAACATTCGTTGTGTGAAATACGGCGAAAGCTTGCCGTTGCCGCTGCCGTAATTCCAAAGATCGGCAACGCCGCGCACAACGCAGCCGACGGACGCAGCGCTTTCAACAACAGCAGCGGGAACGCCCGCGTCCGTCATAAAACCGCGCACGTCGGCAATATAAACTTGCAGCGTCGCGTCTTGAAATGTGCCGGTAATGCCAAGCGCCGCTTTTACGTTTGTTAAAAGTTCTGCGTCCGTCATTGTGTGTTTGCTCCTTTTGCTTATGTGATATTAGTTCGCTGTGAAAAGTGTTGCTGTATCAACGGAAACGTGTTTTTCCCAAGTTTCTTCCTTGCCGTTATATTCCCAACTCAAATCATAAGTCATAAAACGACAACTTGTCGGGCTTCCTTCGGTAATGTCAAACGTATATGCGCACAAGGTCGGCGCGTCCCCTTGTTCCGTTTGATTAACGTCAACAAACGTTGCAAGCAGCCTTTCCGCAGTAATATTGTCAACAAAATAAATTTTTTTGCCTGCTTGAATAGCTGCAACAACTTG
>JAFYNH010000026.1 GCA_017549815.1 Selenomonadaceae bacterium
GGAATTTACGACTGTGGAGTGTTACATAAACGTTAGTAGGTGCGCCGAGAACGGACACGTTGAAGCAGTAAGACAAAACCGCGAGGTTTGTCCGAATCATCTTAACATGGTCACATTTGACTATGTTTTAAGTAGCAGGTTAAATTATGTCTGGTCATTCTAAATGGGCTACTATTAAACGTAAGAAAGGCGCGAACGACGCTATTCGCGGAGCTATGACTACCAAAATCAGCCGCGAAATTACCATTGCCGTTAAAATGGGCGGCGCAGACCCTACTGGCAATATGCGCCTTAAACTCGCCCTCTCTAAAGCTAAGGCTAATAACGTCACTAAAGATAATATCAATCGTGCTATTCAAAAGGGGCTTGGTGCCTCCGATACTTCCAATTACGAAGAAATTACCTACGAAGGCTACGGTCCCGGCGGCGCGGCTATCTTGCTCGATATTCTCACCGATAACCGTAATCGTACTGCCGCTAATATCCGCCATATCTTCTCTAAACACGGCGGCAATCTCGGCGAAAATGGCTGTGTCGCTTGGCTCTTCCATAAAAAAGCCGTCTTCACCGTCGATAAAGATACTTTCGATGATGAAGACGCTTTAATGGAAATCGCTATGGACGCCGGCGCAGAAGATTTTTCCTCCGATGACGACGCCTTTGAAATTACTGCCGACCCCGACGACTTTAACGCCATTGAAAATGCTCTCGCTGATAAGGGTATCGACACCGCCTCTGCTGAAATTACTCAAGTGCCCGATACCACCGTCACACTTAACGATAAGGACGCAGAGAAAATGCAGAAATTACTCGACGCCCTCGACGAAGATGACGACGTTCAAAACGTTTACGGCAATTACGAATTCTAAATGCTCGCCTTAGGTATCGACCCCGGTTCAGCTATCTGCGGTTACGGCTTTATTGAAAATCTGCGCGGGCAAATTATTGTAAAATCTTACGGCGTTATAACCACCAGCCCTAATGCCCTTATGCAGGACAGGCTTTTAAAAATCTATAACGAACTCGACGCTCTCATTAAAACTTATAAACCACAAATCATGGGCGTCGAAAAACTTTTTTTCGGAAAGAATTCAACAACCGCCATTACCGTTGCCCAATCTCGCGGTATCGTCTTACTCGCCGCCGCTCAAAATAATCTTGACCTTATCGAAATTACTCCAAACGAAGTTAAGCAATCAATCACGGGCTACGGTGCCGCCACTAAGGAGCAAGTCATCTATATGGTTACTAAAATTTTGAACTTGAGCGAGCCGCCAACTCCTGATGATGCCGCAGACGCTTTAGCTATTGCACTCGCCGCAAGTTACGAGGCTGATTCTTTCGCAAGGAGAAATTTACTTTGATTGCCTTTTTGGACGGGAAGATTAAATTTATATTTAACGACAGCTGTATCCTTGACGTGAACGGCGTCGGCTATAAGGTTTTTACGGACGCGCAGACTTTGCAAGGTTTAAAAGTTGGTGAGCCTGCAGAACTTTTTATTCACACGGCGGTTAGGGAAGACGCCATTAATTTATTTGGCTTTAAAAGTCGTGAGACGTTCGAGTTATTTGAAATGTTGTTGACAGTATCGGGCATTGGGGCGAAAAGCGCATTGTCTATCGTTTCTAAAATTTCGGCGTCAGACTTCGCGGCGGCGGTTGCTCGACAGGATTTAAAATTCCTAACCAGATTGCCGGGCGTCGGTAAAAAATCGGCGGAACGAATTTTATTGGAGCTTAAGGACAAAATTCAAGCGATAAAATTTTTCCCCACAGCAGAATTTCAACCAAACGTTATACAATCGACCGCGCAGGACGAGGCGGCAGAGGCACTTGAGGCATTGGGCTATACAATGGCGGAAATCGAATCGGTATTCAGAACGGCTCCGCCTAATCTCGCGACCGAACAACTTATCAAGTTCGCGTTGAAAGAATTAAATCGATTGGCTTAGGGCAGGTGATTAAGATTGTTAAGTTCATTGGAGGCTTTGCGACCGAAAAAAAGATTATTTCTAGGCTTGTTATTAGCGTCGGAATTTTTTGTTGCATTAGCACTTTACGGCGTCTGGAGAATTTCTTATCTCGGACTGGAAAATATTTTTGAATATCTGCCCGCAGTCGTGGGCGTATTTTTAATTTTTATCTCAACATTTTCATTCGGCGCGGTCTGCAATATGGTTTTGGCGATAAAGGGCTTGCCCACGCTGAAATTATTCCACAGATATAGCTTTGCAATTATTAAATTTCTATTCCCCGTCGCCGTCCGCATAGGAAAAATTTTTGGGATAAGGCGTCGACAGATCGAAGGCTCTTTCGTCGCTGTCAGCAATTTAATTTTTATGAAAAGCAATATCAAAGTTCCCGCCAATAAATTGCTCGTATTAAGTCCTCATTGTCTGCAACTTTCCTCCTGCCCGCATAAAATTACTCGCGATCCTAATAACTGTAAGCGTTGCGGACGTTGCAATATCGGCGACTTAATGAAACTGTCCGACGAACTCGGCTTTACATTTTTTGTAGCAACGGGCGGCACTTTGGCGCGACAAGTCGTTAAAAATAATCGTCCGCAAGCCGTGTTAGCTGTCGCCTGCGAACGCGATTTGATGAGCGGTATTCAAGACGTTTATCCTTTGCCCGCCGTTGGTGTTTTAAATATCCGCCCGAATGGTCCTTGCAATAATACTCGCGTCGATATGGAAGAGGTTCGTCGAATCCTTAAGCAAATTATAAAGGACGAATCATAATGGGGCGCGAATATCCGAATGCTATAGAAATGGAGAAAAAACTCCTCTCGGCTATGATGCTTAAGGAAGGCAAAGTTATAGCGACAGTCTCCAATATATTATCGGCACAAGATTTTTATCGCGAGGAGCACAAGATAATTTATCGGGCATTATTGCTGGTAGCGAATAGAGGGACGCCGCCCGACGTGTTATTAGTGGAAGAAGAATTAAATCGTCGTGGCGAATTGGAGCGCGTCAATCGGAAATATCTCTTTTCGCTTATCGATTACGAATTCACGACTAGCCGCGCAGTTGCTTATGCCGAAACGATAAAGGGCAAGGCAATATTACGGCGATTAATCGAATCATGCGACGAACTTATCGAAGAAGCTTATGAACAACAAGGCACCGTCGAAGAAATTCTGGAAATGGCGGAGCGAAAAATTTTCTCCGTAACTTCTAAGAAAATCCAAACGGGCTTTGAACCACTTTTTTCAATTCTTCAGAGATCTCTTGAACGAATCCAATACATACATTATCACCCGGAAGAAACGGAAGGCGTCAAGACAAATCTGCACGATTTAGATAGATTGCTGAACGGCTTTAAGAAGAGCGATTTAATATTATTAGCGGCGCGACCGAGTATGGGTAAGACGGCATTAGCATTGAACATAGCGAAGAATGCGGCGCAGTTGGGTAAAGTGGTAGCAGTATTTTCGCTGGAAATGAGCAAAGGGCAATTAGCGAATCGATTACTAAGCACGGAAAGCGGCGTGAATTCGCAGAAATTGAATACGGGCGATTTAAGCGACGGAGATATGAACGAATTATTAGAGGCGGTAGATAGATTATCGCGGCTGAAATTGCATATAGACGATACGGCGGGCATGACGCTATTGGAAATGCGGTCGAAGATAAGGCGACTAAAGCAGGAATTAGGGTTAGATTTAATCGTGATAGACTATTTGCAATTAATGCAAGGAAGTCGGCGGATGACGGAACAAAATCGCCAGCAAGAAATATCGGAAATCAGTCGGAGTTTAAAGGCGATGGCGCGAGAATTAGATGTACCGGTGTTAGCATTAAGTCAATTAAGTCGTAGCGTAGAAATGCGGGCAGAAAAAAAGCCGCAACTCTCGGATTTAAGAGAATCGGGCAGTTTAGAGCAAGACGCCGATATTGTAATGTTCCTTTATCGTGATGAATATTATAATCGAGACGAGGCGGAGAATGAGAATATAGCGGAACTGATAATCGCTAAGAATCGTAACGGTCCGACAACGTCATTGAGATTGCAATTTAATAAAGAGATAATGCGGTTCGGCGACTTAACGCGGGCGGCAGACTAGTTCCTAGTTCCTAGATAAAGTTACAAATTATTTCGGTAACCTGCGCGGTACCGACTTTTTTATTGCCGTCGGAATAAATATCAGCAGTACGCCAACCGTCGGCGAGAGTTTTATCAATAGCGGATTCAATGGCAAGTGCGGCATTTTCTTCTTTAAGTGAATAGCGAAGTAGCATAGCCGCGCTTAAAATCGTTCCCATCGGATTTGCAAGGTCTTTACCGGCAATATCGGGCGCGGAGCCGTGAATCGGTTCATAAAGGCTGGTTAGTTCGCCGATTGACGCGCTTGGCATTAAACCTATCGAACCGCCGATAACTGATGCCTCGTCGCTCAAAATATCGCCGAAAATATTATTGGTGACAATCACGTCGAATTGTTTCGGGTTCAAAACGAGTTGCATAGCCGCATTGTCAACGTAAAGATGATTCAATTCGACTTCTGGGAAATTTTTCGCCATATCATTAACAACTTTGCGCCATAAACGACTTGCCGCCAAAACATTGGCTTTATCGACCGAAGTAACCTTGCCGCGACGGATTTTAGCCGTTTCAAATGCCAATTTCGTAATGCGTTCGATTTCTGGCACGGAATAAATTTCGGTATCCCAAGCTTGCTCGACGCCATCAATAAATTCCGACTCGCAACGCTTGCCGAAATAAATTCCGCCGACTAATTCGCGCACGATAAGCAAATCGCAACCCGCAACGAGTTCAGATTTCAGCGGCGACGAATTTATCAGCTCATTATAAACTTTTGTCGGGCGCAAGTTAGCAAAAAGCCCCAAACCTTTACGCAAACCAAAGATAGCCTTTTCGGGACGCAGATGAACTGGAAGATTATCCCATTTTTTACCGCCGACCGCGCCGAATAATACGCCGTCAGCCTTTTTGCAAGCGTCGAGAGCCTCATCAGTCAGCGGAGTGCCGAATTTTTCGTAGGAAGTGCCGCCTGCGTCGCGATAGTCGAATTGCAAGCCGATATTGAACTTTTCATCGACTTTTCTAAGGACTTTGACGGCAGAGGCTGTAATTTCTTGACCAATACCGTCGCCGGGTATGACGATAATTTTTTTCATGAGCAAAACTCCTAAATAGTAGAAAAGTAGCGGGTAGCGAAAAGACGGCGCACATGGACGTGCGCCGCGCCGCGTTTTTCACGTGATGTGAAAAGCGGCGTTGACGCCCCCGCGAGGTGCCTTTTCTTTTGTAACTTTTCTTTGGGCAAGCAAAGAAAAGTTTTTCAATAAATAAAAGTTAATTTTGAACTAAATCGAAGTGACGAATTACTTTCCCGCCAAAACCTTATAGCCCGCAATGCGTTCTTCGGCGTCGTGCTGAGTTTTCTCGAATAAAGCCTGCGCGGCATCTGGGAAATTACGTTTAAGGGAGGAATAACGCACTTCACCCATAAGGAATTCTTGGAACTTGGAGAAATCGGGCTCCTTAGAATCGAGGGTGAATTTTTTAGTAACGGGATTGTAACGCCAATTAGCCCAATAACCGCACTGAACAGCCAATTTGCCCTCTAATTGACTGGAACCCATGCCTTTTCTAATGCCGTGATTGATGCAGGGCGAATAAGCAATAATCAGCGAAGGCCCGGGATAAGCTTCGGCTTCGGTAATGGCTTTGAGCAACTGATTTTGGTCGGCACCCATAGAAACTTGCGCGACGTAGACATAACCGTAGCTCATAGCCATTTTGCCCAAATCTTTTTTCTTAGTCTTTTTACCGGTCGCGGCGAATTGAGCGATAGCGGCGGCAGGAGTAGCTTTAGAGGCTTGTCCGCCCGTATTGGAATAAACTTCGGTATCGAAAACGAAAATATTAATATCTTCGCCGCTCGCAAGTACATGGTCGAGCCCGCCATAGCCAATATCGTAAGCCCAACCGTCGCCGCCGAGAATCCATTGCGAACGCTTAACAAAGAAATCGCGATTATCATAGATTTTATTAAGTAAAACGTCGTCGCCCTTCTGAATTTCAAGCAATGCAGTCAATTTATCTGCGCGGTCGCGAGTATTTTCGCTTACGTCACGATTATCAAGCCAATCAGACAAAGCATTCCGCAATTCCTCATTCCTAATTCCTAATTCCTCATTCTCAAGGGCTTTTTGAACGTCGCTGGCGAGTGATTCACGGACAGCTTTGACGCCCAAGAACATTCCAAGCCCATATTCGGCATTATCTTCAAAAAGTGAATTGCCCCAAGCAGGACCTCTGCCGAATTGATTCTTAGTATAGGGCATAGCAGGAGCCGACGCGCCCCAAATCGACGAACAGCCCGTAGCATTGGCAATCATCATTCTATCGCCGAAAAGTTGGGTTAAAAGTTTAGCATAGGGAGTTTCGCCGCAACCCGCGCAGGCTCCGCTAAATTCAAACAAGGGTTTTTCAAATTGCGAGCCGATAACCGTAGTTTTCTTAGTCGGATTAGCTTTAGGCGCAACTTTTAAGCCGAAGTCGAAAATTTTCTGCCGAGCCTTAGCCGCGTCGTCGAATTTAACCATTTCAAGGGCTTGTTTAGGGCAAACTTGGGCGCAATTACCGCAACCTAAGCAGTCATACGTCGAAACGGAAATGGTAAGGTTATAAGCCCCGCGAGAAATTTTAGACGGAATAGACTCCATACCTTCTGGGGCGTTTTTAAGTTCGTCATTAGTGGTAAGAATGGGGCGAATCGCGGCATGTGGGCATACGAATGAACATTGATTGCAACCTATGCACTTATCTTTATCCCATTTCGGAACTTTAATAGCAGTGCCGCGTTTTTCGTAGGCAGTGCCGCCGACTGGGAAAGTGCCGTCCACGAGCCCGACGAATTTACTGACGGGAAGATTATCGCCCTCTTGACGGTTCATGACGTTTTGAATATCGCTAATAAATGCGGGCGGGTCGACCTGTTGGGATTTATGATTCATGCTGGTATCGTCAATATCCCAAGTGGAAGTGTCGACCTTATGAAGTGCCTCAATGCCCTTATCAATCGCGCCGCAATTCATATCAACGACGTTTTGCCCCTTCGAGCCGTAGGATTTTTCAACGGCGTCTTTAAGGTATTTAACGGCGTCATCGAGCGGGATAATATTAGCGAGTTTGAAGAACGCGGCTTGCATAACCATATTGAAACGACCGCCGAGACCGAGTTCGCCCGCGATTTTAACGGCGTTGACGGTGTAGACGTTGATATTATTTTCTTTAATATAGCGTTTCATATAGGGTTGGAGTTTATGTCCGAGTTTTTCGTCGCTCCAATCGGTATTAAGAAGGAAAGTGCCGTTGGGCTTAAGACCTGCGATTAAATTATAATGATGGACGTAACTTTTTTGCGAACAGGATACAAAATCGGGCTTAGTGATTAAATAGGCGGAAGTTATGGGCGATTTGCCGAAACGTAAATGGCTCATAGTGATACCGCCGGATTTTTTAGAGTCGTAAGCGAAATAAGCCTGCGCGTAAAGGTCGGTATTATCGCCGATGATTTTGATAGCGGATTTATTTGCGCCGACAGTACCGTCGGAACCGAGTCCCCAGAATTTACAAGCGGTAGTACCTTCGGGCGTCAAGTCAACGTCGTGATGAGCGGTAGCGAGGGATTTAAAGGACACGTCGTCATTAATGCCGATAGTGAAACCGGTTACGGGCGAATCCTTTTTAAGTTCGTCGAAAACGGCTAAGAGTTGGTCAGGAGTGGTATCTTTGCCGCCGATGCCGAAACGACCGCCGATAATGACGGGTTTATTAGGAACGTCATAGAAAGCGGCTTTAACGTCGGTATAAAGAGGTTCGCCGACTGCGCCTGATTCTTTAGTACGGTCGAGTACGGCGATTTTCTTAACGGAATTAGGAATGGCGTTAAGGAAATGTTTAACGGAGAAGGGGCGGTAGAGATGGACGCTAACGACGCCGACTTTTTCGCCGCGATTATTAAGGTATTGAGCGGCTTCATTAGCGGTTTGGCAACCAGAGCCGATAGCGATAATAACACGTTCGGCGTCAGGAGCACCGTAGTAATCGAAAATATGATGAGTACGTCCGGTAATTTTAGCGACGTCCGCCATAATTTCTTCAACTATGTCGGGCAATTTATCATAATTATTATTAACGGTTTCGCGAATTTGGAAGTAAACGTCAGGATTAGTAGCAGTGCCGCGCATGACGGGGTGGTCAGGGTTAAGTGCGTTACGGCGGAAGCTATTAACGGCGTCGAAGTCGAGAATTTTAGCGAGGTCGGCGTAATCAATGAGTTCGATTTTCTGAATTTCATGAGATGTTCTGAATCCGTCGAAGAAATTGATAAAGGGAATTCTGCCCTTAATGGCGGCTAAGTGAGCGACGGCTGATAAATCCATAACTTCTTGAACGCTGGATTCAGCGAACATAGCGCAACCGGTTTGACGAGCCGCCATAACGTCTTGGTGGTCGCCGAAAATGCTAAGGGTAGAAGTAGCCAAAGCCCGCGCAGAAACATGGAATACGCCGGGTAACATTTCGCCGGCGATTTTATAAAGGTTAGGAATCATCAGCAGGAAACCTTGCGAGGCGGTATAGGTGGTAGTTAAAGCTCCTGCCTGAAGAGAGCCGTGGACGGTACCGGCGGCACCGCCTTCGGATTGCAATTCGACTAAACGAACTTTTTGACCGAAAATATTTTTAACACCTTTAGCCGCCATAAGGTCGACATCTTCAGCCATAGGCGAGGACGGGGTAATGGGATAAATAGCCGCAACGTCGGTGAAAGCGTAAGAGATATAAGCGGCGGCTTGGTTACCGTCCATCGTCTTCATTTTTTTTGCCATAAGCTATCAAAGTTCTCCTCTCAATTAAATTGCGAAGAATTTTATCACGCGCATATAGAAAAGTAAATAGGGGCTAGGGACTAGGGACTGTGGACTAGAGATTAGGTGAAACCCGGCGCACATGGACGTGCGCCGCCGGCAATAGAAACATGGATGTTTCTTTGCCGGTCTTTCGCCCTTTCTTTTTGTTACTTTTTCTTTGGGCGAGCAAAGAAAAAGTTTTGCAAATAAGTAAAAGTTATTAGCGAACTGAATCAAAGTTTTGCTTAAAGCTCAAAGCTTTTAATGGTGGAAAAGCCGAATGTGAGTAAACGCCATTGCGATATTGTACTTGTCGCAAGTCTCGATAACATTATCGTCGCGAATCGAGCCGCCCGTCTGCGCTATGAATTCTACGCCCGATTTATGAGCACGTTCAATATTATCGCCGAACGGGAAAAATGCATCCGACGCTAACGACACGCCCCGTAATTTCTCAAGCCAATTAATTTTATCTTCAGCCGTCAGCGGTTCGGGCTTAATGGTAAATAAATTCTCCCACGAATCATCAAAGGTTTCGCCGCCTATGTAAACGTCAATCGCATTATCGCGGTCGGGTCGCTTTACATTCTTTATAAACGGCAACTCTAAAACCTTCGGGCATTGACGCAGAAACCAATAATCCGCCTTATTGCCCGCAAGTCTCGTGCAGTGAACGCGACTTTGTTGCCCCGCGCCGATTCCGATTGCCTGTCCGCCCTTAGCGTAGCAAACCGAATTCGATTGCGTATACTTCAGCGTTATCAACGCAGTTAATAGGTCGCGTTGTGCCTCTGCCGTGAAGTTTTTATTTTTAGTCGGAACGTCCGCTAAACAATCCGCCGAAATTTTAATATCGTTGCGCTTTTGCTCAAAAGTCACGCCGAATACTTGTTTAGTTTCGACGGCGGGCGGCTCATAGTCGGGATTTATTTTTAAAATCAGATAGCCGCCTTTGCGCTTAGCTTTAAGAATTTCCAATGCCTTTGCCGAATAGGAAGGAGCAATCACGCCGTCGCTAACTTCGCGCCTAAGATAATTTGCCGTCGGCTCGTCGCATTCGTCAGATAAGATTGCAAAGTCGCCGTAAGAACTCATTCTATCTGCGCCGCGTGCCCGAACATACGCATTAGCCTGCGCGGACAACTCAAAATCTTTAGCGAAATAAATCGTCTTGAGTATGTCGTCAAGAGGTTCGCCGACTGCCGCGCCCGCAGGACTTACATGTTTAAAGGACGCCGCCGCCGGTAATCCCGTTGCCTCGCGCAATTCCCGTACCAACTGCCAGCCGTTCAGCGCGTCAAGCAGATTAATATAACCCGGTCGCCCGTTCAATACTTCAAACGGTAATTTTTCAGCGTACACCCGCGCAGGTTTCTGATTCGGATTGCAACCGTACTTCAATTCCAATTCATTCATTAAAAACACCTCCGTTAAAATCTTCAATCAGCCAATTAATTATTTTGTCCGCCGCGTCTTTATGCGTCTCGTAAATCTTCGCGGCTATTTCCTGCCGACGCTCCAATAATGGGTCATTGCCCGCAACTAATTCATCTAAATATTTCTCAACGTCGCCCCAACTATGAGCGATATACATTGCGCTAAACATTTCCGCATATTCGGGCATTGGGACGCCGTTCGCAAATTCGCAGTAAATAATCGGGCGGCACGTCAGGAAAAGACAAATAATTATGCTTGAAATATCCGTAATAAAAATGTCAATGTTGGCAATGCTCTTGTCCATGTCAGCAAGCCTTTTCTGACGAATTATCCCGCTCGCCTTTAATTTCTTCTTGTACTTGATAGTCTCTTCGCGAGTCATGACTTCCTTTTTTATTAATTCGGTAAATAAATTCATGTGAGGGCGCAAATAAAGTTCAACCTTATTGCCATAACGCCCGCGCAGATTATTAAAGTCGTCCTTATACTCCATAAAATGACTGCCGCCCCACCTGTCATCAACTAACCAACGCGGCGTCCATAAAATGCGCGTCACCTCCGACTTAGTCTTTGGCAACTTATAATAATTCTTCAATACTGGATAGCCTAAAAATTCTGTGTGATTATATTCCTGCGGCAACTTTTTCCGCGCTATTTTCTTAACGCTTTCGCAGGACGCAAATAACATATAAACATTCTTGTAGATGTGCCGATATTCTTCAAATAAACGCTCCGGAAACGCATAAATCAGCGACGCACCATAAGATATTATGCAGATTTTAGCGAATTGCAAGATGTCATTCGTCCTAAGGCTCGGAAACGGTCTATGCCTAACATAAGGGTGATTAAAAAAAACGTAGTCGGGCTTCAATTTCCGAATATCCATTAAGCCCGAATAATCATAAATTTTATCGTCGGGATAACGTTCATAAAAATATTTCCAAGCCGTGTCGCTATGGCTGTAGTCAAAATCTGGGTGAATAACTATGTAAACTTCAAAATCGTCTCGCGCCTTCATTGCCTCATAAACGGGCAAAAATTTATCGCAAGTTATATCCGAACGCACTACAAATACCACGCGAATTTTGCGACGCTCCGACTTCCGCGCAGATAATTTCGACAGCCAATAGTCCGAAACCGCGTCATCATAATATTCTACGCTCGGAAATTCATTAGTAAAAATCGCCCGAACGTCGTCTATCATTGTTTTATGCCATAAATGCTGATTGAACGGCACCTTTAACTCTGTCGGCTCCGCAAATTGAAGTACTCCCAATATCGCTAACTCGCGCTTATTTTTCTTTACGTTCTGATTATACCAACTCATCAGCTCCGCGACGTAACTTTTGCCGAGTATCTTCAACGTCCGATTCTCAAGCCTTATCGCTAATAGCCCAATGTATTCTTCATACCAACTTTGTTCCGGCGCATTAGCCAATTCCTCAGGCGAAATCTCTAATAATCGCTCCGATAACGCCCTTTTCCTATTAAATATTTCAAATTCTGGTTCCAATGTCCTTGCTCCTTTTGACACTCCCCATGCCTAAAGGCGGGGGATTCTTGAAATCATAAAATGTTCAAAGGCTGAGCCAAACAGCCCCTACCCTGTCAGATTTCTCCTTCAGGCTACTTTTAACTTTACCTACAAAATGCCTCCAATTTCTGCAGGTACAGCAAAACGCCTCTTCCTGCTATCTTTTCTCACCGACTTTGGCAACTTCTTTTATACCCGTCATAGTTCACTCAGTCCGGAGATTTAATCTCTAAGTGCTACGCTGCGGCAAGGGCGAGTGCTTGCTCCTAAACGGTCTCGTTTCAACCGTTGATTCAGTTCACTATTTTTTTAAAGAGGAAGGCTAACCTCTTACATTGTATTGTAGTTGAAATATTTCTCACAGTCAACGGCGGCTTATATCCCCATAGCTAAAGCTAGGGGTCTTACGCCGCATTTGATAATTTTTATATCATATCCAGCGCGGCGGCATTTATCCCCTGCATTTTTCGTGTTATAATGGCAAAAAATTTTGGAGTTGATAATATGAATAAAGACGATTGGCAAAATTTTTTTAAGTCGAAGGTCGGCAAATGCAACGTCCTTGTCATTGGCGATATTATGATGGATAAATATTACTATGGCGACGTTAAAAAGTTCGCTAGCGATGCGCCCGTTCCCGTTGCTAAAATCGTTAAGCGTAAAACTTCGCTCGGTGCCGCCGCTAATATTGCTAATAACCTTGCCATGCTCGGCTGTAAAACTTCCGTTGCGGGCTTTGTCGGCGACGACCATAATTTTGAAACTCTTTCCACGCAACTTTATGAAAGCGGTATCGACCAAGACGGCTTAATCGCGACCGAGTGGCCTACGACGACTAAGGTTAGAATCATGAGCGGGCATGTTCAAATGTTCCGTATGGATTTTGAGGATTTGGCTCCGCGTACTGATGAACAATTTGAGGCTCTTAAAAGTTTCGTTAAACGTCGCCTCAATGACAGCCTCGACGCGATTATCCTTGCCGATTACGAAAAGGGCGTTTGTACAGAAAGATTTTGCGCGTCGGTGATTCGCGCCGCCCATAATCACGGGGTGCCCGTCGTCGTTATGCCCTATGGTCAGCAATGGATTAAATATGCACAAGCCGATTACGTCACGCCGAATATTTCTAAGATAAATAAAATCCTCCTTAGTCCGATTCCGACTGATGATGATGACGCCGCCGAACGCGCAGGACGTTATATCATGCGTAAATATAAGATTAAAAATGTTTTAGCGACGCGCTCCGCCTCTGGTATGACATTGGTAACTGAAGAAGACGCTTTTCATTTGCCGACCCGTGCGCAGGAAGTTTTCGATAGTGCAGGTGCTTCCGATACTGTTGCCGCCGTTTTCGCTATGGCACTTGCGGGCGGGCTTAAACCTGTCGACGGCGCATTTATTGCTAATGTCGCCGCTGGTATCGTGCTTAGGAAGTCGGGAACTTATGCTATTACTCGCGAAGATATGTTGAGCGCATTGGCAGGATAGTTTTAAGCTAGGAACTAGGGGCGAGGAGCTAGGAACTAGTTCCTACTAGTCCCTAATTCCTAATTCCTAATCCCTAGCCCCTAATCCCTAGCCCCTAAATCCTATGATTATCCCCTTGACAAAGACTCGCAATGTATATATCTTTATGCAATAGGTTGAATTAATTATTTCTTAAGGAAAGTTTGAATAAAATCTGAAAGCCAATCTAATAATTAATAGTCAAGGGGTGCTTTAGGTGAATTCAATCAAAAGGTTTTTAGTTACGTTTCTGGCGACGTTTTTAATCCTAAATTTATCGTGGGGATTAATGGTGTCAGCGCAACAATTTTCAGCGGAGGGGGAATATCGGTTAGGAGACCGTGACACCCGCGAGGATGCCAAGAAATTTGCGATAGCGGAGGCAAAGCGTAAAATCATTGAGCAAGCGGGCGTTTACGTCGAGAGCTTTACGGAAGTTCGGGACTTCAAATTTGGTCAGGACAAGATAAAGATTATTGCGCAGGGCATAGTTACGATAAAGGACGAGCAGACGGAGTTTTCCGAAAATGGCGTTCTATGCAAGGCGTATGTGACGGCGGCGATAGATACTGATTCGATGAAAAAGGAATTACTAAAGCTGATAAAGGAAAGTAAAGACGCCGAGCAACGCGAATATAACCGCCGCGAAAAGGAAGATAGATCTGTCCGAATAGACAAAGTTGAAAGCAATATGGTAACGCCAATGCCGAACTCCTTAAAAGAGCTTAAGCCGATAGAAATTCCCGACACGTCGAAATATGCAGTGCCGACTGATTTATCGGGCATTTTAGCGGAATTGGAAGAGGCACGCGCCAAGATGATAGAGGATTTGAGCAAAGCGACGGCTTACACGGCGGGTTCCGAATACAAATTGCAGGAAGTAACGGGGATAATGGAAGTCAGCTACAATCACAGCGAGAAGGGCGAAATTTCAAGCTATCTCAAAGAAAATCCCGAAATGTATAAAAATTATCGGTTTGCCGAACTTACTCCATTTGTTGAACTTGCGGGCGCGGATAAGATAATGTTAATTCTGGAAGATATAAATAAAAAGAAACTTGCGGACGCCAAAGACCGTATGAAATGGGCTAAAATTGAACGCGCCAGAGCCAAAAGTTATGGTGAAATTGTCATCAAAGAGGCTGGGGAGGTTTTCAAACGCGCTGAAATATTAATGATTGACGCGAATGACAAAGACAGGGCACACTTGAAGACTATCCGAACAGAAGCTGACGACGCGATAAAATTGATTCATGCGCTGGAGGCTCGCAACAAAGCCGTTGATGAAGTCGCTAAGAAATACGAAAAGGCGAATAAAATCACCGCTAAAGATGACAAGTACAATCCTAAGAAAAAGAAAAATATTTTTAAGGAACTTATTAGCAAGATTATGTAAGGAGAAAAAAAATTGCCCGCCGACTTCGACGAGCGATTTTTATTTTAATCTCTTATTTACTAGTTCCTAATTCCTAGTTCCTAGCCCCTAGCCCCCTAGTTCCTAATTCCTAGTTCCTAGTTCAATAAAGCATATTGACGAAGTTGCCAAGATTGACATAATTTATAGTATCGCGATAACCCTTGCTGGTATAAAAGGACGCGACATCGAACTGATTGCCGAACATTTCACGGAAAGTCGGGAAAGCCGATTCTATCTGAGACTCTGCAAAGGAAACGTGGTCAAGGGCTTTACCCGCAAGCCCGTCACTTCCGAGAATACTTGAAACTTTGTCGGGATTATCAACAATGGCATTAGCGAGCATTTCCTCATTAATTTCGAGCATACCGTTACTTGAAACTTGCAAACCGATTGATTCATAACTGGCGGCGCGATAGGTGGTATCGCTGAAGGAATTGCGCAGATTATCAACACGTTTAGAGATTGAGGCGTTATCGGTAAAAAATTTAATTGAACTGTTATAATTGCTTACGAACTCGCTGACGACATCAAGGGCTTGTTGCAAATCCTTGCTGTAAGTGGTTTTGATGGAGACAATGCCATTTTCGTCAGTAGTTTCGGTTTTAGTTATTGCGCCCTGTTTGGCGACGGAGAAACTGTACTTTTGAACCTCTTTGGCGGAATCTTTAAGTGCCGACATGTTCTCTTTGAACTCGGTATTGAAAGCGTACTTGGCTTCGTTGTAGCTAGTCCAAACCGATTTAAGATTGTTGCTGATTTCGCTAAGACCCGAAATGGAGCTTTGAGCGTTCGATTGATAGTTTTTGTAGCCTTCCCAGAGTTGCGTGATTGAGTCTGTTTTTTTATTATTCTGGGTACCGAATAGCCAACCATAATCGGGATAGCTTACTGAACTGATTCCTGACATTTTAATCACCTTCCTTGAACAGAAAAACTTTCCTTGAATCCTTGTGCTGATTCTACAATATTTATCTGGAAGTTGCAAGAAATTTTTCAAGACGTTGCAGAAAATACTTGATACCGTTATAATTTGATTAGGAATACCGATTCCCGAAGGAGGCAATCAAAATGAATTGGAAAAAATTTTTATGCGGAACGTTGGCGGCGTCGATGATTTTTTCCGCCTCGTTTACGTGCACGGCGGCGGAATCAGCTAACGATAAACTTGCGCGAATTGAAATTGACACTTACGGCGCGGAACAGAGCGGCGCGATTTTGGACAGAATCAGTCGGCTTGAGAAAAGTTACAACGGACAGAATATGGAAGGCAATATGAACGCCCGCATAGAGGCGATTTACGACACGCTTTACGACAATAGCGCGGAGTCGGGCATTTTGGCGAAGATAAATCTGTTGGAGTGGAATGTCAATAACGAAGTAGCGAGCGGCGGCATAGACGCAAGACTTATCGCGCTTGAGAATCAGATTATAGGCAAGCCGTTATCAGGGACTTTCAATGAACGAATTCTTGAACTTGCCAAAGCGTCTTATGGCGAGGAAAGTTTACCGATAGGGCAAGTACAAATTCCCGCGAATACGCTGATAAAAGTTGCGACGACTGCGCCCGTAAATTCGAGGGTTTTACATGAAGGCGACGTTATTCCGATTAAAGTTGTGGAGGACGTTTTTATTGACAACAGCCTTGTATTTGCGCGGGGCTTAACGGGCGAAGGGGTTATCGTCGACATTCACCACGCGAAAAATATTTTTAGCAACGGCAAAGTCGAGACGGATTTTCACATGCTAAAGAGTCTTGACGGTCAAGAGATTGCGACTTATGCGGGCATTGAATCACTTGAGGCTATGACGCGAAATGACATGTCACGCGGCTTGAGTTTAATAGGGCAGACGTTTTCGGGCAAGAACAAAGGCGTTGAGGAAGTTTTTATACGCGGCAAGAATGTTGATTTACCTGCGGGCATTGAACTTTATGTTCAGATAAAGGAACCTGTTGTTGTTTACGGCTTGCGGAAAGACGGCGGCAATAAAAATGGCGGTTATATACCTACGGTTGAGATTAATTCTGAACCGACGGTTGAGCGGGTTGAAGATATTCCGAAGTCTGAAGTTGAAGAGGATATTCCTTTGATTGAGGAAGAAGAAAATTCGCCGAAACCGCCAGCGATAAGTGATAAGCCTGCGCCGCCCGATGCACCGGAAGTTGAACCGCGTCGCGATGAAGGCAAGACGCTTGAGGGCTATGACGGAGAAATTATTGAGATAGTTGACGAAGATTAGGAAACAGGAGCAAGGAACTAGGAACTATGAACTAGTCCCTACTAGTTCCTAAAAACTCGCTCCTAATTCCTAGAAGAGGATTAAAATGAAAAAATTTTTAGGCGTCGTATGTGCCGCGTTATTTATTACGTCGAATGCCGAAGCGGTTTACGATGCGCGGTCAGACACGGGCACGGAATTTTTCAACTACATAGAAAATCGACGGCGCGAAGAACGCGAACAGAAATTGACGGAAGAACAAGAAAAACTCCTTGCCGACATTGCAGAGGCTAAAGAGCAACTTCCGCAGGAGCCGAAGGAAGGCGACCGTGTACCGGCGATATTCGAGGGCGACGATTTAGTTTATTATTCGGGCAGTGGCGAATTCATAGCGACGGGCAAGGTTGACATAATTCAGCTTGACGGCTACAGATTTCAGAGCGACGAGGCGAGCGGCAACCTTAAAGAAGAAGTTGTTCGGGTTGACGGCAAGGCGCATTTTCTTCAGCTTATGCCCGGTACGCCGCGAGTTACTCTTGACGGATTTAAGACCGTTTACAATTACGGCAATAAGACGGGCAGTATGGGCGCGGCGGACGGCAAAGTCGGCGAATATTATTTAACGGGCAAACGCTTTGAATTTTATCCCGACCACATAGTCGTTTATAATGGCACGCAGACCAAATGTGGCGCGAAAAATCCCGATTATCACGTTAGGGCGGAGCGTATGGAAATATGGCCAGAACAAGTTATGAAAATGTACAAGGTTGAATTTCTGGTTAAGGGCAACGTTGTTGGCTCACGTGATTATTTGGAGCGCAAGTTTGAAGAAGAAGGCGAAAATTATTTCCCGCGTGTCGGCTACAATTCTAATCACGGCTTTTATATCCGCGACGATTTTAAAATTCCGTTGCGTGAGCATTTAAATTGGGTTATCGGCGCGTATATTGAAACTAAAAAGGGCTTCCGCAGTAATACCGAACTTCGATATAAGAACCGCACTTTTGACGGGCGCATTAAATATGGTTTTTATCGTGACGGGAATTCTCGTTGGATTCAGAAGGAGCCTTCGCTGAATTTATATTACGACCAACATTTAATGGACTTGCCGCTTTCTTACAGTTTGGAGGCGGAGTTTGGACATTGGCGGCAGAATTCAATTTCTAGTACGCACGGCGAATACGAGGCAAAGTTATATCACGACCCGATTAATATTGGCAGATATTTATTATTTATGGACGTGGGCTATAAAGTTACTAACGACGACACTAAGAAAGTTGAGCATGGCGACACGACCGTTCGCGGAATGAACTGGGATATTTTAATCGGCAGGGAATTTAATAGAAAGTTTTCGGCTTATGTGGGTTATTCTTACGAGAAAAATAATTCCCAGAATTCAGTCTTTGACTTTGATTTAGATGATTTCTCGAAGAAAATCAGAGCGGGCATAAGCTACACTTTGACGCCGAAAGACCGCATAGTTGTTGGGTACAAGATTAATGCTGACAATCACCGCATGGACGACATTGATTATTATTGGTATCATGATTTACATTGTTCGCAAGCGGTTTTTCGTTGGCGTGCCAAACGTCATAAATTTGAAGTACATTGGGAGTTTGTGCCTTGGTAAATTTAGGTTGCTTATTAATTTTATCGCTGATATTATTTTTTTTGGGCGGTTGGCTGATACCGATAACCGACCCGACGGAATCAGTCTACGCATTGACGGCAAAGGAGATGTTAGCGGCTGACGACGGTTTATCGCCGCGAATCTACGGTAATTTTTGGTTTGACAAGCCGATAATGTTTTATCGGGAGCTTTTAGCGGCGTATGGACTTTTCGGCATAAACGAATTTGCGGCGCGATTTTTCCCAGCGGTTTTTGCGACGCTTGGAATTTTCTTGACGTATTTATTCGGCGTGAAACTTTACGACAAGAAAATAGGATTTGCGGCGGCGGTGATGTTAGCGACTTCGCTGGAGTATTGGTATTTATCGCACGCCGTGATAACCGACATGACGCTACTTGTAATGTTTTCGATAACGCTGATGAGTTTTTTTTGGGGCTATCGCGCAGGCAACGAGAAATTTTATTTAGTAGCGTTTATGGCGTCGGGCTTAGCGGTCTTGACGAAAGGTCCGATAGGATTTTTTTTACCGGGTCTGATAATTTTAATCTTCCTGTTATGGAAGGGCGACTTGCGGCATTTGAAAAAACTTTTACGCCCGAAAAATATTTTGTTATTCTTAGCGGTGGTATCTCTTTGGTATTTACCGATGACGATGATACACGGGCGCGAGTTCTTTGACAATTTTATAGGCGTGCACAATTTTTTAAGGGCGACGGTTTCAGAATATCCGAAGACGGACGTTTGGTATTATTATCTGCTGATTTCTGCGATAGGATTTTTCCCTTGGACGGTGCCGCTAATTGGAATAGCGATAAAAAATCTGCGCGGCTTGCCGACGTTTAACATGACGGAGAAATTTTTAATCGTGTGGACGTTGACGGTGATAATTTTCTTCCAACTCTGCGCGACGAAATATGTGACATACACGTTACCTGCGATGATACCAGCGATGATTTTCTTAGCGCGATTTTTCGTAAATCGTTGGCGAATATTTATCGGGATAACGGCGGGCGCGTTGATAATTTATCCGCTGATATTATTTTTCGTAGCGTTGCCGTTATGCGAAGACAATTCGGGGCGTCGCGAGGCGGAAATAATTTTGCCGTATTTAGACGATAAAACCTGCGCGGTCAGTCACGGGAAGGAATATTCGGGTTCGTTGGTTTTCTACACGGGCGCGAATATTTATCGCTTAGAGACGCGAGAGAACTTTGAAAGAATACGTCCGCAGAAAATGAGTTGGACGAGTAAAAATGTTATGCCGTTCATGACGTTTGACGAATTGCCCGCTGATAAAAAAATCGTGGCGGTTGTCAGCGTCGATTATGATAAAAGTTTTTTGGCTAATGCGGCGGGGAAATGGAAATTAATTGGCGAAGTTGAGCAAGGCGAGCTTGAATCACTTATCGAGAAATTTTTTTACGGACGAGAACGGCGCGATTTAAAGAGCAAAATATATCTGCGCGGAACGGAGTTAAGATAATGGGAATTGTCGTTAAACCTTATGAATCAGAAAAAGTTCGTGAGGCAATAAAAATTTGGAATGAAATAGTCCGCGAGGGCATAGCCTTTCCGCAGGAAGAAGAGCTTAACGAATTGACGGGCGACGCATTTTTTAAAGCGCAGTCGTTTACGGGCTTAGCGGTCGACGAGGCAAGCGGCGAAATTTTGGCGTTATATATTCTTCACCCAAATAACGTTGGACGATGCGGGCACATAAGCAACGCGAGTTATGCGGTACGTTCAGACCTGCGCGGGCGGCACATTGGCGAGCTTATCGTTAAAGATTGCATTGCGCGAGCTAAGGAATTAGGCTTTAGGATTTTGCAATTTAATGCGGTAGTGGCGACGAATATTCATGCCCGACACTTGTATAACAGATTGGGATTTAAGGAACTCGGCACGATACCCGGCGGCTTCAGAATGCCCGACGGTTCGTTTGCAGATATTATCCCGCAGTTTATCGAATTGATTTAGGAGGCTGGAAAGTTGCAAGAGCTAATAAACATAACAAACAAAATGCAGGACAAAACCATTTTAGTTATAGGCGATATGGTTGCCGATGTTTACGTTGACGGTCGTATTTCCCGCATTTCCCGCGAGGCTCCTGTTTTGATTTTAGAAAAGGCAGGCGAAAAAGTTGTAGCGGGCGGCGCGGCAAATGTTGTTGCAAATGCGGCGGCTATGGGTGCGAAAGTTTATGCGCTTGGAGTTATCGGCGACGATATTTATGGCGAGAAACTCCGCAATGTTTTAAAGGATTTGGAAGTTCATATTGAGGGGCTTGTCCGCGATAAATCACGCCCGACGATTACGAAGACGCGGATTATAGCGGGCGGCAGGGCTACGGTAAGTCAACAGATTGTCCGCATTGACAGCGAGAGTAAAGAGCCGCTTTCCAAAAAAGTTGAGGCAGAACTTCTTGCCAAGATTGATAAGATTTTGCCGAAGGTTGACGGGATTATCATGAGCGACTACGGCTCTGGCACGATAACGACTAATGCGCGGAAATTAATAACACGCTTTGCGGGCAAGAAAAAACTTCCGAGCATAGTTGATTCGCGTTACAATATCGGCGACTTTGAGGGCGTTGGCTACGTCAAGCAGAATGATTCGGAGCTGGGGCATTTTGTTGGGCAACAGCTTAACGACGTAACTGATTTAATCGGCGCGAGCACGAAACTTTTGACGAAATTAAATGTTGACGGCGTGTTGATAACTCGCGGCGAATTGGGCATGAGTTTATTTGAACGCAACGGCGCGGCGCATCACATACCGGTTAGCGACATGAGCGAAGTTTACGACGTTTCGGGCGCGGGCGATACTTGCGTAGCGGCATTTTTATTGGCATTGGCGACGGGTGCACAGCCTGTACTTGCGGCTAAAATTGCGAATTATGCGTCGGGCATAGCGGTTAGGAAACTCGGTACAAGTACTGTCAGCGCGGTCGAATTAATTTCTGTATTGGAGCACGCGAGATAATGTTAATTGACAGGAAAGACGCCGCGCAGTTTTGCGAAGAATTAAGGCGGTGCGGCAAGAAAATTGTTTTCACGAACGGTTGTTTTGATATAATTCATGCGGGGCACGTCCGCTATTTGACGACGGCTAAAAATTTTGGCGACGTGTTGATTGTCGGGCTTAATACTGATGAATCGGTTAGGCGGCTCAAGGGCGAATCACGTCCGATTAATAATCAAGGCGACCGCGCAGAAGTTTTATTGGGGCTTAAAGCTGTTGACTATGTGATTTTTTTTGGCGAGGCGACGGCTGAAAATTTAATTAGCGAAGTCAAGCCCGATATTTACGTCAAGGGCGGCGATTACACATTGGCGACGCTCCCCGAAGCTAAAATTATTCAGAGTTATGGCGGGCGTGTCGAGCTTGTGAATTTAGTTGCGGGGCATTCGACTACTAACATTGTAGAAAAAATTTTAGGGAGGGATAAGGGTTAAGGGTTAAGGATTAAGGGAAAAAACGAAAAAAATAGTCCCTAGTTCCTAGTCCCCAGTCCCTAAACAATGGACGACTTGAGAAATGTTTTAATAGTAAAGCTTAGCGCGATGGGCGACGTGATTCACGCTTTACCCGTGAGCTACGCGATAAAAGAAACTTTTCCGGAGGCAAAATTAACGTGGGTAGTAGAGCCGCCGAGCTTTGATCTACTCAAAATGAATCCATGCGTTGATAGAATTATCCTCTTCAACAAGAAAAATTTCCGCACGCTGAAAGGATTCATGAAAGAATTTTTCCCATTCAAGCACGAACTGCAGGAGCAAAGTTACGACGCAGTTTTAGACTTGCAAGGGCTATTTAAATCGGCGGCGATAGCATTTTTTGCGAAGTCAAATATCAAACTCGGAATTTGCAACATGCGCGAGCTTAGCGACAAAATTTCAAAGCCGGTAATCGGCGAGAACGCTGAGGGGCATATTGTCGAGCGATATTTAGATACTGCGCGGGCGGTTGGTTGCGTCGTCAATGAAGTTGTTTTCCCGATACAAATTCCCGTCGAGCAATCAGAAAAGGCGCGGGCGATTATGGAACATGCGGGCATCCGCGAAGGCAATCCTTATGTAGCGTTCGTAGTCGGAGCTAACTGGCCAAACAAACGCTGGTCGACGGATAATTTTGCGGCATTAGGCGATTGGTTTTATCAGTTAGCGGTTATTCCGATTTTAATTGGCAATGGCGACGTGGACGAAATGCGAGCCAAAGAAATCGAAGCTAAAATGGAAATTCCGCCGATAAATTTAGTCAACCGCACGAATATTTATCAGTTGGCGCATGTGCTTAGGAGTTCGCGGTTAATTATTGGCGGCGATACCGGGCCAGTACATTTAGGGGCGGCTTTAGGCGTAAGGACGATTATGTTAATGGGGCCAACAAACATTGAGCGCAATGGAGCTTTTGGGCAACTTCAAAATGCGATTGAAGTTGAGCGGGCTTGCAAAGGTTGTTGGAAACGTTCTTGTCCGAAAAATGAGGATTGTCTTGAAAAAATCCCCGTCAGCTTTGTCGAGGAAAAAATTAAATCTATGGGATAGGAAGACGTTGATGAAGTTCCTGAAAAGATTTTTCGACGGCATACAGCGCGACTTGCGAGTATTTTTATTCGTGCTGATATTACTTGAAGTTTATCGCGGGCTGTTCATGATTTTGATGTCGGATTACATGGGCGAAACGACGGACTCGGCGCAGATTATGACGGCAACATTTACGGGAATGCGATTGAGTTTGAAGACGGCGGGCGCGGTCACGCTGATTCCTTTTTTATTAGTATCAATCGGCGGCTTGAATTCGCGAATACGGCTGGCAACGGGAGTTATAGCGTCGCTGATTTTCTCAATGTTATTTATGCTTAGGTTCCCGTATTATCGGGCGTTTCAATCGACGTTCGGGCTTGAGGTCGTGCAAGGGTTCAACGACGACATTTTTTCTATAATCGTTACGATGATTCAAGAATACGGGATAATCTGGCGATTTTTAGTAGCACTTATTTTAGCGGCGATTGGCGTAGCGGTATTCAGTCGGCTATTGCTGATAAAGACATTTCCGTTGCCCGCGCTTGAAGATGACAAGAAGAAAAGAAACTTTACGGCGGGGCTTGTAGTTGGAATATTTTTATTTGGCTTGTTTGTGAGGTTCGGCGGGAGTTTCACATATAGCGACGGGATAAATTGGGAAAATGCGGGCGTCACGAACGACGTATTTTTAAACGAATGCATATTAGACGATGCGCAGGCACTTTATCGGGCGCGTTCTATGGCGGTACGTATGGAGGCGGGCGAAATTTCAGGCGTCGAGCAGGATAGAATTTTAGAGTCCGCGCAGATTATCGCCGTCAATAAAGAACTTACGGAAAAAAATCTTGCGCCGTATTTGGAGCGCAAGGCTAAGGGCGAACGCATTCAAAAGCCAAAGCACATTTTCATAATACTCGGCGAAACTTTTATGCAGTGGCCTATGCTGGGCAAGTACGACGAACTTTTACTTGCGGAGGGAATTAAGTCGCTGATTGCGGAGGAGAATTGTTATTACAGTCGGAACTTCATGCCGAACGGCGATTTTACTTCGACGGCGATAAATGGACTTGTGACGGGCTTGCCTGACGTAAATATTCGTGTAAATTATCAAGCGCGGACTTATGAAAAGCTTTATATAACGTCAATGGCACCGCCGCTCCGCGAGCTTGGTTATAACATTGATTTTTGGTATGGCGGAATGCCGAGCTGGGATTCGATAGCGAAAATGTCGTATGCGCAGGGCTTTGATAATTTTTATGGTTATCCGGACTTTGACGCGCCTAAGCAAACGACGTGGGGCACTAAGGACGAAAATTTATTCAATGCGTTGTTAGCGCACTTGGACGAGGAATCGCCGACGGTTCATTTAGTTATGACGACGACGAATCACCCGCCGTATAATTTAGATTTAGCGTCGGAAGGCTTTGACGTAAACGCGACGATTGAGGCTTTGAATAAATTCCAAAATATCGAAGACGTTGAGCAACTAGCGACTGAACTTGGGCATTATTGGTATATGGACGAGGTTATCACGCATTTTATTCGAGAGGCGAGCGCGAAGGTTCCGGAGAGTTTATTTATTGTGACGGGCGACCATGCAGTACGTTGCGACCCTTCGACGCACCCGACGATTTTTGAACATCAAAGCGTTCCGTTCGTCATGTATGGCGCGGGCATTAATAAAGAAATTTTACCGCCCGACGCGGTAGGAGACCACATTTCAATTATCCCGACGATTATTGAATTGATTGCGCCGAAAGATTTTGCATATTATTCGATTGCGCCGAGTCTCTTTGAAAGTGACGGCGTAGGCTTTAACAACAAGGCTTTTTTAACGTCGAAAGTTGCAGGGCAGATTGATTCAGACGTTATTGAACTTTTGCCGCACGTCGCCTCTAACGAGCTTAACTACGTAAATCTTAATGACGAACGCGCTAAAGCTGAGCAAGTTATTGGAGCAATGCGGACGGTTGCTTGGTGGATTATTAACAAGGGCTTATTCTTCGGCGGCACCGAGCCTATAAAATAATTTGTGGAATAAAAAATCCCCACCGTTTTTGGCGGGGATAATTTTTTTGTCCGCGCAGATTTATTTCTTAGCGGCGTATGTAATCAAATTATTTTCCTTTGCGAGTGTCGTCGGAGTGTTTATAAAGGAACAATCAGCCGTCTTATTCTGAACAATCGTGCTGAGTTCATCAGATTTAGCGAAGTCTTCATCATCAGAGAGGAACCACATAGAATCAGAAGCTTTATAAGATTTTTTGGTAGTCTTGCCGTTGGCGTCCGTAACTTTAATAGTTTTTCCTGCCATATTTTGGACAGTTATTTTGCCCGAACCGACCGTAAAAATAACGTCGTTGCCGCTAACCGTCGTTTTGCTTATTTTGCCCGACGTTATCTTAATCGTGTCTTCCGAAGCGTAATCGATAATAATATCTTTGCCGTCGCCTTTTGCATAAAGGAAAACATCTGCACCAGAGCCGCCTTGTAAAGTATCAGATCCTTTGCCGCCGTTTATCGTGTCGTTCTCATAACCGCCAAGTATCAAATTCGCCTTGCCGTTGCCCGTGATTTTAAGCTTGCGAGTGACAGCTGAAGCGTCTATCGTCTCAATAGCATCGCCGTAATTTTTGGCAGTAAAATCGTCTTCGCTGTAAGTTTCGCGGAGTATCGCACTTGTACCCGTTAAAATAACTGGATTTGTCGGCGTCGTCGGATAATATTTAGTTTTTCCTTTAGCGTCAATGTAAGTAACGGTCTTATCAGCGGCTCCCTTAACGGAAATCTTATTCGAACCGACAGTAAAGATAACATCATTGCCGCTATTCTTAACGCTTTTTATCGTGCCCGACGCGATTTTTATTTTATCCTCGTCCGCGTAATCAACAATAACGTCATCGCCGTCGTCTGCTTTATAAACGAAAAGATCCGCGCCGTTTCCGCCGCTCAAGCTGTCATTACCTGTGCCGCCAACGATTGTGTCATTACCGTCACCGCCGTTTAAGCTGTCATTGCCCGCGCCGCCATTGATATAATCGTTTTCATCACTGCCCGTAATCTTATTGGCAAGCTTGTTGCCTGTTATTGAAATGTCATGAACGACCTCCGCCGCGTTTATCGTCTGAATCGAATTGCCATAAGTCGTGACATCGAAACTGTCTTCATCATAATCTTTTGTGAGTTTAATCGTTGAACTTTTCAAGCTTACGCTGGAACTCGGATAAGTAGCATGCTTGCCAGTGTTGTCAATGTAATTAATTTTCTTGCCGTTGCTGACAATATTTTTGGCGGCATTTTTAACGGTGATTGTGCCTTTGCCGACCGTAAACACGACATCATCGTCTTTTATCGCAACACTCGCCGTGCCTTTTGCTATCTTAAGAATATCATTGCCGTCGAAACCGACAATCGTATCGTTGCCGTCTCCGCTGTTGTAGACAATGACGTTATCTTTAGCGGCGGAGCTGAGGCTGATTAAATCGTTGCCTTTGCCGCCTGTTATGGAAAGGTTGGAGCCACTACTCGTGATTGAATCTTTATTCTTACTGCCGACAATCGAAGTATCGTTGTAATTGCCCTTTGCGAAGTTGAAGCCGTAACTGCCGCTGACTGTTACCTTGCTCCCGCTCAAATTTGCTTTCTTCAGCGTGATAACTTTATTTTTAACAGTCGGATTGACATTAGATTTAATGCCGTTCACGGTTGCGAGAGTTGAAGTAGCTGTTGCTTTCGTGTAAGTTATCGATTTGGCATTTTTGTCGAGAGTATAACCCGCCGTCGTCGAAGCTGATTTGTAGGTTGCAACTTTATTTTTATATGACCAAGTCGCCGCTGTCTTTTGGGACTTTGTAACGTCTTTGCCGAGCTTTAAAGTAAAGCCGTCGCTAACTGTTACCGTCTTTTGATTGAGTGCCGCATTTGGAACGGTGACGACTTTATTTTTAATTTTGAACCCGTTCGCAGACTTAACGCCGTTGACTTTGATTAAATTTTTAGTCGCTTTCTTTGAATAGGAAATGGATTTGGCATTTTTGGCGAGTGTATAGCCTGCCGTCGTCGTCTGATCGTATGAAGCGACTGAATCTTTTTTATTGAACGTCCAAGCCTTTGTAGTTGTCGGTTTATCAACTTCGCCGTCGAGAGATAATTTATAATCGCCACTGATTGTAATATTTTGCGCGTTGACAGACGATTTTGCCACAGTAACAACTTTTCCGCTTAAAGAAATGCCGTCGAGCGATTTAACTCCTGTAATTTTGATTAAATCATTACCGCCACCCGCCGCATTGTAGATAATCTGATTGTTTGCATTCAAGCTATAGCCCGCAGTCGTCGCGGCATTTTTATAAGTAGCAGTCGTGCCGTTAAGCGTCCAACATGACTCAGTAGTTTCGGGCGGTTTCACGTCGTCGGCAAGCGCGAGATTGTAGTTTTTATCACTGATTGTAACGTTCGATTTATTCAGCGCGGACAGCGGAATAGTAACTGTTTTGTCGTCAATCATTATGCCGTCCGTTGACTTAACGCCGCTGATTGTGAATAAATCTTTTTCCGCAACCGCCGGCGTGTAGGTGATTTTATTGTCAGCTAAAGCATAACCAGCCGTGTTGCTTGCAGACTTGTAAGTCATGCCGTCGAAATGAGCCGCAGTATATTTCGGAGCCGCCACGCCTTGAAGTTTCAAAATATATCCGTTACTTACCGTGACATTCGAGTTATTTAGAGCTGCCGCTCCGACTGTTATTGTATTTCCGCTTAAAGAAATGCCGTCCAAAGATTTAACGCCGTCAACTATGATTAAAGTTTCGCCGCCACTTGCCACATTATAAACGATTTGATTATTAACGACAGAATAACCCGCGCTTGTCGCAGTATTTTTGTAAGTTTCAGTTGTCCCGTTAAGTTCCCA